>CAOXTD010000043.1 GCA_948560265.1 uncultured Clostridia bacterium | reverse complement strand
TATTAGCAGCAAGCGAAGTAGTAAATAACGGATATAATGGAAGTGGAACATACGGCTATGCAATCACAAGCGAAGGAAGCCAGTATAAATATTACCAAGGAGTAACAGAGGCATGGAACAGTTCAAGCGCAGGACGTCAGAAGAGACCAAGTGCCTCAGGCAGTACGATCTGGTGGTGGCTTCGTTCACCTCATTACGGCAACAGCTACAACTTCTGCTATATCGACGGCAACGGCATTAGCGGCAATTACAACGCGAGCTACAGCACTGGCGTTGCGCCTGGCTTTAGCATCTAGGTCTGGACTTAACAAAATGATATGTTTTGTAAGCAAACAGCAGGAAAATAAAATAGGATATATTGACAAATAAAACAAAATGTTATAAACTAATAAATGAAAAATATGATAAGAACTAGAATATTTTTCAAAAAATTAGGAAATATTAAAACAAAAGAATTATGCAATAAAGCAAAAAAAGTAGCAAAATGCAAAGCTATAAAATGCATAGAAAGAAGCGGAGGAAAAAGAAAATGAAAAGTTTGAGACCTGAAACAGCTGAGGCTGTACACACACACACACACACACACAAGTGATTTTATAGAAAATAATAGAAAGAATAAATTAACGAATAACCAGAGTAACCTAGTTGTATGTATCAAACATAGTACAACAGGTATAACTC
>CAOXTD010000042.1:479-722 GCA_948560265.1 uncultured Clostridia bacterium | reverse complement strand
TTTATTTTGCTACCGCTCAATAAATAAAATATTTTAATCGTGTTATAAAAATACTCGCCATTGGCTCATATTTTTATAAATTAAGTAGTAATACATTTTTTATTATGCAATAATTTCTCTAACAAAACTCTAACAAATTTCACTTTTTTTTAGATTTTAGGGTTTGCTTATTTTTAGGTAATTTTAGTAACTATATTTTTTATAACCTTACAGTGTCTAGTAATATACAGGTTAATGTGAATC
>CAOXTD010000042.1:0-446 GCA_948560265.1 uncultured Clostridia bacterium | reverse complement strand
AGCCTGGGGTCGGGGGTTCGAATCCCTCTTGGCTCACCATATACAGAGTTTGAGGTAAATTTCTCTAAAAAAAACTCTAAAAAATTTCTAGGAAAAAGAATATTCATAGCACAATATGAATATTCTTTTTTGTATCTTATCTCTCTATTTCTTTTAATTATGTTCTTCTATTTTTTTAAGATATTATGTACTATCAACATAGCGCAAAATAGCTAAGGAAAATTTAACTATTTCGTTCGACAAATTCAAAATAATATGTTACTATTTAAATACAAAATACATGAACTTATAATAAGTTGTTGTTATTCAAATTAGTCGTATGTGTACCTGCGAATACACATACTTTTTTTATGCCAAAATAAAGATAATTTTAGTCAAATTTTGTAACTATTTGGATTTTAGATTATCTTATAATAAAGGAGTAAAAGATGGATATAGAACAAATA
>CAOXTD010000041.1 GCA_948560265.1 uncultured Clostridia bacterium | reverse complement strand
GGAAAGTTAAACGACTTATCCTGTGAGGTCTTGTGGACACTAGAAATAGTGGTCGAAAAAGGTTTATCACAAGAAGTCAGCAGAGGTCATAGTAGAAAAGTATTTTTTTTCGAAGGACTGAACAATTTGTAGTGTTTTCACTACCATAAATTTAGTGATAGATAAAAGTTAGAATGTGTTAATGAGGAGAGTATAGGCGTATCCTAGAGGGTTACTCAAAATCAATGATTTATCTATCTACGGAAAGGAAAGAGGAAACAGAATATGGAACTTTTAGAGAAAATCTTAGCCAAAGAAAACTTAAACAAGGCATACAAGAAAGTATATCAAAACAAAGGAGTGGCAGGAGTAGACGGAATAACAGTAGAAGAAATAGCAGAATACATCAAAGAAAACAAAGACAAAATAACAAATAAAATAAGGAAAAGACAATATAAGCCACAACCAGTTAAAAGAGTTCAAATACCAAAAGAAAATGGACAGAAAAGAAATCTAGGAATACCAACAGTAATGGACAGGATAATACAACAAGCAATAGTACAAGAATTGACACCAATATTTGAAGAACAGTTTCACAATAACAGCTATGGCTTCAGACCAAGAAGAAGCTGTGAACAAGCAGTAATAAAAGTATTAGAATATCTAAACGACGGCTATGACTGGATAGTAGACATCGACTTAGAGAAATTCTTTGACACAGTAAACCAAGACAAATTAATCACAATAATAGGAAGAACAATAAAAGATGGAGATGTAGTGTCATTAATAAGAAAATATCTAAGTGCAGGAGTAATGGTAAATGGAGTTGTAATAGAAACAAAAGTAGGAACACCACAAGGAGGAAATCTGAGCCCATTACTAAGCAATATAATGTTAAACGAACTAGACAAAGAACTTGAAGCAAGAGGATTAAATTTTGTAAGATATGCAGACGATTGTATAATACTTGTTAAAAGTGAAAAAGCAGCGAACCGAGTTCTAACATCAATAACCAAATACATTGAGAAGAAACTAGGGTTAAAAGTAAATGCAGAGAAAAGCAAAGTAACAAGACCAACACAAACAAAATACCTAAGTTTTAGTTTTTGGGCAACAAAAGGAGGAAAGTGGAAACCGAAACCACACCTAAAAGCATATCAAAAGTTAATAAGGAAACTAAAACAACTTACAAAAAGAAGTTGGAGCATAAGTTTAGATATTAGAATAAAGAAAATAAATTATCTAGTTAGAGGTTGGGTAAACTACTTTAGGATAGCAAATATGAAGGGAAGAATAACAGAGATTGATGAACACCTAAGAACACGAATAAGAGCAATAATCTGGAAACAATGGAAAGTACCAGGAAGAAAAGAAGAAGCACTAAAACAGCTTGGAGTAAAAGCAGATATTGCATACGGATTAGCGAATACAAGAAAAGGTTATCAATTAGTATGTAAGACAGACTGGATGAAATTTGCTATTAATATAGAAAAGCTAAGAAAAAGAGGTCTAGTATTTTTACTAGACCAATATACAAAAGTACATATTGAGTGTACAAATTGAACCGCCGTATGCCCGAACGGCACGTATGGTGGTGTGAGAGGGAATAAATAAAATAATTATTTATTCTCTACTCGATTTTTAAGTGATAGATATTTGCACTTTCTATTGCTTAAAAATATTAAATA
>CAOXTD010000040.1 GCA_948560265.1 uncultured Clostridia bacterium | reverse complement strand
CTATTTGTTATACTTTATTATATATGATAACATAATAATAATATTTGGTTTTGTTAACTTAATATGAAAATAAAAATACAGAAAAGACTTTTAAAAATACAGTCAAAAAAAGGCATACAAACAAAAGCGAATATCTGAAAAAATTTTTTAAAACAAAAACCAATGATTCGCTTGTTCCTGAGAATATAGAACACCTGCAACACAAGCAGGTGCTTGGTCCGATAAAGAAGAATGACTGTGGATAAAATTATAATAAAACAAAAAATTTGAAATCATATCCATAGCAGAATCAAAACTATGAAATCCTTTTTTCGTTTTGTACCAAGCCTTAAAAGTTTTGTTGAAAGATTCTAATACATTATTACTGCAATCATCAGCAAATGATGGATACCTATGATGTTTCGATTTGGGATAAGCAAGCAGAATAGGCATATTATAAGCATCCAAACCGTCTGTAATGATTGTCAAAGGAGAAGCATCTGTAATATTACGTGATTTTTCAAAGAGTGTAAGAGCAGTATTACTATCTCTTACACTAGATAAGCAAAAAGCAATCACAACCCTTGTTTCAGAATCTAGTAGTATCCATAAAGAATGATTTTGCCCTTTTACTTTAATATAAGTTTCGTCAACGTGCCATTCATCAGATTGTAAATTTGCTTTTTGTAGAAGAAAGTGAGAAACAGTTCTAAAAAAAGAAGCAAAATGACGCATCCAACGATAAATAGAAACGTGAGAAACACGAATAGACATCTGTTTTCTCAATAGTCTTTGTATCTGTCTGAGAGAGCAAGAAGCTTCAAAATAAAGAGTAAGAGCATATAAAATAACATTTGGTGCAAAACGAAATCTTTTAAAAGAAGCTGTTGCAAAAGTAGGGAACTTCTTTTTATAAAAGTTCGGATGGATAGTAGGAACTTTGATAGAATGTCCAGATTTTTTAGAATTACATTTAAAATGAATATAGAAGTCATACTTATGCCAAATAAATGTATTTCTACCACAAATAGGACACTTCGGATAGCCTTTTTTAGAAATTATAGTTTTATTAGGTTCTAAAGTAAACTGGTGATAACAATTACAACAACAATATTTTTGATGTCCATATTTATCTTTTCCATAACGCCAAATGGATTGAAAAAAACAATGAGGACAAGAAATAGAAAAGTCTTTAAAAGTAATTTTTATATTTATGCATAGAAACAGCTCCTTTCTGGGAGAAAATATGTTTTATTTAATTTTATTGTACTTCTAACAAGGAACTGTTGTCTATATCATTTTAACGTAACATAACCAATAATTTAGAAAGGGGTGAGGCTGCGTAAGCAGCAAGAAGTATGATTACAACAACTAATTTAAATGAATTGTTTCAAATCGTGAATGTAGAACACGGTGAACCCCACCACGTTTTAGGTATGCATGAGGTAGAGCATGAGGGAGAAAAATTTGTAGCAGTAAGAGCTTTTGTACCACAAGCAAAAGAAATTGTAGTAGTAGATGATGCTGACCAAGATAAAACATATCCTATGATGAAGATACATGAAGATGGTTTTTTTGAAGTCATCATAGAAGATAGACAAGAATGGTTTAGATATCAGTTATCTCTTACAGATTACGAAGGAAATCAATGGACAACATATGATGCATATTCTTTTGCACCTACAATATCAGAGTATGACAGATATCTTTTTGGTGCAGGTAATCATTATAAA
>CAOXTD010000039.1 GCA_948560265.1 uncultured Clostridia bacterium | reverse complement strand
ACCACAGTATAAATATTACCAAGGAGTAACAGACGCATGGAACAGTTCGAGTACGGGACGTCAGAAGAGACCAAGTGCCTCAGGTAGTGCGACCTGGTGGTGGCTTCGTTCACCTCGTTACTACAACAGCAACACCTTCTGCATTATCGACGGCAACGGCAGTATCTACATTGGCAACGCGAGCGGCAACAGTGGCGTTGCGCCTGGCTTTAGCATCTAGGTCTGAATCTGGCAAAACAATGTGTTTTAAACACGCAAAAAAGGCATTTTAAGCTATTTTTAGCCATGTTTGAGAGTAAAAAGAAATAAAAAATAGTATAAAAAACAAATTTAAAAAAGTATAGCTTTATAGAGGAGGCAGAAGTTAACTTGAATAATCCATTATAGTCCGAAGTGAGACTCGTTTTGAAAATGTGACAAAGTTCACAAAAGTCGTTTGACTTTTGTGAACTTTTAACATATAATAATAATAGGTGATGCAATATGTATAGATATAAAATAGAAGAATTAAAAAAATGGAAAAACAAGAAAGATAGAAAACCACTGATATTAAGAGGTGCAAGGCAAGTAGGAAAAACTTGGCTCATGAAAGAGTTCGGAGAGAAATATTATGAAAAATGTGCATATATTAACTTTGATGATAATTCTAGAATGCTGCAACTTTTTTCTGGTGATTTTGATATAGAAAAAATGATACAAGGATTGAAGATTGAATCAGGTATTAATATAGAGCCAGAAAATACTTTAATTATCTTTGATGAAGTTCAAGAAGTACCAAAAGCATTAAAATCTTTGAAATATTTTTTTGAAAATGCAAATCAATATCACATTATAGCAGCAGGATCTTTATTAGGCGTAGCAATGCATGAAGGCACATCGTTTCCTGTAGGAAAGATTGAATTTTTAGATTTAAAACCACTTACTTTTAAAGAATTTTTAAAGGCTTTGGGAGAAGAAGAGTTAACTAACTTAATGGAGCAAAAAAATATAGAACTAATCAAAGTTTTTTCAGAGAAATTGAAGGATTATTTGAAACAATACTTCTATATAGGTGGGATGCCAGAAGTAGTGGCGTCTTATGTGGAAAACAAAGACTTTGAAGAAGTGAGAAAGAAGCAAGAAATTCTTTTAAGTGCATATGAACAAGACTTTTCAAAGCATGCACCTAATACAATTATCCCGAGAATTAGACAGTTGTGGAACAATATACCAACACAATTAGCAAAGGAGAATAAAAAGTTTATCTATGGATTAGTAAAAGAAGGAGCAAGAGCTAGAGAATATGAAGTAGCACTATCTTGGTTAATTGATTGTGGATTAGTGTATCAAATAAATAGAGTAAATGATTGTAAAGTTCCTTTATCTGCCTACCAAGATTTTAATGCCTTTAAACTATATTTGCTAGATGTAGGTTTACTGTGTGCAATGGCAAAATTAGATATTAAAACAATATTAGAGGGAAATGAAATATTTGTGGAATTTAAGGGAGCACTTACAGAGCAATATGTGTTAACAGAGTTAGAAGAAAACCTAAATACACCAATTTTTTATTGGTCTTCAGAAAAAAGTCAGTGTGAAATAGATTTTATCATACAACTAGGAAAAGAAAATATTCCGATTGAAGTAAAAGCAAATGAAAATTTACAAGCCAAAAGTCTAAAATCATTTGTACAAAGATATGATACAAAAACGAATATTAGAACTTCAATGTCTGATTATAGAAAAGAGGAATGGCTTACTAATATACCACTATATTTAATTGGAGAAATAGAAAAATTGCTCTTTTCACAAACGGTTTAATTATATAAGATAAAGATATTAGAATGGTTATTAAAATTGTAAATAATAAATAGATATATTGACAGGAGTAACAGACACATGGAACAGTTCGAGCACAATATGCTGTATTCTTTGAGAGAGGGCTACTATTAACTAAAAAGTTAATAGTAACTATTTTTTTATATGAAAATTATATAGATATATATTGACACAATTTAAAACAAAATGTTATACTAAAAGAAATAAAAAATAGTATAAAAAAACAAATGAGGTAAATACTAAGAAACATGGGAGGAAAAAAGAGGATGAAAGGAAAAGGAATGAGCCTTGAAAGTATTGAGGCTGTACACACACACACACACACACACACGGTGTTATTAAAGAAT
>CAOXTD010000038.1:2428-2643 GCA_948560265.1 uncultured Clostridia bacterium | reverse complement strand
TTAAGGCTGTTTTTTCTCCGATTCCTTTTACTCCAGGAATATTATCAGAACTATCTCCCATTAACGATTTTAAGTCTATCATTCTTTCTGGAACAATTCCATAATCTTCTTGAAAGGATTCATAATTATAACGAATATAATCTTTTTGTTTTAATAGTTTCATATCGACATCATGGCTGATTAATTGAAGTAAATCTTTATCACTACTGATAATG
>CAOXTD010000038.1:0-2416 GCA_948560265.1 uncultured Clostridia bacterium | reverse complement strand
TTTTTTTTCATCACAATAACGAGCAAACGTTCCTATGATGTCATCTGCTTCATAGTTGTCAATTTCAAAATAAGTAATTCCCATTTCTGTTAACAACTGCTTGGCCACTGGAAATTGAGCTTTTAATTCATTTGGTGTTTCTATTCTTCCTCCTTTATAATCTGTATATTTTTCATGTCTAAATGTTTTTCCTTTATCGAAAGCTACCATGATATGCGTTGGTTTTTCTTCTAAAATGATTTTATTTATCATATTGGTAAATCCAAATAAGGCATTCGTTGGAAAATCCTTGCTATTTTTCATGAAATTGCCAGTATATGCTGTTGCATAATAACTACGAAATAAGAGGTTGTTTCCATCTACTAATATTATTTTTGCCATTTTATCACCTAGTTTCATTATACAGGAAAGAAATGGGAAATACCAGTTATCTATTAGAAATAAAATAAATCTCTATGAAATTAGAGATTTCAGGCTGTTGACAAATAATTTTTTGTGAACAGTCTTTTAAAATTATAAATGTTATAGTATAATATAGTTACGAGATAGACTTTATCTAACCAAATTAAGTCATAAATATCTCGTTTTTTTATGAATTTTATGAGATAATAGTATTGGTTAGATAGAGGTGTTATGATTTATGGCAATGACTAAACAAATTAGAAAAAACGATTGTATGATATTAAGTACATTAGAAGAATTAGTACCTGAGGAACATTTAGTAAGAAAACTAGATAGCTGTATCGATTTTACGTTTATAGAAGAATTGGTAAAAAATTTATATAGTGTATCTGGTAGACCAAGTATTCCCCCTGTGGTACTTTTTAAATTGATATTTATAAATATAGTATTTGGAATTAACTCGATGAGAAGAACTTGTGAAGAATGCAAAGTAAATATGGCATATAGATGGTATTTAGGTCTTTCAATTTATGATGAAATACCTAATTATTCAACATGGAGTCAAAACTATATTAGAAGATATAAGGATAGTAATGTATTTAATCAAATATTTGATACCATTTTAAATCAAGCAATGAAATATGGATTTGTGGATATGGAAACAGTTTTTGGGGATGGAACTCATCAAAAGGCCAATGCCAATAAAAATAAATATAAAGATGTAGAAGTTGAAATAGTGAAAAAAGTCTATGAAGATGCTATGCTACAAGAGATTAATGAAGATAGAATTACTCATGGAAAGAAGCCATTAAAAGAAATAGAAAAGGTAGAAATCATGTTTGATGAAGAAACTGGTGAAATTAAGGAAAATATTAATACGAAACATATAAAAGAAAGTAAAACAGATCCAGAAAGTGGCTGTTTCCATAAAGGTGAAAAAGAAAAGTGTTTTGCTTATACCCATCAGACCTTTTGTGATAAAAATGGATTTGTTTTAGCGTCTATTACAACCCCAGGTAATGTTCATGATAGTGTAGCCTTTTTTAAGGCCTACAATATATTAAATGAAAAATTTAAAGAACAAATAAAAAATGTATGTTTAGATGCAGGATATGTGAAGCCAGCAATTTGTAGAGAAATTATCTTATCAGGTCATGAACCATTAATGCCATACAAAAGACCAATGACAGGAAAAGGTTTATTTAAGAAGTACGAATATGCATATGATGAATATTATGATTGTTATATATGTCCAAATAACGAAGTATTGACTTATAGTACAACAGACAAGAATGGATACAAACAATATAAATCAAATCCAGAAAAATGTAAGAATTGTCCATTAAGAGAGCAATGTACAAAAAGTAAAAATTGTGTAAAAGTAGTAACGCGTCATATATGGGAAGAATACAAAGAACAAGCAAATGAAAATAGATATACAAAACTTTGGAAAGAGAATTATCCACTGAGAAAAGAAACAATAGAAAGAACATTTGGAGATTGTAAAGAACAGCATGGATTGAGGTTTACTAGAGTTCGTGGTTTATTAAAAAATGAGCAAAATGCCACGATGATTTTTGCGTGTCATAATTTAAAGAAAATGGCAATTTGGAGATGGAAAAAGTCTTCAGATAATGGCATTATTTCACTTATTTTAGTAAAAATAGAAAAAATTATAAGAATCAAGATAAAAAAAGTAGCATATTCTTTTTGAATATACCACTTTGTCAACAGTCTGAGAGAACAGTATTGTTCTCTTTTTTTAATAAAAAGACTTTTTATTAAATTTTAGACTAATTTTAGTATTTTTAATGTTTAGTACTATGTTTGATGATGCAATTAAAATGTGGAGAATAGATGTTGTAGTATTCCTATTATAGGTCTAGTCTGTTGAAGCAAGTAAAAAGAAAGGAGGAGTAAGATATGAAAAGAAAGTTGAAAGGTAGTGCATTTGGAATAGTGATGTCATTTATACTAATGGTAACATTATTCTCAGTTGGAACTGGAAATGTAT
>CAOXTD010000037.1 GCA_948560265.1 uncultured Clostridia bacterium | reverse complement strand
GGTCATCTGCTTTTTCTAAAATTCCAGTAATAGTATTTTTATAATTTTTACATTCATCATATTCTTTTTTGATTTCTTCAAAAAGTTCAAGTTCTTTTGCTTCATCGCCAGTATATTTATAAGTTCTATTTTCATATTCATTTATGTATTTATCATAAAGTTCTTTGTTCTCGTTTTTTAAAGTTTCTGCAAATTCTCTTATATACGCATCATCACTATTTTTATTGTTTACTATATTACT
Source organism: uncultured Clostridia bacterium (assembly GCA_948560265.1). Classification (GTDB taxonomy): domain Bacteria; phylum Bacillota; class Clostridia; order TANB77; family CAG-508; genus CAG-273. The sequence goes on along the minus strand of CAOXTD010000037.1, from coordinate 2,487 downwards.
TATTATACTAAAGGCATTATTTTTTTCATATTCTTTGCTTATTAGTTCTTGCTTTTCTAGTTCTGATAAATCCTTTATTTCTTCGTTTAAGATTTTATAGGCTGAATATGGAATTTCATCCTTTTTTGCAATGTTTTGTGTATAAATCAGTAGTACAATATTTGCTAATATAAATACTATTAATGTATATAAAAATAGTTTACTTGTGAATATTTTTAAGAATTCATGTTTTATTATTTTACCCAATTGATTTCTCCCTCCTTTATTCTCCAAAAATATTCATATATACATCTTCCAAATCGCCATTTTCAGCATACTTCCTTATCAATTCTTCTGGTGTATTTTTTTCTCTTAAAATTCCGTCTTTCAAAATAATAATCTCATTTGCAATGTTTTCTATATCTGGAACTATATGTGTTGCAATAATGACAATTTTGTCTTTTGCAAGTTCACTCATTATTTTTTTCACTCTAATTCTTTCTTTTGGATCTAGTCCTGCTGTAGGCTCGTCAAATATAAGTAACTTTGGGTTTCCTATAATAGTTGCTGCAATTAGCAATCTTTGTTTCATTCCTCCTGAATACATCCCAATTTTTTTGCCCAGTTCATCTTGTAAGTTAACACTTTTACTCACTTTTTGAATTTGCATTTCTATTTCTTCTTTTGGGACCTCTTTTAATACTGCAATATAATTTAAAAATCTTTTTGCTGTAAATCCATTGTACAACCCTTGCCCTTGTGGCATATATCCTAATATTTCTCTATATTTTGCACCTAGTGTCTTACTTTCTTGTCCATTCCATAGTATTTTTCCACTGTCTAGTTTCAAGTTATCTGTTATAATATTCATTAAGGTACTCTTTCCTGCTCCATTTGGTCCGAAGTAGTCCATATAATCCATTTTCTAGTTTTAAATTTATATTATCTAGCACCTTTTTTTCCTTGTAGCTTTTGCTTAAATTAACTATTTCTAACATAGTTTGCTCTCCTTGTTCTTTTATGTATTTTTTATGTCTATATATTTTGGTTTTGAACTCCAGTAATCTTCTTTTTTCATTAATGCATAGTTTATTCTTTCTATATCTTGCTGTTTTGTTCCTGCCCAAGTTGTGTATTCAGCTCCTAACTCATAACCTTTTCTTACAAAGTAAAATTCTTTGTTTTCCGCTAATATTTCTACTAAATATCCATTTTTATCAAATAGTTTCATTTCTTTACTCTCTTTTGTTTCTAAATCGATATAGTATGCTTTATCCACTTTTCCTTCACTTCCTGTATAGTAGATGTACTGCAATTTATTATCATATATTCCATTTAGAGTTACCCCTTCTTTTGGTAACTTACATAATGTTTGTTTTTGTTTTGTTTCTAAATCTATATACTCTATTTTTTGACCTTTGTGTGCTATAAAATAAACCTTTCCATTTTCATATTGTATATCCTCTATATTTTGGTAAATATCTTGATAAATTTCTTTTTCCGTTTTACTAGATACATCAAATAGTTTTATTTTTTTAGTAGAATTTCTTAAATTATTGATATAGGCATTATCATTATTTAAAAATTCCTCTGGATCTTGTTTATATACAATTTCTTCTAGCACTATCTTTTTATTATATACTCCGAATCATTTTTCTATTTTTACTGTCTAATAGTTCTTCATATTTTTTGGTTTCTAAACTTATTTTGACTAATTCTCTGTCTGTTTCTATGGATGTATAAGAATTTTTGGATAATTCTACTGTTTTATTTTTGGAAAAGAAGGTATATAAATTGTTTCCTTCAAATATAAAACTGGAACCGAGTTCTACTCCTGATGGACATTCAAATAATTTAGTTTTATTGGTACCATCTAAATTCATTCTATATATACTTGGTGTTTTCCCTCCTCCTTCTGATATAGAGGTACCCTCTTCACCCATTGTGGCACTCATTATTGTAGTACTTCCAGAACCTGATATTAAATATAAGTAGTTGTTATATACAAATAAATCATTTGCTTCTGCTATATCTAAATAGGAACTACATTCTTTTGTGTCATGTTTACAATTTGGTTTGTTACATAAATAAATTTCTTTTTTAGCAGAATAATCGAAGAATTTTATATTGTTTCCGTCATCCCCATTATCAATATAATAATAGCCTTTATCAAAATTGCTTATTTGCCCTGGTTCGATATATACCATTTTTTCATTTTTGTCTTTTGCGTTAGAAGATACTTTTGAATTACCTTTTAAACTTTCTAAATTTTCATCTCCTATTTTGGATTTATCTTCCTTAGGAATTAAAAGAATTCCTATTCCTCCTAATAGAACGACTACCATAATTACTAAACCTACCTTTTTTAACATGTTTTTTCCTCCTCAAATCTATAAAATAGCATAAAAAATATTTCAATGCTAAGTTCATTTTAGCATTGAAATATATCTAAAATATATCTATTATCTTTGTTGGAATAAATAATATAATAATTTGATTTTCTGTTGT
>CAOXTD010000036.1 GCA_948560265.1 uncultured Clostridia bacterium | reverse complement strand
TAATGGAAAAAAATGATAAAAAGTAGAGAAGAAAGCAAATTAAATAGAAAGGAAAAAGTAGCAAAAAGGAATAGTGAGATAAAGGAAAAATTGCATATAAAAAGGAGAATAAAAAATTGACAAAAAGTAAAGTGAAAATCAATAAGCAGAAAGCAATGATAAAAAAGAAAGACGACATGAAGTAAAAAGTTTTAGTCAAAAAACATGATTACGAATAATAAAAAGACACAATAAAGAAAGGAGAAACAAGAAAAATTTCTTCGGAATAAAAGGAAAAGGAGTAAAAAATAGAAAGAGCAGAAAAAAGTAAAATGGTAGACATAATGAAAGAAATATAAAAGGAAGGAAGAAACTAAAAAAGAGAAAAGAAAGGAGAAGAATAGTAAAAAAAGACTAAAAATAGAAGTGACATACAAAAAGACAACAATATCCCTTTAGGAAAAATCTGAGAGATATTATTATCTTTATAGAAAAATATTGAGTAAAATCTGAAGTAATAAGGATAAATATGTAATATAAAAGTAATTAAAAAATAGGAGAATTTTTACAATAGAAATATAATTTAATACTTTTAAAATACTTAATTAAATAAAATAAAATATAAATAATATTTTCGTGATTAAAACCGACAATACTAAATAAAAATATTGGTAAACTAAAAATGATAAAAATGAATATTATGATTGTTGTATTTTTAAAAAATAAATTAACTAAAGCAAAGATAAATAAATCCCAAATAATATTTAATAATAAAGTAGAATAATCAATAATACCTAAAAATTTATTTTTAAAATTATAATTCTGTGGAAAAATAAATTTCAATTTTTTCTCCTTTCTAAATTAAATAAACGTTTTAATATGTCTATATATTTTTTAATAAATTGGAACCAATATTTAGATTATTTGATACATCAGTTGAAATTCCCCCTATTAAAGATCTCATATATGAATTTGCTCGAATTAAAGCATACATTCCCCCAACGCATAATAATTGAGAAAAAATATCTGTAGAAGATAAGTTAATAGAAAAGAGTAATAATAGAATTATAGCAACTAAACTTTGTTGTAATAGTAGAGATAGAACTGTTCTAAACCAGGTTTTGAAGAACCATGAAGTGGATTGATTAATTAGACTTAAAATGGCAAAGGGTGTTAATAGAACAAATAATTTTACTAACACAAATCTTAAAGAATACGAAAAGATTAAATTAAATAAGCCAAAAGAGATAAATCCTTTTATTAGCCCTTCAAAAGAAAAAATGTTTAATTCTGCTTCACCAAGAGAAATAGATTTATTTAGTTGAAGAATTAATTCGGAAAAAGAAATATTATATCCAAATAAATGCTTACCCAAACTTTGTATTGCCTGAGAAATAAAACTATTTAATTCTAGGAATTGTTGGCAAATGGAGAACGAACAATTCATTATAATACCAAAAATTAATAATTTGAATATAAATTGATAAGGTTTCTCAATTTGTAAATTCATGTAATAAGAATAGAGCAGACGAACTCCATAATAAAGAGCGAAACCAATTAAAAGAGAGTTGGCAATAATTAATAATCCATTTGAAGTATTAGTACCAAATATTTTTTCAAAAATAGAATTATTTAGAATATCACTGTCAATAAAAACTAAGTCATCTAATATTTTATAAATATTATTATCAATAGAAGAAAAAAGAGTTTGGAAAATAGAATTAATAGTTTGAATAATAGAATTAGTCAAAGAAGAAGTTTCTTCCATAAATTAAGCCTCCTAAGTTAATAAACTTTTAATTGCAGATAAAATTAAGTTAAGAACCAGAATAAAACCATAAGAAAACAAGCTTCCTCGAATAATTTTTTTAGCAGTTCTAATTCTTTCTTCATCTCCAAAACTAAATTTTTTCATAAATACGCCCACCGCCACGGCAACTGCTGCAGCTGGTGTGGCTAATTTTAATAGCCAATCTTCAATTTTTTCAAAGGCAGAGTTTAATTTATCTACTAAAGCAGGAGTGCCATCGAATAAACCTGCGTGAACGGTTGTAGGGATAAAAAAGATAAAGAATAAAATAAAAAAAATTAATATAAAGCATTGCTGATAAGAAATAAAATGAAATATTTTTTTAGAAAACATAAAAAACCTCCTTGAAATAATTTAAAATTAAAAACGATAAGTATTAAATTAATATGGGTGCGAAATAAAATAAGGTAATAAATGAATTTTTTGAGGGGCAATAATTTTTATGCCGTTTGATAGGAATGATAGACAAGTAAAATTTTCTAAAGATTGTGTGAAAAAATTAGTATCATAAACAAAATCTGAATGTGTGTAAGTGCTAATGGTTTCTGAGATACTAGAATTTTGAGAATGAAGGGAATTGGTAAAATAGTTAAAAACTGTTTCTTTAGCATTTTCAGAGATTCCTTTTGAAATTCTTTCCTTTTCTTCTTTACCGATTTGCTTTTGTGCACTTTCAATGGTCCATAAATCATCACTACGAAACCATAACTTATTAATTAGATTTTGAACAATAACATTAACAGAGGACTGATCATGTAAAGTATTTAATAATGAAGTGTAACTCTGGGTAGCAATAATATTAATACACTTAGCTTCTCTACTTTGGGCGAAAAAATTGGCATCCGTCTCAGTACAATATTCAGAATACTCATCAGAAATAAAGCAAACACTACGAAGTTCATTGTTAGAACTTTTAGAAAGCCTTGCCATTACTTCTGTTTGAAAGTCAAGTTTTAGGTAAGCTGCAATAATTTTAGATAAATTGCTATATTCACTGACATTCATATTAAGTACTACAATTTTTCCTTGCTTTAGTACTTGTTCAAAACCAAGAAAATTTAATTCTGTTTGAGTTGGATTAAAAGTTCTTAAAATTTCATAATCAGAAATAAAGCAATTGGTAATACGAGTAATTTCAGACTTTAGAATAGATAAAGTTCTATTATCTAAACTTAAAAATTCTTTCTCGAAAAAAGTAATACTAGAAAGTAAGTCATAAATTTCATTTTGAGAAAAAACATTTTGAATAAATTTTTCACGAAGTAAAGTTATTTTTTCTAAATAATAAGTAGGTTGAGTAATTAATTTATGAAGTTCCTCAAAAGTTACATAGTTATTATTATAAAGACGGCATAGCTTAATTGCTTCAGCCAAAACTTTCTCTGCTTCATCTAACCAATAAGTTTCAGAATTATTTTTAGAAAATAACAACAAAATAGTTTTTAAACGATTGGCTAAAATAATCGGTTTTAAATTAGGTTTATGTAATGGATTATAATGGTATTTTCCACCTAATTCAATAACAATAATATCTTGTAATCTATTGAGTTCTTTTGCAAATTCTAATACTTTTTGATAGTAATTTCCTTTTACATCTAATATTAGCATGCCCAATTTTTTGTCGAAATTTTGATGACAATAACTCATAAGCTGTTTCGTAAACGGATACATTGCACTACTAGTTTTACCAGTTCCAATTGTACCTGTAATTAAAATATTTTGGTACAAACTTTTTTCAGGCAAATAGATTAATTCTTTTGTTTTTTCACTTTCACCGAATCAGTAATTCCAATGGTTTAATAATGGGGGAATGCTCAATGAAGGAATGAGAATTTTGATTTTTAGTAATTACATTTTTGATTTTTGGAGAACCTTTTGAAAAATGAAAAAATATTTTACAAAACAAATGAAAAAAGCAATTAGATATAAAGAAAGAAGTGAAAATATAAGTAAAAGCAAACCAGTATTTACAATACTGCCAAAGGACAGGCTGCTCTGTACAAATATTAAATGGCTTTATTCCATAATCTATTATAACAGTTGAAGAAGAATATAAGGGAAGAAAGATAGAATAACCAATAAAGCAAAGAAAGAGAACAATAGCAAAAGTAAAAAAGATGCGTTTTATCGTAAAATCATCTCCTATCTATAGAATGTTTTTTTATATTAAGCTTTGAACCTTGTTTGCTGTGGAAAATTTTCATCTCGAAAAAAGTATATATTGAATAAAAAAAGACGAAAGAATTTATAATAAAAAGGATAAAAAAATAATCAACTAATTCTATAGTGCATCACTCCTTCCAGTAAAAGCATTCTACAACAAAAAAATAAGTTTGTCTATACTTTTTGAAAAAAATGTGATAGAATATAAAAAGTTGATAATAAAATAGAAAGGAGAATATAAATGGAAATTAGTAAAGATATGACAATTGGAAAATTATTAGAAGTAGCGCCAGAAAAGGCAGATATATTATTAAACGCAGGTATGCATTGCCTAGGCTGTCCAGCATCACAAGCAGAAACAATTGAAGAGGCATGTGAAGTACACGGCATTGATGTTGAAGAACTAATGAAACAACTAAATGCATAGAAATTTAATTAGAATTGTCCACTTTTTTATAGAAAATGAGAAAAAAATTGCAAAAGTGTGACAAAAAATGAAAAATAATATTGACAAATTCTAAAAAATAGTTTAAAATAGAGCCTGTGCTAACATAAAAATGTTAACTGGCTTTAGACTTGGGTCATTAGCTCAGGTGGTAGAGCACTTGACTTTTAATCAAGTTGTCCGCGGTTCGAGTCCGCGATGGCTCACCAAACTAGGATTTAAGCTGTTAGCAACTTAAATCCTAGCAAAAATTTAATTATGGCCCCGTGGTCAAGCGGTTAAGAC
>CAOXTD010000035.1 GCA_948560265.1 uncultured Clostridia bacterium | reverse complement strand
AAACAAAAATCAAAGAGAAAAAGAAGAGAGCTTCACAATTTAAGATCATAAAAAAATAATTTACTACAGAAAACTACAGAAGTAGGGGGCTGGAAAAAAGTTTTAGTGTTCTGGAAGAAAGACCGCAGCCCTTCTTTTCTTGCGCAAAAATTCCCTAAATGAAAAATTTTTTAAATAATAGATTAAAACGTGAGGAAAGTAAGATTTTGTTAGGTTTTGTTAAGTTTTAGCTGTCGAAAAGTAGTCAAAAGTAGTCAAAAATAGTCATTTTTTAATGATTTTTACTAAATAATTTTAGGTGGGTGGTAGATTACATGATACTATAGTTTACACGCGCGTAACCATGCAAGCAAATTATTTCATGTATTGCCAAATTCGGCAACGGACAAATGTCCCCAAATAATTTCTTTACAGGTAGAAAGAGAGAAGAGGGAGCAGCCGATCCGCTGCCGTCTGGTCTTTTTCGTTTTTTCTCTCTTCCTTCTCTCTTCATTTCTTTTTTATTGTATACAATATACAAAAATAATCTCTTAGCGAACACCAGTTCTATTTTAACTTCCTACAACCTTTTTTCTTAGAACACCAGTTCTTTTCTAAGATTTTCTCCAATTTCTTCCAGAAAATATGAAGTACTTCTTGTCGAACATTTATTCTGTTTTTAACTTCCGACAACCCTCATTTTAGGAAGTTGAAACGTTTGTATATTGTATACTGTATTTTTATAAACAGCAAAAAAAAGTTATAGAAAGACAAAAGAAATTTGTTGAAAAGATAAATGAAAAAAAATACCCTCTCAAATCAATTTATTTGCCCCAAATTTCAATTTTTATTCTATCTATGATAATTTATATTATATTGATATAAAATTTCTTTAAAAGGGCAAAAAAAGACGATAGCATTTTATACCCTGCTACCGCCTTTTTTATTTTTCTTGTTTTAACAATTCTTTCTGTTTTTCCTTGAGCCATTTTTCTATTTCCTGAATGTCCTCTTTCTTTAGATTCCCTAAAAATATAAATGGATCTATAGTTGTATCATATAATAACCAATGCTTAAAGCTTTTTCTCTGCTTCTTTTCTACATGAAAATGCTTGCACATATCAGAAAATAAAAGATTTTTACTATTTTTTAGATTACAGTTAATAAAAATTATGTCACCTCTTTTGATAAAATTAAAGAGTATGCGAACTTACCACATACTCTTCCTATCCCTACAACTACCACTAAATATAATAAACCTATTGCGAAAATATCATGCACAAGTTATAATTAAAGTGGCAGCTATAGAGAAATCTATGCTGAATGTAAACACGCCCCAACGTGAATACATTCCCCAACGCGGCAGTAGTCGCATACTGTCGCGTTAGTTGCCTTATTTTGTTTTTGTACCATGCTGATACAATAATTTCTAAAATCTATATCAAACACTTTCTAGCTATCATATTTTTATTCATTTTAACATCATTCCTTTATTTTTACAATCCCCAGTTTTTTATTTATTCAATAGGTTCTTTCAAACTTTAAAATCGTTGTGGGACAGAATGAACGCTCAATTAAGGTCTAGTTACTTAAAAATTTTTTTCGTGCGTTCGTTCGTTTAATGCTGTAAGCTGCTTAAATACACACTTTTTCAAATAATTTTGCGAATCAATCCCCTTTTCCTGATTCGCTGCACCCTCTAAAATCTAGCGGCAGCAGCTTCTATATAGCAAAATTTTTTCAGATGTGCTATAATATTCTATATAGCTCAAGCAAATAAGAAAAGGTACTACCAGCCCCCTACGGGCTATGCGGGGCGCGGAATGTGCGTTGTTTTTCTCTTTATAAATTTAAAAAAAAAGTACTTCCTTCCTTCCTTTTTTTTTTTCGGAAAAGCTGAAAAATCAAGCTATTAAGTTATATGTAAGCGGAACTGGAAGACAGGGGCTTAGTAAAACTTATTCCCACTACCGGAAATTTCCGGCAGCGGTTCGAGATATAATAGAATATTACAGCATAAAAAAAAGAATACTTTTGTATTCTTCTTAAAATTATGCAAAAAATGTTGAAATATTATTGTAATGATGTTAAAATTGATTTTACAAGATTTTCTATTTTCTAAATTAATTTAAAATTTAAAATTAAAGTGGCAACCACTTATCTGTACTACCAATACAGATAAGCTTTGGTGAGTATCCCCATACTCGCGCAAAATAGATTATCTACAGTTACCACACTTAAGTGTTATTATAGCGTTAATATAATATAAATGCAAGTAATTATTAATTGTGTTTGCGCTGTTTTTTTCGTGTACCTTACAATTTATGAAGTAGTGGGGGAATAAAATAATAAAGGTGTGGGGTGTAGATTGCATGAGGATATGTCATTAGGCATATCCTTTTTTTATTATTATATGAAAAAACTCTAGTTTTCCTTATTAAAAAAGTACAGAAAGGATTTTATTTATGAAAAACGAAGAAAAAAACGAAAAAAAAGTGTTTACCCACAACGCCTCTCAAAACGAACAGGTAAACACTACAACTAATATGGATAATAAATCAGAAACGGGAAAAAGTCAAGAAAAAAAATTAAATGAAATTATTAGAGTCAAAAAACGTCCTAGCAATTTTGTTATTATTGATAAAACTTTTTTAGAAGATGATCGATTGTCATACAAAGCTAAAGGGATTCTAGCCTATTTATTATCAAAGCCTGATAATTGGAAAGTAATTGTATCGGATCTGGTAAAACATTCAAAAGATGGCTTTGATTCTGTATATTCAGGTTTAAAAGAGTTAAAAAAGTATGGATATTATGAAAAAAACCCAATTAGAGATGAAAAAGGGATAATTATAAGGTGGGAGAGTATCATTTATGAAGTTCCCAAAATTAAAGAAACTAATCAAACCCATGAAACATCACTACTTCGGGATTTTCCAGATATGGGTTTTCCAGATATGGAAAACCCCGAACATAATAATAATTATATAAATAATAATAAATTAAATAATAATGATTCTAATCTGTCTGATCTGACAGGACTAGACGAAAACGGACTAGAAAGCGTGGACACTTTAGCAGCTTATGAAACTCTTATCAAAAAGAATATTGAATATGAAAATCTGTGCAACTCTCATCAATATGATGTAAAGTTTATAGATGAAATTGTAAGCAATATACTAGATGTAGTAATGTCACATAGTAAAACTATCAAAATAGCAAACGAATACAAAAATGTCGAGCTGGTCAAAAGTGTACTTTTAAAATTAAATTATTATCAAATAGAGCACGTCATACAAAAATATCATCAAATTACGACACGAATAACAAATAAGCGACAGTACATATTAACAATGTTGTATAACTCACGCTTAGAATCTGAATCATCTGTTATCAATGATGTTAATGTTGATATGTTTCTTCCAAATGAGAAAGATAGAGATGATAGAAAAAAAGATATAGAAAATTTAGAAAATTATTTGTTGTGACGTCTTAGCGACAACAATATAGTTAGTTCCTTAAGCGCTGCTACCCTCTAAAATTTTACATTTTTTTAAAAAATTTAAGGGGTAGCGGTAGAAAATGCTTGTCGATCATAATGATATTATGTAAACTATATAATAAATGTTATGAGGTTGAGAATATGCAACGAATGGGCATAGTGCGTAGAGTAGATGAGCTAGGCAGGATAGTAATTCCACACGATTTGAGAAAAAATCTTTCTATCAATGCGAATGATTTACTTGAAATATATACAGATTTAGATTTAATCATATTGAAAAAGTATACAACAGAGGCAACGCTGGAAAGAAGCATTAAACAACTAAAATATGATGTGATTAATCTATCGCAAGAACTGGGCAGGGAAAAAGTAGCAGCAATAAATAAAATCTTAAATGAGTTAAGAGAAGAATTGAAAACGTAAAGAAATTATTGACAAAGACAATATTGTTATTGCTTGAAGCAAGTCAATAAAATTGACTTACTTTAAGATAAGTTAGGGGGCGCGGCAAAAATGAAGCTGAATATCACGAGTCTAAAAATTGAGATGGTAAAAAAGAGAATGAATCAAAATAAACTTTCACAGATAGCAGGGATTAATAAAGCGACTTTATCATTATTGATGACTGGAAAAAATCGTGGCAGTATCCAGACATGGGAAAAAATTGCGAAAGCGTTAAAAGTAAATGTATTTGATTTGACAGAATCAGAGGAATCGGAGTGCGAAAATGAAAGTAATTGAGAGCAAGCAGAAAAGAAGTTTGTTAGAAGTGTATCCAGACGCTTTTGTTAGATTTTCAGAAAAATTAGATTTAGATAATATTTTTAAATATGATCAAATGAGTAAAGAAGAGCTTATTCAGTACATCTTTTTAGGTATAAAAAGCATTAATACAATACATCAAAGAGTAAAACAAAAGAAAAATATAGATTTGTTATCTTCTGAATATGCTTTGATAAATAATATTATTTTAGCGATTACTTATATCACGCCGCGCGATTTAATACAGATATTTCCTATAAAAAAAGAGTATAATGGGGAAAAATATGGAATAAAAGACTATTATTTTACAATAAAAGCCATGCAAGCGGCAGGGCTAGACAAAATCATGCAAGAGGAAGAAAAAGTATTAGAAATTTTATGGAATTTGACAAATACAGATATTAAAATGTTTATCGTTGCGCTAGTATCGTGTGTTAATGATATAGATTATTTACAAATAGAAAAAAGCCTTTTAGCTGAATTTTTACATAAAAATGATATAGATGATGAAACAAAAATCAAAGAGAAAAAGAAGAGAGCTTCACAATTTAAGATCATAAAAAA
>CAOXTD010000034.1 GCA_948560265.1 uncultured Clostridia bacterium | reverse complement strand
TTCCTTATGATAAAATAGAAATATCATAAGGCGTTTTTATATAAGAGAAGTAAAAATAAAATACAATTCAAAAAAATCTAAAATCTACTGAAAAATCAATTGACAAATTTCTTATCTTAATAGATAATAATAAAAGAAAAATTGTCTAAAATGGAGGCACTATGATTTTATATCCCAAACTATATTTAAATAGTGTAACAGAGATAAGTATAGAAACACTAGAAAAATATCATTTAAAAGGGCTCATTTTAGATGTAGATAATACTCTAATTGATATTAATAGAAATATGCCAGAAGGTATACCAGAGTGGATAGAAAACTTAAAAAAGCAAGGAATTTCTTTATGTATTGTATCTAATACCAATCATAAAGATAAAGTAGAAGAAGTAGCAAAAAAACTAGAAATTCCATATATCTATTTTGCTAAAAAGCCATTAAAAGGTGGATTTAAAAGAGCAAAAGCAATTTTAAAATTAGAAAATGAACAAATAGGAGTAGTAGGAGATCAAATTATGACAGATATTATAGGTGCTAATAGAAGTAACATGTTTCCTATTTTAGTAAAACCAATTGATGAAAAAGATATTTGGATTACAAAAGTAAAAAGACCAATCGAAAATAAAATAATTGAGAGATACAAAAGGAGCCAAAATGTACATAAATGATATTCATATTTTAATTTATGTTGCTGTACGGAGTAGCAGGATTACTAATCGGGCAAGTGATAGACTGGTGCAATAAACGTTTACCAGAATACCAAAAAATAGTATGCAAAGAGTTTTTTACAGAATATATGAGGCATTTTAAGCCAAACTATTTATTAATGGTAATTACAGCTGTAATGTACCTAGGTTTATTATATACTTTTAACATAAGTATAGATTTCTTTAAATATGCAGCTTTAGTACCGATATTATTATCTGCATTTTGTATAGACTATAAATTGCAAATCATTCCAAATCGTTTGAATTTAACTATTTTAGAAATTGGACTATTGTTTACATTTCTAAATGTTATCATAAATGTGAGTTCAGGAATAAATACCATTATTGAAAGTGTAATTGGTGCATTAGTTGGTGGAGGAATTTTTCTACTCATTACTGTTATTGGCGGCTGGATTGCTGGAAAAGAAGCAATGGGCTTTGGAGATGTGAAATTAATGGGAGCATTAGGATTAGTTTTAGGTTGGAAAGCAATTCTTATGGTTTCTGTACTATCTTTTCTAATAGCAGCCATTATCAGTTTACCAATTTTGATTATTAAACGAAAAAATGATTATATACCTTTTGGACCATTTATTGTAATAGCAACCTTCATAGTTGTTTTTACACCTTATGATTTGCTATTAACGATTTTATTAAAGATATTTACTTTGGGAATGTACCAAGGTTAAATTTTAGGTGGTGATTTTTATGAACCCAAAAATTAAGTGGTTAAGAGAAAAAATGCGTGGATTAGACATGCAAGGAATGATTGTTTCCAACCCTATCAATATTAGGTATTTAACAGGAATTAATGCCGAAGGGGTGTTATTAATTACGCGTAAAGAAAATCACTACATTACAGATAGCAGATATATAGAAGATGTACATAGCACAGTTACGATAGATGATGAAATTATCATTTCTAATTTTACAGATATTAGCCCTTATGACTATGAAAATTTCTTCTCATTTTGCGAGAATGTTGGGTTTGAAGAAAATTATATTACTTATGCACAGTATAAAAACTATATGCAAAGATATAAAGTGAATAATTTTGAAGAAACAGAAAACATGATAGAAAAGCAAAGAATGGTAAAAGATGAAGAAGAGATTGCGAAAATCCAGAAGGCCTGTGAATTAACAGATGCGTGTTTTGAGCATTTACAGAAATTTATCAAAATAGGAATGACAGAAAAGGAAATTGCTTATGAGATAGAAAGCTATTTTCTAAGAAATGGGGCAGATGGACTTGCTTTTGAAACCATTGTAGCATCAGGAAAAAATTCTTCTAAGCCACATGCTATTACAACGGAGAAAACAATAGAAAAAGGTGATCCAATTACCATTGATTTTGGCTGTAAATATCAGGGGTATTGTTCTGATATGACAAGAACTATATTTGCAGGATATGTGCCAGATAGAATGAAACCAATTTATGATTTGGTGTTAAAGGACCAATTGCAAACTTTAGAAGATATGAAAGAAGGTGCGATTATCCGAAATTTATCCCGTAATGTAGAAAATGATTTTAAATTATATGGGCATAATTTGATACATAGTTTAGGACATGGAGTGGGACTAGATATTCATGAAATTCCATACATTAGTGGAAAGAATGATAATGTTTTAAAAGAAAATATGGTAGTGACAGATGAACCTGGTATTTATTTACCAGGAGAATTTGGAATTAGAATAGAAGACACGGTATTAATTACAAAAACTGGTTGTATAAATTTAACAAAATCGGATAAGAATTATATTATAGTAGATAATTAACAAATAAGAATGTTGATTTTTAGGTAGAAATAGTGTATAATAGTAAAGATTTTAAGAATAATAACAAATTTGAAAGGGGAAAACATTATGGCAGAAGTATATATGGCAGGAGATTTTAGAAATGGAACAACATTTGAAATGGAAGGAAATGTATTCAAAGTAGTAGAATTCCAACACGTAAAACCAGGCAAGGGTTCAGCTTTTGTAAGAACAAAAATTAGAAATGTAATTACAGGGGCAGTTTTAGAAAAAACTTTTAACCCATCTGATAAATATCCAGCAGCAGAAATTGAAAAGAAAGAAATGCAATATTTATATGAAGATGGTGGAATTTATTACTTTATGGATAATGAAACATATGAACAATTACCATTAAATAAAGACCAACTTGGTGATAGCTTAAAGTTCTTAAAAGAGAATATGAATGTAAAAATTCTTTCTTATAAGGGAAATGTATTTTCAGTAGAACCACCAATGTTTGTTGAATTAGAAGTTACATATACAGAACCAGGATTTGCTGGTAACACAACAACTACTTCAGGAAAACCTGCTACACTAGAAAATGGCTATGAGATTTCAGTTCCAATGTTTGTTAATATTGGAGATGTGATTCGCATTGATACTAGAACTGGGGAGTATATGGAAAGAGTTTAATTTGGAAGGGAAGATGACAAGATGTCAGAATTGAGCAATCGCTATCAACAAATTATGAAAGATTTACAAGCTAATATCAAAGATGAAAAAGATAAAGAGTTTGTAATTGAAAAATTCCAAGAACTTTCAATGATGTTTATGGATGTTATTGATCGTTTAACGTACTTAACAGATTTAAGAATTAAAGAAGTAGAAGAACAGCAAAAACAAATTGATGATAGAATGTCTAAAATTCAAAAAGCAGTAGATGGTATTGAAAGTGATATTTATGAAGATGAAGAGTCTTATGAATTTGATATCATGTGCCCATACTGTAATCATGAGTTTACAACCAATATTAGCAGTGATGTTAATACAGAAGTTGAGTGTCCAGAATGTCATAATATGATAGAATTAGACTGGAATGGTGATGAAGAAGAATGTACTCATAATTGTTCTGGTTGTGGACATGATTGTAGTACGGAATTGGCAGAAGAGTTAGCAATAGAACCAGAAATGCCAATAGTAGAAAAAGAAGAATTAGATGAAGAAAATAGCAATGAAGAAGATATGTAACAATATCTTCTTTTTCTATTCTTCAAATAGATTCATAGGGTTGATATATTTTTCATCAATACGCACGCCTAGATGTAAATGTGGACCAGTGGTAGCACCATTTGTGGGATTACCATTTTCGTCATAGTATTGATTGCCGAGGTACCCCATATACATTTTTAGGTCCAACAGAGCCAATTACATCTCCTTTTTTTACAGTATCACCTTTTTGGACGATATAGATAGGAGAAACGTGACAATAAGTAATTTTCATATTGTTAACTGAAAGGGTAATGGTGTAGCCTCCACCACCTAGAAATCCTGTGAAGGTAATTTTACCATCACAAATAGCAATAAATTTAGTTCCTTCAGGTGCGCCAATATCCACACCTGCATGGTAAGAAGTAGCACCAGCAGTTGGAAGACCACGATAGCCAAAAGGAGAGGTGATATAGGTATAACCGAGGAGTAGGCCATACATATTCTTGAGACAAGTCAAGAGAATAATAGGTATCATCAAAAGAAGAACTGTCAAGAATGGTAGGACCAAAGAAACAAGAAATAAAGAGAATAAGAAAGATAAGAATAAAAAAGAAATAATAAAGGGGCTTGAAAAAACTACTAGACATATAACAATACCTCCGTTTTTTAGCCCCCGATAATATTTTAGTTTTCCTTTTTAAAGGCGAAGAATTTACTGATAAAGAAATTTAAGATAATAACAATAATAGTAATTAAAACTTTGTTAATTAGATAGGCCATGTTATCATTAAACATTTCGTAGAAGGAGTGAATAACATCATTTAATAGAAACACTCCTACAATTTCTATTACCATAGTAAATACTCTACCTAAAATAAACTTACCGAATTCAATCCATTTGTCTTTAACGGTATGTGCCTCAGAATGAAATACCCATTTACGATTGGTAAAATAAGCAAAGAGGATAGAACAGATAATTCCAATAGTACTTGCAATATTTCCTTCTACATGACAAAATGCTTTTAGTAAATAAGAAATGATGATATTGACAAGAGTAGTTAAGACTCCAAAAATAAGATAAGAGAAGACTTCTTTATTACATACTTTTTTGATAAGTGTTTTTAATTTTTCCATATTTTTCTCCACATAAAATTTAATATAAAAAAATCACTAGTTTAAGACTAGTGATAATGGCAGGGGTAGAAGGATTCGAACCCTCACAGGCGGTTTTGGAGACCGATGTGCTACCATTAACACTATACCCCTAAATGTTTAAGTAAAACTACATATATTATATTAGCATAGTTTTATAAAATGTGCAATGCTTTTTTCATAAATTTTACTTGTTATTTTTTTATAAATAAGCTATAATTAAATATACAGTCTATATATGGGGATGTATTTTGGCTTCGACAGTACTCCAGAAGTATCAGTAGCGAGTAGTGGATTCTCACTTGGCCACTTAAATCATGTGAGAAATTAAATTAAACGCTGATAATAGAGAATTAGCATACGCTGCTTAGTTGCGGCGACGTCTTACTTTAAGTGCCTACGCTTTTAGATAAGGCGACGACTAGTGGGAAACGAACCTGTTTTTAGTTATGGAAACAGTGGGTAACTTTAAATAGCTACTTTCTATATAAGCTTGTTTGTTAGGTTAGATAGAAGGGAATTTTGAGAACAAACTGCACTCGGAGAAGCTGATATGGAAAGAATATTGGACAGGGGTTCGACTCCCCTCATCTCCACCAATTATAGTAATTTACGAATTAGATGCAAATGAAAAATTCGAGATTAATATATTTCTCGAATTTTTTTTGCGTTTTCAAGTGTTATTCTATTATTGATAACAGCACAATTAATTAGATAATATAAATTATCTTTGCAAACACTATCCTCGTGCTCTATTATTTCATCTAATATATAATTAGGAATAGCAAAGTCAAAGTGAGATTGTATCTTACTTGCCTTTTGATTCCATACTTTAACTTCCTCAGGCATTTCTATATGAATAGAAGAATTTGTATTAAACAATAAAGTATTTTCAAATTCCTCTAAACGAGAAGAAAATGTTTTCTGAAACTCTTTTGCCATATG
>CAOXTD010000033.1 GCA_948560265.1 uncultured Clostridia bacterium | reverse complement strand
TTCCATTATATCCGTTATTTACTACCTCGCTTGCTGCTAATAACCATAAGTAATCGTTGCATGTTGTTACACTACTTGCGTTATTATATGTTCCAATGTACTTTTTCTTTACCTGTTTTATATAACTCTTATTATTTAAGTTTGCTCCTAGTCCTCCTATTGCTCCACTTTGGGCTGCTGCATTTGTGCTATATCCGTTTAAGTCTTTTCTCATTTGTGTATTTGCCCAGCCTCCGCTATTTGTATTGCTTGAATTCATATATTTGTATGTGCTTCCTGTCATAAAATCTAAGAACTCGAAGCTGATACTTGCCTTTGTGTGATTTCCTCCATAGGCTGCTGTATTAACTAGGTCATCGTGCTTAAATCCTAGTACTCTTACTCTTCTTGCTGCTGTACCATATTTTACTGTATAAATTCCTCCTACACTTATTGTTTTACTTTCTCCATTTACATTTACTGTTGCTTGTGTTGAAGCATTTGTAATGCTGTCATCATTTGCTATCTCTTTTGCCATTTCATTGATTTCTTCCCATGTTGCTGTACTTTCGTCCATTACAGTTATATTACAAGTTGCTTCTACTTCACTTCCATCTGTTGATGTTGCTGAAATTATTGCTGTTCCTTCTGTTTTTCCTGTTATTACTCCTTCGTCACTTACTGTTGCTACTTCCTCATTACTGCTTGTCCATCTTACTGTTTTGTTTGTTGCGTCATCTGGTTTTATTGTTGCTATTAATGTAGTTGTTTTTCCTATAACTACTGTTGCTTTTGTTGTATTTAATGTAATACTTTCTACTAATACTTTTGTAGCTGTTACTTCTACTGTTTTACTTACTTCTCCTATTTCATTTTTCGCAACTACTTTTATGATATATTTCTCTCCTGCTGCTATTCCCGTGTTTTGCGTTGCTCCCGTTTCACTATTGGCATCTGTTATTTCTTGATAACTACTTTCATCTGCTGAATATGATTTATAATAATAGGTTACTGTTCCATTTCCTAGTCTTGTTACAATTGCTTTTGCTGTTATACTAGTTTGCGTACTACTGGTCTCTATTCTTTTTATGATCGGCGCTATCTTTCCTGCTTGCCCTATATATTCTATTTCTGCATCTGTTGGCTTTTCTTTTGTTGGTACTAATTCTACCTGGAATATATATCCTGGCTTTGTTGTTACATCATAAGTCCCATCTTCATTATCTACTACATCTGTTTCTTTATCTTCTATAATTCCTTGTTCTTGTATATAGTCAAAATATTTATCTGGATTGAAAGTTCCTAATCCATCTATCATAACTGGTCCTTTCGCCATTTCTAGCTTTTCTTTCCAATTTGCTATATCTGTTTTTAGTTTTGCTTCTGATGCTCTATTAAATACACTATTATCTCCCATAACATAGGTAATTGTGATACCTGCTAAAATTAATAGGACTACTATTGTTACAACCAAAGCAACCAGAGTAATACCTGCTATTGCAGTTTTACTCTGGTTATTATCTCCTATTTTTTCTTTTCTTTTTCTAATACTATCTAGTGTGTGTGTGTGTGTGTGTGTGTGTACAGCCTCAGCTGTTTCAAGGTTTAAACCTTTCTCTCTCATTTGTTCATCTTCTCCGTTTCTCTCTTTATGCTTTCTTCTTATTATTTCTTTTTCATGTTATTGCATAAATCTTTTGTTTTACTATTTCCTAATTACTTTAAAAATATTCTAGTTCTTATCATATTTTTTAAATATCATTTTAAAACGTTTTGTTTTATTTTGTCATATATGTTATAAAATGTCAATATCCTTTTTTAAAAAATTAATCTTTAAATTTAATTACACCTTAAAGTCCTTATCTTAGTCCTTTTTTACATAAAAAAGAGGCGGAGCTTTGTGAATTAAGCTCCGCCCCTCTTGATTACTTGCAGGGTTCCATGTAGGCATAGCCGGGTTCCATCGAGTGGTACACAAGTACCTCTCTATCTTCCCAGCCGTCGCCCCACCAAAACGTTTCAAATTGTTGGGGAGCCTCATTGCCATACGACCTGCTCGTGACAACTGTGGGTGCTTTGGTCCAGAAGAAGGAAAATTCCTGTCCCGTTCTGTGAAGCCGAACCGTAACCTCCATTCTTAAAATGCTGGCCATAGGCCGCTCCTTTTGAATAGCAATAATCGTTGCTCTCTCTGGTTGATAATACCACATGCTTGTCATCCTCCTTAAAATTTTACCAAAATTTTAAATGATACCTCTTGCTTATAGCAATCTCTTATATATTAACATAATTCTTCTTATTTTGCAAATTAATATCTTTAAATACCTATTCTTTGTACTAATTTACATTATCCATCCTATTTTTTGCATATTCTAAAGCATGCTTTGCCACCATTTTCATCTTTTCTTCGGTTTCTTTATTTTTACATTTAATTTTATCCATATTGGTATGAATATAATCTTTTTCTAAAATATATTTAATACTAATATCAAAATTCAAATCAAATAAAAATGCCATGTACGAAATCCAATAATCCATTGGTGTAACTCTATCTGTATTGATAATACTCTGATTCTTCATAAAATCCTGATATACCTTTTCTGTAATTGTACTATTTTCAATTTGTTCTATATCCCATAAATATAAAATTTCTTCTAGTTTATCTTCCTCTTTTACTCTAAAATTATCTAGCTTATCAGCATCTCTTATGATTTGGCTATGTAATAACTCTTTTTCAGTTAGTCCATTCTCTATTTTTAATTTGTTATGATTACGAATTGATTTTTTTATTATTTCATCATATTGAGCTTCTTGAATAAAGCTTCTAATAAGATTCTCTTCAAATAAAATTTGAACTCCTAATTCTGCATGGTCTATTGTATAGGCATCACGAAAGTCATCAAATCTTTTCGCCTGCTCAAATCTACCAATATCATGTAATAGTCCAATTAATTGTGCTAATTCGATATCTTCTTGACTTAATTTTAGATTTTCAGCAATATATTTAGCACATTCTACTACTTTATAAGTATGTATTATTTTCCTATTAATTTTATCGTCTGCCAAATCAAACTGTGATATATAATGTTTAAAAACACTTTTCGCTTTATTTAAGTCTATCATTTTTCATCCTTTCTCATTTATCAACTAATCCGTCACAACTATGTGACGGATTAAAATAACTATTTTGCAAATTCTTTCATTGCTGTTTCTATTTCTTCTAACTTTTTATCTGCATCTTCTATACTAGTTCCTTTTACTCCCATATAGAATTTAATTTTAGGTTCTGTTCCAGATGGACGTACACAACACCAACTATCATTTGTTAAATCAAAGTATAGCACATTTGATTTTGGTAAATTTGTATTTGTGTCTTCTCCTGTTTCGTTATTATGAATATTTTGCACTTGATAATCTCCAAAAGAAATGACTTTTTCCCCTGCAATTTCTGTAGCCGGTTGATTTCTCATTTTTTCCATCATTTGTTTAATTTGCTCTGCGCCTTCTGAACCTTTTAAAGTAATAGAGAATTGTTTTTCTTTATAATAGCCATATTTTTCATACATAGCAAGCATAGCATCCCATAGTGTCATTCCTTTTTGTTTATAATAACAAGCTGCCTCACATAGTGTCATAACAGCTACAATTCCGTCTTTATCTCTTGCATGTGTTCCAATAATGCAACCATAACTTTCTTCATAAGAATATAAACATTCATATTCGTTATTATTTTCTTCGAATCCACGAATAATTTTGGCAATATTTTTAAATCCTGTTAAAGTTGAAAATAATTTAACGTTATAAGCTTTTGCAATAGCATCTGTTAAATTAGAAGATACAATCGTTTTAATTACTGCACCATTATTTGGCAATGTTCCGTTTGCTTGCTTTTGAGATAAAATGTATTCTGCAATTAAATTACCTGTCATATTACCATTAAATTGCACATATTCTCTTGTTTCTTGATTTTTAGCATATACCCCTAATCTATCTGCATCTGGGTCATTGGCTAAAACGATATCTGCATCTTTTTCTTTTGCTAACTCTAAAGCTAGTTTGAAAGCCTTTGAATCTTCTGGGTTTGGATAATCTACAGTTGGAAAATTTCCATCTGGCTCTGCTTGCTCTTTTACTACATAAACATTTTCAAATCCTAATTCTTTTAAAATAGTCTGAACTGGAATATTTCCTGTTCCATGAAGTGGTGTATAAACAATTTTTATATCTTTTTGTGTTTCATCAATTGCTTTTTGATTTACTACTAATTTTTTTAATTCTTCTATATATCTTTTATCGATTTCTTCTCCAATAGTATGATATAATCCTTCGCTTTTTGCTTGTTCTTCTTCCATAGTTTTAATTGTAGATAAATCTGTTACAGCATTTACTTCTGCAATAATTTCTTTGTCTGTTGGTTCTACAATTTGTGCACCATCTTCCCAATATACTTTATATCCATTATATTCTGGTGGATTATGACTTGCTGTTACAACTATTCCTGCAATGCAACCTAATTCTCTAACTGCAAAAGATAATTCTGGTGTTGGTCTTAAGGTATCAAAACGATATGTCTTAATTCCATTTGCATTTAAGCAAAGTGCTGCTTCTTTACTAAATTCTTGTGACATTCTTCTAGAGTCATAGGCAATTGCTACTCCTCTTTTTTGTCCGCCTTTTTTAATAATGTAATTTGCTAAACCTTGTGTTGCTTTGGTTACAGTATAGGTATTCATTCGATTAGTTCCTATTCCAATCACACCTCTTAGTCCTGCTGTTCCAAATTCTAAATCTTTATAAAATCTATCTTCTATTTCTTTTTCATTACCTGAAATAGATTTTAATTCTTGCTTATCGTCTTCAGAAATAGCAGGATCATTTAACCATTGTTCATATTTTATTTTATATTCTTCCATCTATGTCTTTTTCGTACCAATTCGATACGAATTTCTCCTTTCTTTAATTGATATGATAAAACGCTTTGTATAATGCTCTTGCTGTCTCTGGGCTATCTACACCCTCTGCATTTTTCACTGGTGCAAATTCTTCTTCTCTTTTTACTCTTAAAATGCTCATCTCATCTACTGTTGAGAAAGCGTCAAACAAGAAAGCTTCAAATTTATAAGCATTTGGTTCTGTAGGATTAACTACTTCTCCTTTTTCATTTAAATAACTTGCCTTTTTAAAAGCAACATGATATGGTAATTTGTTTTGGCTAATTTGCTCCAATGCTGATAAATGGAACTGATTACATAATATGTGAGATTCTCCATAAAGAAGTTCTCCTTTTTCATCAGTGCTTTCAGCTAATTCGTCTGATATTTCAGTATACTCAATAACATTTGGCCTATTATCTTTTTTACAAAAGACACCTACTCTTTCATGTGGATTTGCCTTTACCACACTCTTACCTGCCATTAATGTTCCTTGGCTAATTGCTAGGCCTGTTAATACTGGATCTACCATTTTGGCTAACACATTATCCACTCCACCAATATATACCCATTCAATTCCTTTTTCTTTCATATCATATATCACACCATTTTTTCTCATAGCTTCAAAAATTCCACCATGACCATCTGCAGCTTGCTTAATAGTTCCGTCCTCATCTAATAAAATCTTTCCTTCTGTATCTATCATTGGAAGCTTTCCTTGTATAAAAAAGCTAATTGCTTCCTTTGGATAGCCAAAATAGTTATGGTCTTTGAAAAACTGGATAGTGTCTTCATTGTTTGCATCACTTGTCATAAAATACCATGGAATAGTAACATTATATTTCTCACAAGCTTCTTTCATAGTGTCACATAAAATTTCAAAAATGGATTTATGGGAATCCAAGCCTAAATCATAGGTTCCCTTTGGTCCATTATGTCCAAGTCGTGTACCTTGTCCTCCTGCCATTGTAACGACGGCAAGCTTTCCAGATTGAATTGCATTTTCTCCTAAAGAAGTATATTTCTCTAGTTCTTCTGCTGATAACTCTGCTTTTGTTATATGCGCAATTGGCTCTAACTTCACATTATGAAAGTCTGCTTTTGTTTTGGTAGTTTCATATAGTTCTTGCATTTGTTTAAAATTTGTTGTTAATATCTCATCTAACAGATTACTTTGTTTTTCTTTTGATAGGGAATTAAAAGAATTTAATAAATGTTCTTGTCCATACTTTTGAAGCATTTGCTTTGCAGCTAATAATTTTTCTTCCATAAAATTACCTTCCTTTTCTTAAAAATAGTTTGTCCCTATTGTAACTGTCATTCATATTTACTATCTTATATCATATCCAATTTTTCGTCAATTATGTTTTATAAAATTTTAATTGCTTAAGTAATTCTTAAGTTTTTAATAAAAAAACTTGTATGTACTATCTTAATACATACAAGTTTCTTATTTTATGTCAAGTTTTTTATCTTTATTTTCCTGCTGTTTGTTTACAAAACAAATCTTTTTTTTCTCATAAATAGTTAAAAATAGCTCAGGCATGCCTTTTTGTGTGTTTAAAACACATTGTTTTGTCAGGTCCAGACCTAGATGCTAAAGCCAGGCGCAACGCCATAGTTGTCGCTCGCGTTGGAACTGTTGCTAGTGTAACCGTTGCTGTTGACACCGCAGACGGTGCTGCTGAGGTTGTAACAAGGTGAACGAAGCCACCAGTAGACCGCACTGCCTGAGGCACTTGGTCTCTTCTGACGTCTCGTACTCGAACTGTTCCATGCGTCTGTTACTCCTTGGTAATATTTATACTGTGGTCCT
>CAOXTD010000032.1 GCA_948560265.1 uncultured Clostridia bacterium | reverse complement strand
TGTATTTCCATATTTTAATAGTTGTATCATTTCCGTTCCTTTCAAATTGTAATTTATATAACTTCTTTTCTATGATTCAAGTGTATTCCTATATGTCCTATTCCTAATATAATTGTTGCCATAATTAAGAATATATTTTTACCATATATACCTAGCAAGAAAAATGCAAATACTGGTAGTGTAGCACCTGCAACTGGTATTCCTAGTAAACTACTATACATATCTTTCATTGTTTTATTGCTTTTAAAATATCTAATCCAATATATTTCATATAAAATCATAATAATAAAGGCAATTAACAATATAATAGACCAATTTGTAATCTTATTTATATTAAGATTACTAAATATCAAAGATAAACAAGTTACTAGCATTTCCCCAATTCTTTCAAATAGTAGTAATACTTTATTTTCATTTTTAACATACTTTTCATACTCTTTTGGCTTATTTTTACTCCATATAATATTTGGTATCATTAACATCAATAAAAATACTAAACCTATATATGAAAATCCAAAGTTAATATTCATTATTTTATCTCACTTTCAACTTGTAATTTATCTTTCATCTAAAAACTTGGTATTTGTTCTATTTCTTTCTTCTAATTGTCTTTGTTCATTTTCAGATTTTGTTTTAGTATTATCAAATGATTTGCTTTTCAAGTTTCTATTTCTATTAGCAATAAGCTCGTTAATTGCCATAACATATTGTTGTGGATTATTTATGCTAAAATCTCCATGATAATAATTAGGTAACACTTTAATTCTGCTTCCATTTATCTTTTTATGAATTATACTCGCTGATTTTTTCATTATTGCTCTTTCTTTATCTCCTACAACTACTAAAACTTTCGATTTTGTACTTGATAAAGAATCTTTAATTTCATATTTTGAGTTTGCTTCCATAAAAGCAATCATATCTTCCTTACTAATTTTACAAGTATCTCTATAATATTCACTAAATAAATCTTCTCTTATTTTTAAAGACTTAAATTGCATTTGTGAAAACCATTTCTTTGATATTAGCCCATAACTCATAGAAAAAGCTGGTCTAATCATTTTATATGTTGCTTTCATAGAAATTGCTAATGCACTCTCAATAATAGCACAATCACAAATATCATTTTTCCTTGATAAAATTTCTAAAAGAATCTGTCCTCCTAATGATAATCCTCCCATTAAGCGAATATGACCATTATAATTATTAGTTATATAATCTATAATTTCTTGTGCATTATCTTCTATGCTTGTAAAACTTCTATCACTATCTGAATGTCCATCTAATATTGGAATAACAATATGATAACTTTCTTGTAATTTTTCTGCTTCTTCTCTATAATTCCACCAAGAAAGACCACCACCATGTAATAACATTATTGTATCTTTATTATTATCTCCATATTCTTTAAAGTTCATTTATTATTCCCCCATTCCTAGTGATATATTGTAAGTTAATCTTCGATTTTCATAATAATATCGTATGCAACAAAACATTCTTCTTTTGATAGTTTTGTTTCATTAACAAGATATTCTATTGCTTCATCTTTAGTAGAAAAATCTTTTAATATATTCTTTACTTCTTTAAATTTCTCAATAACTTTTTTAATTTCATTATTCATATTCTCATCTCACTTTCACATTGTAAGTTATGTGTATCCTTAAAAATTATACCATTTTACATTTTCATATTCTTTTGGTTTATTATTGCTATCAAACCAACCTAAATTCTTAATAAATTTTATTTTTTCATTTCCATATTTTATTTGTAAAAACTTTACAAATAATTGTTCATTATAGCAATTCGTTTTCTTCCATTTAAAAAATTCTTCTATTAAATTATCAAAATCTTTTAATATTTGCTTATCAACTTCATATAGAATAACATCTCCATCTGCACTTAACATTAGTTTTTCCATATTCTCATCTCCTCTACAAATTACTAATTATTGCTTTGATTATAACATAAAGAAAAAAACATTTTCAACTTAATTACTTGCCTAACTTATTTAAACCTAATAAATTCATCAATATCTATGCAAGTAAAAAATATTGTGATATAATAGCCATGTTTTTATAATCCAAAAAGAATGGAGGAATAACAATGCCAACAAGAGTTTATTATAAACATACAAGAGTAAAGGATACCAATGTTCCATATCATTTTCAATGTGAAAATTGCATGAAAAATAGTGGTGATTTACAAGCACATATTATTGGAGCAGAAGCAGTTTATAATAGTAATTTTAAAACTATCAATGATGATAGGGCAAATAAGTTAGAAAAGGAAGCTTATGAAAATCTTGCCAAAAAAGTAAAAGAAACCTATAAAGATGCCACAGAAAAAGAAATTTATAGTACAGAATTTAAAGATGAATGTCCATACTGTCATAAACCTCAATCTTGGGGTGTAAGTGGATTGAAAAAGAAAAGATTTGATACCCCTATCGTTATTTTTATACTTGGAATCATTTTCTTTGTTATTGCTTTAATAGCCTATTACTTTACTGACATAGAATATTTGACACTACCAATTGTATTTGGTATTTTAGGCGTAGCTGCTGTATGTTCTATTATAGTTTTTATATGGAACACTCTAAAAATTAAGAAAAAAATAAAAGAAACATCTGCTAATGGAACTCAAAATACACCAGTTATTGATTGGAATACAGTACAAGAATTGCTAAGTGAGAAAAATTAAATCTATATTTCTTACTATTAAGTTCTCGAGATAAATACAAAATAGATAATTAGTAAATCAACTAATTATCTATTTTGTATTATTATCTTTTCTATGTTTCAAAAGGAACTACTTTTACATAAATATACTTACCATTCATATTACCTGTTATTTTTATCCCTGATGTTTTAGATTTTAATTCATTATCTCTATATTCCCAATCATTAAATACACTATATAATTCTAAATATTTCGCATATTCCACTAATGTTTCTTGTGTTATGTTAGAATATTCTTTTTTTACTGCATATGCTATAATTTTATTGGTTTCATTTTCTATTTCTATACTAGCTGTAGCTTCTTCTAATGAATCTTGTGTAAATATTTTTATTGCTTTATACTGGATCTCTCCATTATCATAATCCCAAATTCTATAGGTGATATACTCAGAGGAAAATTGATTATAAAAATCTTGTATTATGATGTTTCGTTTCATTAACTCTTGAAATTTCTTTAATGTATCATCTATATTCTCATCATTAATTTCAATACTTGTGTCACCTTCTGTTTCTTCTATTATTGTTCCTATTTTGCTTACACTATCTGAAACTCTAACACTATATTTTCCTGTATTATATTTACTATATATTGTTTCAATTAACCCTACCCATTTTTCACTTTCATTTAAAGTTTGTATTTTTTTATTTATCGTATATTTATCAGACAATAATTTCTTATCTTGAATGTTAGTTATCAATTTGGGGATAGCAAATGAAAGTATCATAATGAATACAAATGATGCATACATCAAAAATGTTTTACTCTTCACCCTTATCCACCTCCAAATAAAATGATACACAAGTTCCTTTGTTTAACTCACTTTCAATCATAAGTTTCGTATGATGAAGATTTGCAATCTTTTCACATATTGAAAGTCCAATACCATTTCTTCCATTTTCTCTTGCTCTTGCCTTGTCTACCATATAAAAACTTTCTAGTATTCTTGGTAAATCTTCTTTTGGAATTCCACATCCTGTATCTTCTACTGAAATCCTATATTTATCTTTTTCCTTTTTTCCTAATACCCTTATCCTTTTATCCTTTGGATTTGCTTTCTTACTGTTATCTATTAAATTTCTCAAACAATCTTCTAACAACACTTTATCTGCTATGATACATCCATCTTCTATCTCTAATTTTAATTCTATATTTTCCAAACTCTCGTGTATGTCGTTATATAGGTTATTCATAAAACACACTACATCTATCTTTTCTAATTCAATGTTTTCATTTGAAAGTTCCATTAAATCCATTAACTTATGTGCCAAAGTTTCTAATCTTTTGGCTTCATGAAATATATAATTTGCAGATTTTATATTGGTTTCTTTATCATATTTTCCACTCCTCAAAATATCAGCATATCCTATGATAGAAGTCATTGGGTTCTTTAATTCATGTGTAAAATTGGTAATAAACTCTTCTTTTTGCTTTACCGAAAGTTCTAACTCATTTATTTTATTTTCAATTGTTTCTATCATTTGGTTAAAACTGATAGCAAGTTCCCCAATCTCATCATTTGACTTGATACTTACTCTTTCATGATAAGAACCTTTTGTTATTTTTTTGCTCATTTCATTTAATTTTCTAATTGGTTTCGTTAAAAATATCGCTAATACACATATAACAATAGACACAGTTATAATAACTGCTATATCCACCTTGTAAAAAAATGCAATTTGTCTATCCCTTTCTGTAAAAATATCTGTTATATCATATCTACTGATTAGGATTACCCTTTGATTATTAATTTCCACACTAGAAGATACTAGCATATATTTTAGGCTATCTATCTCTTTTATTATATATTTAACTTCTTTTGCATTACTTAAAAATGCTAGACTTTCTTCATCTATATCAATATTTGAATATATCTTTTCATTTTCAATATAAATTGATATTTTTTTACTATTGGCTAAATAGGAAACAAAACTTATGGCATAACTGCTTAATTTTTCCCTTGATATGTTTCCATTTTTATCAATATTACTATCTATATTATTCTCTATTCCATATCTTTCTAAGTTATGAGACTCTACATTTTGATTAATCATTTTTTCTAATGAATGTTCAAAATTGCTTTTTATAATGATTATACCTGCAAGCGAAAAAATGATTGAAATAATCGCTATCACAGATATAACTATTTTTACCCCAAATTTCATTTACTTCTCCTAAATATATATCCTACTCCATGAATTGTCTTAATTCTATCATTTAAGTCTAACTTCTTCCTTATTCTTTGTATATGGAGTGTTAATGTTTGAGAATCCAATTCTTCATCATTCCATACTTTCTGTAGTATCTCTTCTCTTTTTAATGCTTTATCTTGATTTTCATATAAATACAAGAACAAATCAAATTCTTTTGGTGTTAATTTTATTTCTTTTCCTTGACGTTTTATAATTCTACTTTCTAAATTAATTTGTATATCTCCTAGTTCTATCTTCTTATGACACCTTCTAATAACTGCATTTACCCTTGAAATTAGTTCCTCTACTTCAAAAGGTTTTACAATATAATCATCTGCCCCCATATCTAATCCTTTTATTCTATCTTTAAGCTGACCTTTGGCTGTTATAAATATGATAGGAAGTTCCATAGTTTTTGCATAATCTAATAGTTCATATCCATTGAATTTCGGTAGCATAATATCTAGCAAAGCTAAATCATATTTTCCTGTTTCTATCAAATCCGCTCCTTTTTCTCCGTCTAAAGCATAGTCTACTTCATATCCTACATTTTTTAATGCAATACTTATCAAATCTACTATTGGAAATTCATCTTCAACTACCAAAATTCTAGTCATAATGATAACTTACTCCCTTCTGAATAATTTTTTATAGCTATAAATACCGTACCATAATTGGTATTATGATATAGAGCCATTTCAATTTTCCATCCATTAGTATTATTTTGCTTAAATTTAGAATTTTATTTATACTTAGTACATTTAGAAATTTTATCCCTATTTGTGCTGATAGCATAGGTATTAGCAATATACTACTAGCAACTAATATGGTATAAGTTGTATTTTTTAGTTTTAATGAAATCCATAATATGAATAATACTATACTAATGAACATCACAAATCTTGTTAAATAGTTAAGAATGATAAATCCTACTATACTAATTCCAGAATACAAATTACTAAAATTAGGTATGCTTGTTATACTTGCTGTAATATTATCAAACCCATATATTTGTCCTATTTCAATGATTTCTGGTATGATGCTAATTGCAAAAATAATCATACTTGTAATGAAACAAACTCCTATTTTTGCTTTTGTAGTAATGTCTTTTCCTTTTGGTGTTGTATTTAATATCTTGTTCATTCCATTTTTATATTCCATTACAAAAATTGCCGAAAAGACTATTTCTGCCATAACAATTAAATAAATATCACTTTCTAAGAAAGCATTTTTATTCATTCGCAATAATTGTTTATATCCTGTATCATAAACAAATTCTGCTTTTGGATTTTCCTTAATATGCTCATATTGCTTCATTATTCTCAAAAATATGTCTTCTGTATTCAAAACTTCCTGATATGGTTCTTTATATTGAACCGCTTCTTCTCTGCTTATTTCTCCCTTTTGTACTTTCTCTTCAATGTTTGCTATGGCAAGACTTGCCTTTTCAAACCTTTCTTGTTCTTCGGTTATTCTTTTCTCTTTTTCAGCTGTTAGTTCTCCACTAAATGTCTTCATATAATTTCTATACATATTTTCACTAAAAGAAATATTTTTATTTACATGACTTAAACTGTATATTTGAAATATGGTAAAGAGTAAAAGAATCATCCACACTTTATTTATCACCATTAGCTTATATAATTCACACCAAAATATTTTGGTAAATATTCTAGGTTTGAGGATTGTAATATTTCTTAGCTTTTTCAATAAGCGACTTTCTGTAAGTCCTAAGTCTTTTCTCTTGGTAAAAATCCATATATTTGCAAGTCCCAATAGAACTAGTAATATTATAGCAAAAAATAGACTTAATTGTAATACATTTTGCATATTTCCCATAATATTCAAATTCATATGTGTTTTATAGATACCATTTACTTCTACTAGATTGATAAGGTTAACTACTCTAAATACATTATATTTTGAAATTGGATCTATTGTTGTATATCCGTAAAAAGCTAATACCAAAAATTAAAATTAAAGCCATATAATTTGAAACATTATTTTTTGCTAGATTAGAGATGAGTAATATAATAAGTGATATGATAAAAAATACAGCTATTTTGGTAATGAAGAATAAGGCAATATATCCTCCAATGCTTATTGGTAAAGTAGAATAGAGAAATGTATTGATCGATTGCAGATTTGCACTTAGGTTTCCATATCCTATTGTTATAGCATAATAAATAAAGTTTATACTATATAAGATTAGTGAGATAGCAAAAATCAAAATAAACATTACAAAAATTTTAGCTAAAATAGTTTTGCCTCTTCCATTTTTTGTACTTTTTATCAGTGGAAATAAATTCTTTTCTCTTTCTTCATATATGATTATAGTAGATATTACAAATATTAAAAGAATTATGAGAATATCGGTTATTCCCATTTTGGTAAAACTATTTATCCCTTTGGCAGGAATAAATTCTAACTCCGTATCAAGCATTTTTTCATAATTTTGAGCTGTATCTTTAATGTTCTTATTAGAAAAATCATCTTGTGCTTCTTGGAAGATTGAAATTGTTTCTAAGTTTTCTGCTTTTTCTAAAATTTCACTGATAATTTGTTTATAGTTTTTACATTCCTCATATTCTCTTTTTATTTCCTTCAAAAAAGCAAGTTCTTTTGCTTCATCTCCAGTATATTTATAACCTCCAGTTGGATATTCATTTATGTATTTATCATAAAGTTCTT
>CAOXTD010000031.1 GCA_948560265.1 uncultured Clostridia bacterium | reverse complement strand
GTATTAGGATTTATAGAAAGTAGATTTCATAGACCACCCGCCAAACTACACTTTGTAGTTTGGCATTTTTAATGACAATTCTTAAACATTCCCTTGTTTAAAGTACAGGGATTTGATATAATAACCACTAGAAAGAAGGTGGCAAATATGATATTAAGAATAATTACTTTTAATGTGGCACACGGAAAAGGAATGGACGAACAAGTAGACATTATCAGACAGGCAAATTTAATTAAAGAATATCAACCAGACATTGTATTTTTACAAGAAATAGACATGTATACTAAAAGAGTAGGTGAAACAAATCAAATTCGTGAATTTAGTAAACAGTTGAGACTACCCTATTGCTCAATGGAAAGCAATATCACAATAGCAGATGGATATTATGGTGATGGAATTATTAGTAGATTTCCAATTACATTTTCCACCAACTATTTAATGCCACTAACCGATATTAATCATGAACAAAGAGGAATACTATGTAATCAGATTTCCTTTGGAACTACCAAAATCAACTTATTTTCAGTGCACTTATCTACGTATGCGGATGAAAGAGTACTGGCAGCAAAAGAAATGAATAGAATTCTTAAGAAAATAGATAAAAATGAACTTGTGATAATAGGAGGAGACTTTAATGTAGGTGTTACAAGGCTTGGAAAAGGTAAATATATCTTTGAAGAGGCTGAAGCTTATGAAGAATATGAAATATTAAAACAAACGTTAGAGCAAGTACCAAATAAAAAAGATACATGGTTCTCTAAATTAGGAAAAGGATGTATTGATACCATTTTTTATTCAAAAGGAATTAGACTAAACAAGTATGAAACGATTGAAGCAAATGGGTTATCAGATCATAATCCAATTTATGCAGAATTTGATATTTAACAAAAATAAAATTAGGAGTGTAAAATAATGTCACAAAAAACAAAAATGAAATTTCATGTATTAGCAATATTTTGTATTTTAATTTTTTGCTTTGCACTAACACCAGTTACTTTCCAAAATGATACTTATTATAGTATTACCATTGGAAAACACATTATCGAAACAGGAAATATAGACATGCAAGATCCATTTTCTTGGCATGAAGACTTGCCATATACGTATCCTCATTGGGGATATGATGTTGCAACCTATTTAGTGTATCAATTAGGAGAAAATATAGGCATAGGAGGATTTGCGGCAATCTATATAGCCACTATCCTTTTAGCAATGATACTAGGAGTGTTGATTTATTACATTTTAAATAAACTATGCAAAAATCCATTAGTTAGCTTTTTTATTGCTATGGTTATCATGTATTTATTGAAAGACTTTATCACAGCAAGAGCACAACTTGTAACTTATATTCTATTTGCACTCACGATTCTATTTATAGAACAGTTTATTCAAACAAAAAAGAAGAGATATGCAGTTTATTTAGTGATTATTCCAATTTTACTTGCTAACTTACATTGTGCAGTATGGCCATTTTATTTTGTATTATACTTACCATATATTGCAGAATATATATTGGCTCTTACATGTGATACTAAAATATATTATTGGTTTGCTATTAAAAGAAATAAAGCTAAATTAAAAAGATTAGTAAAAAAAGGCGAAAAGGATGTTATTGAGAAACAAGAAGCAAAACTTGCTCAATTGGAACTAGATAAAGAAAAATCAGAAGAAAATACCAAAAAAAGAAGAAAAAAACCTTATAAAGTTATTTTCGAAAAAAAGCCAGCAGTAAAATGGCTAATCATTATTATGATTATATGTGTGTTTACAGGACTTTTAACACCTTTAGGAGAAGTGCCATATACATACCTTGTCAAAACCATGCAAGGAAATACAACTCAAAATATTAGTGAGCACCAACCATTAATCTTGATTAACAACAGGGCAATGCTAATTACATTTATAGTATATATACTTTTACTAATTTTTACAGATACAAAAGCAAGTTTAAGTGATTTCTTTATGATAGGTGGACTTACTATATTAAGCTTAATGTCTAGAAGGCAAACTGCTTTGTTTGCTATTATGGCAGGATTCATTTTTGCCAAGTTAATAGCAGCATTAATTGAAAAATATGACAAAAATGGTACAAAAGCAGTAGTAGAATTTGCAACTACTATTTTGGGAAGAATATTTACCATTTTGATAGTAATTTTACTTAGTATTTTGCTATATCGTGGAAAGGAAAAAGACCACTTTGTCAATGAAAGATCTTATCCTGTAGAAGCTTCTAACTTTATTCTAGAAAATTTAGATATTAATAATATACGACTATTTAATGAATATAATTATGGAAGTTATTTGCTTTATCGTGGA
Organism: uncultured Clostridia bacterium; assembly: GCA_948560265.1. Lineage (GTDB taxonomy): Bacteria > Bacillota > Clostridia > TANB77 > CAG-508 > CAG-273. The sequence goes on along the minus strand of CAOXTD010000031.1, from coordinate 5,508 downwards.
ATACCAGTCTTTATTGACTCTAGAGCAGATTTATATGCGCCAGAGTTTAATGGAACTAAAAATGAAGAAGGAAAGTGGGAAGGAAGAGATATTTTTTCAGATTATATTAATGTTTCTAATATTAGTACTTATTATGAAGACAAAATGGTAAAATATGATATTACACATGTTATTATTGGTAAAAACACAAAATTAAATATGTTTTTATCAAGAGATGACAAATATATAGAATTGTATTCAGACGATTACTTCGTGGTTTATGAAAGAATAATTGATAATTAAGAGGAGACGAAATTGATTGTAGAAGAAAGCGGACAACGAATTGATAAATATATAGCAGAAAAGCAGGAAATATCTCGTGTAGCTGTTCAAAGATTAATAGAAGAAGAAAACATTTTAGTAAATGGTAAGGCAACGAAATCTTCTTATTTGACACAAGTAGGAGATGTGGTGACTATTCAAATACCAGAAGTGAAAGAAATAGGCTTACAGCCACAGGAACTTCCACTAGATGTTATATATGAAGATGAAGATATCATAGTGATTAATAAAGCAAAAGGAATGGTAGTGCATCCAGCAGCAGGAAATCCAGATGGTACCTTAGTTAATGCGATAATGGCACATTGTAAAGGAAATTTATCGGGAATTGGTGGAGAATTAAGACCAGGGATAGTACACCGTTTAGATAAAGATACATCTGGACTATTAGTTATTGCAAAAAATGATAAAGCACATCTAGCTATAAGCGAGCAAATTCAAAATAGAGAAGTAAAAAAGACCTATTTAGCTTTAGTAAGAGGAATTGTACCAGAAAATGAAGCAACCATTAAAATGCCAATAGGAAGAAGTACCAAAGACCGTAAAAAAATGGCAGTAACACCAAAGGGAAAAGAAGCGATTACTCATTTTAAAGTGCTAGAAAGATTTGAGAAGTATACCTACTTAGAAGTTAAAATTGAAACAGGTAGAACACATCAAATCAGAGTACATATGGCAGAAATTGGACATCCAGTAGTTGGTGATATGGTATATTCTAATGGAAAGAATGAATTTCAGATAGAAGGACAAATGCTACATGCGCATAGGTTAGAATTTAAACACCCTATTACAAAGAAAGATATGTGTTTAGAAGCACCTTTACCAGAGTATTTTGTAAATATAGTATCAGATTTAAGAAATAGAGGAAAATAGAGATGGAAGAACGCTTACAAAAATTCTTAGCCAATCAAGGGATTTGTTCTAGACGAAAAGCAGAAGAGAAGATTTTACAAGGAAAAGTCAAAGTCAATGGACAAGTCATAACAGAGCTTGGAACAAAAATAGACCCTGAAAAAGATGAAATATGCTATGAAGATAAACTAGTTTCAAATCAGATAGAAAAAGTATATATTTTATTAAACAAACCCATTGGTTATGTTACAACAGTAAAAGATCAATTTAATAGACCAACTGTTATGGAATTATTGAAAGAACATGGCAAGAAGGTCAAAACTTCTGTTGTGCCTGTAGGAAGATTAGACATGTATACTTCAGGAGCTTTGATTTTAAGTAATGATGGAGACTTTGTATATAAAATAACGCATCCAAAACATGAAATAACTAAAACATATCAAGTAACAGTAAAAGGAACTATTGCTGAATCTGAGGTAGAACAATTAAAACAAGGCGTAGATATAGGTGAATATGTTACAAAACCAGCGCAAGTAAGAATTATGAAAATTGATACAGAAAAGAATATTTCCAGGCTTGAAATTACCATTCATGAAGGAAAAAATAGACAAGTAAGGCGTATGTGTGAAGCGGTAGGAAGAAGAGTATTAGCTTTACATAGAAGCAAAATAGGAAATCTAAATGTAAAAGATTTGAAATTAGGACAATGGAGATATTTAAAAAAACAAGAAGTGGAGAACTTGCTATAATATAGCAAGTTCTTATTTAAATAAAAAGTTGGACAAATCTTAAGATATATGTTACAATGAGTTTGGAGGAAAAAAGATATGGTAGAAGATAATGAGATAAAAGCAACGGTATCACCGTTTGCAGTTCGCCCAGGTGAATTAAAAGTATTTGACGGAAAAGATGGCTATGTGTCTATGAACCAAATCGTACATAGAATTAATATAGGACATATTAATGATTTACACTTTGCTATTATGGAATTAGTAAATGAATTTGAATTTATCACTTCAAGACAATTACTACAAATGTTAGAATGGAAGGGAATTGAAGTTGGTTCACAAGATAAACTAAACATGAAGTTAGAACAATTAGTAAAAACAAAAATTTTAACAAGATATTACTTTGACTCTGAAGATGGAAAAGGAATTTATCGTATTTACTGTTTAGAGAAGATGGGAAAATATCTACTTAATTCTCGTAATATTGAATCAAATTGGCAACCAACAGATAACACAAAACCAGTTCCTATGATTAAGAAGAGATTAGCTGGAAACCAAACTATGATAGCATATTTAAGAAAGGTAAAAGCCTTTGATTCATATATGCCAAAACCAGCATTTACTGCAAAAATGGCAGGAAAAACATTTAAAGCAAGTGGAGGAAGTGTTACATTAACTAAAAATAATAAGTCTATTCAATTTGTTTTTGAAGTAATTCGTAGAGAAGAGGATTGGGAAAAGAAATTGGTAGATAAGATGAAATTGTATAAAGACTTCTATGATAACTATCAAGTGGGGGATTCAGGATATATGCAATTGCCGCAATTAATTTTAATTTGTGAAGATGAAAAGCATATGGCAGAAACATTTAAGAATATTGTTATGAATCAAGTAGAAATTGCAAAAATTAAATTATACTTTACTACCGATTTAAGACAAAATGAAGAAACATTAGCAAAAACTTTAGTAGAATTTAAGTTAGATGAAGAAACGAAAAAATATAAAATGGAAAACATTGAAGTCAAATTATTAGGAATATAAGAGCTTTATTATTAAAAAAATAAAAAATCTCCCAGTTTCATACTGGGAGTTAATTTTTTATTCTTCTTTTTTGTCTTTCTTGAAATTTACTACAATAGCCTCATCATTGTTAAATAAGAAATTAGAATCAGAAGTATCGGTTTGAATAGGGTCAATTTCACGGTCAATGTTGTAATTATTATTACTTGTTGTTGCTGCTGAATAGTTACCTCTGTTTTTCTTTAAAGCTTTTCTGGCAGCAGACTCTATATCTGAAATGCCACTAGTAAATTTTGAAAAATCATATTTCTTAATTTTTTGCGGGTCCTTATATTTAGACTCCATAGACTCTACTTTGCCTTTATTAACCCAACTTTGTCCATTAGTCTTTTTCACTTTATAAATAACTTGACCACCTTTTAAAGCCATAATTTTACCAGCTGCATAGTTAGGTTTCCATTTGAATTCAATATTACCTTTTTTAGGATCATATTCTACTTTATCGGTATTATAGGTATTATTAAAAGTCCATTCTCTTTTATCTTGCATTGCAGTTTCCCACCATTTAACATCTTCTGGAGTGGCATTACCGAAGATAAACTTATTAACTGTATTAGATAAAATTAAATCTTTAAAGTAATCTCCTCTCATATCTGTATATACATCTCCTCTTAACTGTGATAAGTTTTGAGAATCTAATACTGTAGCTACTTTGAATTTTCTATATAAAGTATAAATTGGTTCAGTAGCTTTACAAATATAAGCTGGAAAATCATCAATATATAGGAAGTGAGGAATACGATTACCGTCATTTCCAGGTCTAGAAAGGATAGACTGTTGCATTAATAAAATAAAGAATAAACCAAATGCTTTATGAGCAGTTTCTCCTAAGTCTCCTCTACGAGTACATAATAATGTAATTTCACCATTAGCCAAAATTTTGTCATAGTTCAAATTATTAGATCTATTACATAAAATATTTTTTACACCAGGGTATCTTAGTAAATTATCTAGTACAGAAGAGGCAGTTGTAACAGACCTTTTCGTATTAAATAAATTCTTACCAGTTTTATAGAAATTATTTTCAAAGTACTTAATTAAAATACGATATTGTTCTGCCTTTTCAGGAATTTGTTTCATTTGTTCAACCATATCTTCTACAATAGTAAAGTCTGTTAACATATTCAATAAATCTTCTAAGTTTGGCAACAAGCCATCATGTAAAAGAGGGTACATCTCTTTTAACAAAATAGATAGATTTTCAGCAATCTGAACAGATTCATTTTCCCTAAAAGCGAGTTCTGTGTCTGGTCTGCTATGCATAAATAAACCTTTTAATACAGAAGAAATAGTTAAACCAGTTTTAATAGGGTCATCATAAACAAATGGATTTAATCCTGGAGAATCTGAGCGATTAGGATCAATTAAATTAACTGGAATTTGATAATTATCAGCTACTTTTTTAATTTTTTCTACCGATTCATGTTCATCTGAAATATAAGTAATACCCATATTTCGATACGTAATTCTATCACCAGAACTGTTAATAATCATTTTCTTCATATAAGCTTTGTAAGTATCTAATTTATCTGGATTAGGTATTAACATATCTAAACTAAAATGTTCATTAATATATTCGTTATCATATGGACAATTTAAAGTAGCTAAGCCTGTTTTTAATGCTGTAAAGCCCATTTCTTTAGAGACTTCTTTAAAGAAAGATTTTCTCTCAATATCCCTTGCAAGCATTGGTTCATAAACCATTGTAGTTTTACCAGAACCAGAAACTCCCACAATTAAGAAAGATTCAAAACGTTTACTCTCTGGAATACAAACATCTACACCGCTTTCAGAATCTACACACACTTTGACTTCGCAGGTATAAACACCATGTGCTTCTTTATCAGAGGTTAATCCAATTCCACCATAGTCAAAAATAGAGTCACGGATATCTTTAGTATCATTAATTTTAAATAGAAGCCATTTTAATAATTTATAAAAACTAACTAAAGGAAAATATAGTCCAATGGCTGTAAAAGCAGGTCTAAATAGGTAATAAAATTCTTGCGCAAATTCTGTGTAGCCTGGTAGAGATAATAGTCCTATCCATACTGCTTGATTTACCCATTGTACAACTGCTGATAAACCTACAATGTAAAAGCATACAATAAAGGAATGAAAGATTCTTAACTTATTAACATCTGATTTAGCAAATTTTGATGGTCCTGAAAATAAAAATGCGAAAGCTAAACATGCTAATGCTAAGAAATATTGAATAGGACCCCAATAAGAATAAGCTACACCTGTAAAAATAATAAAAAGTAATTCTACAATTCTATCTATTACAATATAAGCCGAAATTAGCGTTAATATATAGGTCATAAAAGTATTTCTATCTGTTTTTAAACACTTTAAAAATTTATCGATTAATTTCAAAAAGCTCACCACTTTCTTATAGTTATATACAATATATATTATCCTATAAAACTATGAAAAAAACAAGACTTTTTGCGAAATTTGTTTGTCAGGTTGGGGACGTTCCTTTTTCTGACAAAATTGTCAGGTTGGGGACACACGTTATAAATTGAAA
>CAOXTD010000030.1 GCA_948560265.1 uncultured Clostridia bacterium | reverse complement strand
TATCCTCAATATATTTTTGCTTTTCTATATATTCAAAATATTCGTCTGGGTCAAAAGTTCCTAATCCATTGATAAAAACTGGTTCTTTTGCTAATTCTAACCTTTCTTGCCAACTTGCTATATCTGCTTTTAGTTTTGCGTCTGATGCTTTTTTAAAGATTCCATTATCTGACATAACATACATGATTGTAATGCCTGCTAATATAAGTAAAACTACAATTGTAATTACTAATGCAATTAAAGTAATAGCATTTTCACCGCTTTTCATTATTTTTTTACTTTTCATGTGTTTCTTCCCCCATTTTTTACTTTTGTTTTATTATTTCCCAAATTTCAATTTATTATAACAATTTGTTTTATTACTGTCAATAACATTTTGTTATCTATACTGTATTGTTTTTTATCCTATAAAATTAGAAAATATAACATATAATAGTAATTACAATACATTTTGTTTACTAGTATAATTTAATTTCAAGATAACATTTAGGAGAATATATGAAAGAATTAAATTCAGAAGAATTATTTAAAATAATCGGTTTAAATGTAAAATATTATAGAAAATTATATAATCTAGATAAAGGAAAAATGACACAAGAAAATTTAGCTGAACTTGTTGATGTTTCCACTTCTTTGATTGGCAGCTTAGAGAGCGAAAACATTGCACAGGGTATTAGTGTTACTACTCTATGGAAAATTAGTAAAGCTTTAGAAATATCAATTGACAAGTTATTTGAAAACCCACACCAAAGAAAGAAGACTAGTTAATTCTAGTCTTCCCATTCTAATTCATAATCTGAAATTTGTACCCAATCTCCATCTTTAATTCCAAGTTCTTTCAATCTTTGATTAATTCCCATTTCATTTAGTCTTCTATGGAAGTAGTGTAATGACTCATTATCTGCTAAGTTAACAGTTCTCATTAATTTTTCTACTGCTATACCTGAAACAATATATATATCCTCTTCTTTTCTAACACTAATTTCTTCTGTCTCTTTTAAAGTATATACCTTCGTTTGCATTTCTACTTCCACTAAATCTTCTTTTGGTAACGTTTTTAATACTTCAGAAACTCGTATCATTAACTCTTTAACTCCCTGATTAGTAGCTGCAGATATCTTATAAATCTCTAAGCCTTTTTCTTTTGCCATTTTTTCTAGCTCTTGATATAAGGTCTCATCTTGCATACTATCTACTTTATTTGCTACGATAATTTGCTTTCTTTGACTTAGTTTTTCACTGTATTGTTTTAATTCTTCATTAATTGTATTGAAGTCTTGTACTGGATTTCTTCCCTCAATTCCAGATACATCAATGACATGAAGCAATAATCTAGTTCTTTCAATATGACGTAAAAATTGAATTCCAAGCCCAATGCCTTGACTTGCTCCTTCAATAATTCCAGGGATGTCTGCTATCACAAAGCTATCACCATATTCCCCTTTTACAACACCTAAATTAGGCTCTAGCGTTGTAAAATGATAGTCTGCAATCTTAGGAGTAGCATCAGTTACAACAGATAGTAAAGTGGATTTACCTACATTTGGGAAACCTAATAACCCAACATCCGCTAATAGTTTTAACTCTAAAATAAGTTCTTTTTCTTCTCCTTTTTCTCCCTCTTGTGAAAAACGAGGCGCTTGTCTGGTAGATGTAGCAAAATGAGAATTTCCTTTGCCTCCTCTTCCACCTGCTAAAATTAATTCTTTTTGCCCTAGTTCTGACAAATCTGCTAATACCCTTCCTGTTTCTGCCTCTTTTACTATTGTTCCTAAAGGTACCTTCACTACTAAGTCTTCTCCACTTTTTCCATATCTGTGTGCACCTTCTCCATTTTTGCCATTTTCAGCTTTGAACTTTTTTTGATAGCGAAAATCAATTAAAGTATTTCTATCTTGATCTACTTCAAAATAAACACTTCCACCTTTTCCGCCATCTCCACCATCTGGTCCACCTGCTGCTACATATTTTTCTCTACGAAAAGAAACGGCACCATCACCGCCATTTCCCGCTTTTGCAATTATTTTCACGTAATCTGTAAACATCTCTTTACTCCTCGAAATAATCTAACCTCATAGCCTTTTTAACTTTTTTCATAGTTTCTTTAGCTGTTTTTCTTGTTTTTTCAGTTCCTTCTATTAATATTTTTTCTACCAATTCTGGACGCTCTTCATAATATTTTCTTTTTTCTCTCATTGGTTCTAAGAATTTGTTTGCATTTTGAGCTAATTGTTTTTTGCAAGCTACACATCCTCTTTTACCTAGCTTACATTCCTCACAAACGCATTTTACTTCTTCTGTTGTACTAAATAACTTATGATAATATGCCACCATACACACATCAGGATGCCCTGGATCGTCCTTTTTTATTCTTGCAGGGTCTGTTACTGCACTCATAATCTTTTTATTTACTTCTTCTTCTGTATCAGATAAGTAAATAGCATTTCCTAAGGATTTTCCCATTTTATCATTTCCATCTAATCCCTTAATTCTTTTGGCATTTGACAAAACAGCTTTTGGTTCTGGCAAAGTATCCCCATAAATAGAATTAAATTTACGAACAATCTCTCTACATTGTTCAATTAATGGCTCTTGGTCCTCTCCTACAGGAACTAATATTCCTTCTACTACCGTAATATCAGCAGCTTGACTAACTGGATATCCTAAAAATCCATAAGTAACACTTTCTTTAAATATTTCTTGTTTTTGTGCAATTTCTGTTTTTACAGTTGGGTTTCTTTCCAATCTTGCCACTGTTACTAAATTTGAATAAAATACAGTTAGTTCAGCAATTTCAGGTATCATAGATTGAACGTAAATTGTAGTTTTCTCTGGATCAATTCCAATTGATAAATAGTCTAAAACAACTTCTTTAACATTCTTTCTTACTTTTTCTGGATTATCAAAGTTATCTGTTAGCGCTTGCACATCTGCAATTTCAATATATGAATCATATTTTCCACTATTTTGCATTTCTACTCTTGTTTTTAGAGAACCAAAATAATGACCTATATGCAATCTACCTGTTGGTCTATCTCCTGTTAATGTTCTAATTTTCTTTTCTTCCATTTTCTCTCATCCCTTATCTATTCTTTTTTCTTTCTATTGTATTTTTTCTGCACATCTATTATACTGGATTTTTCTTAGTTTTACAAGGTGTATTACTGAGAAAAGAAAAAAACGATATAGTTTTGTTCTACTATATCGTTTATCATATTAAATACAAAATCCTAGTGCAACTCCACGTTCGGGACTTTCACTATACCATACGCTCGACTTTGCTCTGCATCGCTTGTTGTATACCCATTTAGGTCTTCCCTCATTTCTCCCATAGTATACATGATTGTGATTCCTGCCAAAATTAATAACACTACTAGAGTTATACTTACTTGTTTCTTACTTAGTATTTTTTTGCATCAAAAAACTCTATAACAATTTGCTATAGAGTCTTTTCATAATTTATTTTGCTGCGCTTCCCTCTTCTACTGGATAAACGCTAACTTTTTTCTTATCTCTGCCAAGTCTTTCAAATTTTACTTTTCCAGTTACTTTAGCAAATAAAGTATCATCACTTCCGATACCTACATTAGTACCTGGATGAATTTTAGTTCCTCTTTGTCTTACTAAGATATTTCCAGCTGGAACTACTTGCCCATCTGCTCTTTTAAGACCTAAACGTTTTGATTCACTATCTCTTCCGTTCTTAACACTACCTTGACCTTTTTTATGAGCCATGCTTTATCTCACTCCCTTCGATTTCTTTATTTTAAGGGTATCTCTACCTAAGCTTCTTTTTTAGTTGTTGTTGCTTTTTTTGTTGCTGGCTTTGCAGATGCTGTTTTTGTTGCTGTTTCAGCTTTTTCTTCTGCTTTTGCAGCTGCTGTTTTAATATTTGTAATTTCTACTTTTGTGTATGGTTGTCTATGTCCTTGTGTTCTTCTATAATTCTTTTTCGCTTTATATTTATACACTAGGATTTTTTTAGCTTTACCATGAGAAACTACTTTTCCTTCAACTTTAACACCTTTTACATAAGGAGCTCCAACTTCTACTTTTTTGTCGTCAGATACAAGAACAACTTTATCAAAAGTTACTTTCTTTCCTTCCTCTGCTTCTAACTTTTCAAAAAATACTACGTCTCCTTCTGCTACTTTGTATTGTCTTCCACAGCTTTCAATAATTGCGTACATTCTTCGTACACCTCCTACATCCGTATACTCGCTAAGCATAAATAACAAGGCAATTACTTTTTTTAAGTAATATTTAGTTGCCCGACTCAGGCGGCTTACACTTGGCTATTATACTACAAATCACTTACTATTGTCAAGTATTAACCACTTTTTTACTTCAGAAAATGTCAAGTGTTTACTCCACACTTTTCAATGACTCAATCATATCAATCTTTTTAAGTGCAAAATAAGTAATAATATTCACAATTGTTGCAAATAACATAGTAATCACAATTCCATAGATATAGCTAGCTATTTCAATTTGTGGATTAAACATAAATGCATCTAACTCACAAGTTTTAATAATAAAAGTTGTGAGGAAATTTCCTCCTAATAGTCCTACTAAAATTCCAATAATCGTTAAAAGTAACATTTCTTTTCCTACATACTCATATACTTCTGGGTCATAGAAACCTAATACTTTGATAGTAGCAAGTTCCCTCACTCTTTCACTAATATTAGTATTTGATAAGTTATATAATACAACTAATGCTAACAGTCCTGCTGCTATGATTAAAACCCATACTACTAATCCCATGTTATCCATTACTTCTGAAAATATGCTAGTTGCTACAGAATTAAATTCTACGCTAGAAATACTGTCTTTATCTTCTAAAATTGTTTTTCCTAAAGCATTTTCTTGCTCTTCTGTTAATTCTTTGGTATTCGCAAAAATGGTATTCATCTTTGCTTCTTCTTGGTATAACTGCTCATAAAGTTTTGGTGACATGTAAATATAATGTAAAAGATAATTTTCAGTAATACCTACTACCTTTGTTTTTACTTCTACTTTATCAATATCTTTAATGATAATCTCGTCACCTTCATCAATATCTAATAGCTTTGCTAATTTTTCTGTAATAACAACACCTTGCTCATTTAAAGTATAAGTCTGTTCTTTTCGTTTTCGATTACGTAATACAATAAATTCTTGCAAGTTTTCTACTTTTTCTGGCACAATTAATTGAATACTTTGATTATTATCATTTTTCACAATTTTAACTGACTGTCGATTTAATCGAATTGTGCTGTCAATCTCTTGATTTTTCGTTATTTCCTCATATGCTTTTTGGCTATCTTCCTGTTTTAGATTATCTTTTAGTGTAATTTCGATTTGATGTTTAAAAATCTCACCATACTGAGATGGTATCATACTACCCACAGCATCTCTTAGACCAAATCCTGCTACAATCAGTGCTGTGCAACCTGCTACCCCAATAATGGTCATTAAAAATCTCTTCTTATAACGGAATATATTTCTAATGGTTACTTTTTGTGTAAAGTTCAAATGCTTCCAAATAAATGGTATCTTTTCTAGTATGACTCTTTTTCCTATCTTTGGAGCCTTAGGTCTCATTAGTGTTGCAGGCATAGCTAGCAATGCTTTGATGCACGAATAAGCTGTTGCTCCTACTGTACAAACAGAAGCTGCTAAAAGTCCAGCAATCGTAAGACCTATGTCAAACTCTAATACTGGCGTTCCTAAGGTATACATCATACCATACATATTACAAATAATTTTAGGTATCATGTAAAATCCAATACTTACCCCTATAAGACTTCCTAATACAGTTGCTAAAGTAGCATAAATCAAGTATTTACTAGCGATTTGTCTTTTACTATACCCTAGTCCTTTTAAAGTACCAATTTGTACTCTTTGCTCTTCTACCATTCTTGTCATAGACGTTAAACTAATCAGTGCTGCAACTACAAAAAACACCACTGGAAATACTTTTGCAATATTATCAATTCTATCTGCATCTTGTAAATAACTAACATATCCCATATTTTGATTTCTATCTAATATATACCATTCTGGTTTTTCAATATCTGCTAATTTAATTTTCGCATCTTCTAGCTCTTCTTGTGCTTCTTTTATTTTTTTATCAGCCTTTTTTTGCTCTGTTTGTAGTTTTGCTTCATTGGTTTGAATTTCTTTTTCTGCAGTATTTAACTGTTTTTGTGCCTTAGTTAATTCTTGATTTGCTTTCTTTTTATTTGTTTCATAATTCTGTTTTTGTGTATTTAATGTATTCCTTGCTTGTTTTAGCAATTGTTCTTGAGAGGCTAATTGCTTTTCTGTTTGTTCTTTTTGCTCTGGTGTCATATATCCCAATGTTGCTTGTAGCTTTTTCTTCTCAGCTTCAAATATCTTTTCCTTCCCTTGCAATTCTTTCTCTGCTTTATCTAACTCCGATTTTCCTTGTGCTAATTGAGCATTCGTTGTCGTTTTTTGAGATGCTAATTCTGCTTTTCCATTTTTAACTTGCTGTTTTGCATTTTCTATTTTTTGCTTGGCATCTTTCAATTCTTTTTCTGCTTTTGCTTTTTGCATATTTAACTCTTTTTGTGCATCTTGTATCTTTCCATTTGCTTCATCATAAATTTCCTGATATCTTGCCTGTCTTCTTTCTTCTGAAATATCTTCAATTATTTGTTTTACTTCTTCTACTGTATTTTCATATTTAGAAGAATATGTTTTTAATTCTTTTGCTTCTTCTACAGTGATATAGGCAACCGTTCTGATATCTGTATCAAAATTTTCAAGTGGTATATACATATAATAGCTAATTTTTCCAGAACCTAGCTTAGTAGTTCCTCTATCACTTGAAATATATAATGGTGAATGTACTGTTCCTACAATAGTAACCTCTTTTTCTTTTAACAATGGCTGATTTTTTCCATCTTTATTTTGAATTTCCTCTACTTCAATCGTAATGCTATCTCCTATTTTGTTCTCTGTCCCTAAAAGAAATCTAGGCTCTACTACACATTCTTTATTGTTTTCAGGAAGTCTTCCCTCTATGATTTTTGCTTGGTTGATATGCTCAGATAATGCCATTAGTTTTACTACTTCTTCTGTCTCACCAATGTTTACAATAGCATCTGTAGAATAACTAGCTTCTATCTTTTCGACCCCTTCTATTTTTTCTAATGCAGCTATATCTTTTTGGGTAATGCCAAGTGTTGATAAAACCTGAATGTCCATTGCATCATAGTCATCAAAAGTTTTATCTAAAGTATTCCTCATATCTGGGCTTGTCACTCTAATTCCTGCAAAAAAGCCAACACCTAATAAAACGATTAACATTAAAGACATAAATCGCTTAAAAGTATTGCTTATCTCTTTTACAGTATCTTTCATTAAAGCCTTTTTCATTTTTCCCTCTTTTCATTTTTGTGTAATTACCATTCAATTTGCTCAATTGGTGTTGGATGCTCATTCTTTTCAATACTATGAGCTGTACCATTTTTAAAATGAATAACCCTGTCTGCCATTGGCGTTAAAGCTTGATTATGAGTAATAATAATCACTGTCATTTTCTCTTTATGACAAGTATCTTGCAATAATTGCAAAATTTGCTTTCCTGTTTTATAGTCTAAGGCACCTGTTGGCTCATCACATAACAAAAGTTTTGGATTTTTAGCAATTGCCCTTGCAATAGCAACTCTTTGTTGTTCTCCCCCTGATAACTGTGAAGGGAAGTTGTTCATTCTTTCTTCTAATCCTACTTGTTTTAAAACGGTTTTAGGATCTAACGGATTTTTACAAATTTGTGTAGCAAGCTCCACATTTTCTAGAGCTGTTAAATTTTGCACTAAGTTATAGAATTGAAAAACAAATCCAATATCTTCTCTACGGTATTTAATTAATTCTTTTTCTTTTAAAGAACTAATTTCCTTATTGTCAATAATTACTCTTCCTCGAGTTACTAAGTCCATTCCCCCTAAAATATTAAGTGCAGTAGTTTTGCCCGCACCACTTGGACCAACAATAACTGTAAGTTCTCCTTTTTCTATTTCAAAATTAGTATTATCTAACGCCTGAATGAGCACTTCACCCATTTGATATGCTTTCACTACATTCTTAAATTCAATATATGCCATACTCTTCTCCTCTTTTCTAAGGATTCCAATTTCTCTTCGCTTGATTATATTCCACTTTTTTCCTTTTTTCAATTCCTTTATAAAAGATTATTGTGAATTTTTTGTGACAGGAAAACAAAAAAATAAGCAGTATAGCTAGGTTTGCTATACCACTTATTTCCTTTTTGTTTTATATTGACTTGTTTTGCCAAATCCAGACCTAAATGCTAAAGCCCGGAGTCACGCCACGAGTATTACTCGCGCTGCCATTGCTGCTATAGCCGTTAGAGTTGACACCGCAGAAGTCGATGCTGTTGTAGTAATCAGGTGAACGAAGCCACCAGTAGTACGCACTGCCCGAGGGTGGTGTCTTCTTGACAAAATTGCTGTTCGCTACGCTTGGATCTATTCCTTTTTCATTGTCCTTATACCATTTATATTGGTCTCCTTCTTTTCCTATTGCTAGTCCATATGCTGCTCCACTATAATCACTTCTTCCTTTACTCCATATTTCACTACAGCTTAATAACCATAAGTAATCATTACATGTCGTTACACTACTTGCTCTATTA
>CAOXTD010000029.1 GCA_948560265.1 uncultured Clostridia bacterium | reverse complement strand
AGGCAAAAGAAATTGCCCAAAAGTTTATTGGGGAAGATAAGGTTCAGGAAATTTCTTTGTCTGGCAAATCAGAAAATACAGACATGATTACTTATGATTTTGCTGCAAAAATTAATAATGAAAAAGATGCTAATTTAAATATTTCTGTTACTGAAAAAGGTGGGCATATTGTATTTATGAATTATAACAGGAATATAGAAGCAGAAAGTGTTAGTCAAAATAGAGCAAATGAAATAGGAAAAAAATATTTAGAAGAACGTGGATTTAAAAACATGAAAGAAACTTATTATTTAAAGCAAGATGGAATAGTTACTATTAATTATGCTTATGAACAAGATGAGGTTACAGTTTATCCAGATTTAATTAAGTTAAAAGTAGCACTTGATAATGGAGAAGTAATGGGAGTAGAAACGAGTGGATATCTTAATAATCATGAAACGAGAGATATTTCTAAAATAACAATTTCAAAAGAACAAGCAAAGCAAAATTTGAACAAAAATTTAGATATTAAAAGTGAAAATTTGGCAATTATTCCAACAGAATGGAAAAGTGAAGTGTTATGTTGGGAATTTAAAGGAAAAGTAGATGATACAGACTTTTTGGTGTATATTAACTGTGAAACAGGAAAAGAAGAAGATATATTAGTAATTGTAAATACGCCAAATGGTACATTAACACATTAAAAATAAAGAATGGAAAAAATTAAGAAAATATTTTAGAAAATTAGGAACAAACTAATAGTGTGAAATAAAAGTAACAAAAAGTATTCAATACTTTCACTGTTAATCAAGTAAGAATAGAAATTTCACAAAATTGAGACTCTATTAGGAGGTAAATGAGATGTCAAGAAACAGCAAACTTATTTCCGATAAATTAAGAGAAGAAATCGCTAAAGAACTTGGTGTATATGACCAAGTAAAACAAGATGGCGGATGGGGAAATGTACCATCAAAAACTTGTGGTAATATTGTTACGAAAGCAATAGAAATTGCTAATAGAACAGCTGAAAATAGTTAGCAAATACAGAATTACCTAGAAGATGTAATTTGAAAACAAAAATTCCAGTGAGAAATTGTTGGAGTTTTTGTTTTTATCTTTTTTTGAAATGTTATTGCAAGAAAGTATAGAACTGGCATATAATTAGAAAGTAAAATAAAATAAGAAAGAGGAAAATATGGAATATAAAGTAAAAATAAAGGATTTAATAGAAAATAGTAATGGAAAGTTAATACAAGGAAATCAAAGTCTTATATTTGAGAATCTTTGTAAAGACACAAGAGAGCTACAACCAGGTCAAATCTACCTTGGATTTCAAGGTGAAAAGTTTAATGGGAGTACCTTATACGAACAAGCATTAGAAAAGGGAGCAATAGCTTGTGTTTTACAAGGAGTAGAAGTAAAAAAGGAAGTATTACAAAAGTATCCTTCTGCTACCATTGTTTTAGTAGACAATGTAGTAAAAGCAATGCAAAAGCTAGCTAGTTACAAAAGAAATTTGTATCATATTCCTGTTGTAGCAATTACTGGTAGTGTTGGAAAAACTAGTACAAAGGATATGGTTGCAAGTGTGCTATCAAAAAAATATAAAGTATTGAAAACGCAAGGTAACTATAATAATGAAATCGGTTTACCACTTACAGTTCTTAACTTGAAAGATGAAGAAGCAATGGTACTAGAAATGGGTATGAATTCTTTTGGAGAAATTAGTGTATTAACACATATTGCTAAACCAGATATTGCAGTTATTACTAACATTGGAACAGCCCATATTGGTATGTTAGGTTCCAGAGAAAATATTTTAAAGGCGAAATTGGAAATATTAGAAGGTTTAAATCCACAAGGAACAGTAGTTATTAATTATGATAATGATTTATTACATAATTGGTATGAAACAGAGAAAGCTAATTACCATATTCTTACTTATGGTTTACAACAAGGAAGTAACGTCCAAGGTCAAAATCCTATTTTAGAAGAAAACGGAAGTAAATGTCAGGCTGTTATAGAAAAGCAGATTTACGAAGTTTCCATTCCAGTTGGAGGAGAACATTTTGTATCTAATAGTTTATGTGCTATAGCAGTAGCTAAAGCATTAGAAATTCCAATGGAAGAAGCTTTAAAAGGAATTAAAGAATTTGAACTTACTAAAAAAAGAATGGAAATTAGAAAAAGTAAAAATGGAGCAACAATTGTGAATGATTGTTATAATGCAAATTATGATTCTATGAAAGCTGCATTAGATTATGTAGGAAAATTACCAAATAAACGTAAAATAGCAGTGTTAGGTGATATGCTAGAATTGGGAGAATATAGTAAAGAGTTACATCAAAAGGTAGGAAAAGAAGTTGCAAAAAATAAAATCAGTTTACTAATTTGTGTAGGCGAAGAAGTAAAATATATGGCAGAACAGGCAGAAGAAGATGGAATGGACGATAATGCGATTTTATTATGCAAAAATAATGAGGAAGCGATAGAGATATTAAAAAAAGAATTACAACCAGAAGATGTAGTATTGTTGAAAGCTTCCAATAGTTTAAACTTTGCGCAAATTTGTGAAGCTATTATTTAATTGTTTAATAATGTAATGTTTAAGAAAAAGGAGAGTAAAAAGTATGATAAAATTAGGTGTTATTTTTGGAGGAATGTCAACAGAACATGATGTATCCATTGCATCAGGTACCTCTGTTATTCAAAATTTAGATAAACAAAAATATAAAATTTATCCAATTTATATTGATCAAAGTGGAAAATGGTATGAATATATTAAGCCAGTTAATGAAATTACAAGATTAGCAGTAGGAGAACAGCTAACTGAAATTATGCCTATTTTAAATGTAATAGAATATTTAAAAGGTATAGATGTTGCGTTCCCTGTTTTACATGGTTTATATGGGGAAGATGGAACAATTCAAGGAATGTTAGAACTTTTAAAAATTCCTTATGTAGGTTGTAGAGTATTAGGTTCCAGTATTTGTATGGACAAAGTATATACTAAAATGGTATTTGAAAAAGCAAAAATACCACAAGCTAAGTTTATTTATATTAAGGCAATTCAAAAAGAAGGAAAGACAGTATTTCAATATGTAGATAACGAATTTAAAGAACAGGAATTGTCCATTTCAGAGATTGCTAAAATAATAGATGAAACTATCCATTTCCCAGTTTTCGTAAAACCATCTAACTCTGGCTCTTCTGTTGGCGTACATAAAGCTACAAATCAGCAAGAGTTACAATCAGCATTATTAGATGCTAGTATTTATGATACGAAAATCTTATTGGAAGAAGAAATAGAGGGAAGAGAAGTAGAATGTGCTGTATTGGGAAATGAAGAGGTAAAAGCAACTTGTGTAGGAGAAGTATTATCAGCAGAAGACTTTTATACTTTTGAAGCGAAATATCAAAATGCTGCATCTCGTACAGTTATACCAGCCAAAATAGAAGAAGAAAAGTTAAAAGAAATTCAAACCCTAGCAATAAAAGCATTTAAAGCAGTTGATGGAAAGGGATTGTCACGTGTGGACTTCTTTATTCGCAAATCTGATAATCAAGTGTATATTAATGAAATTAATACAATGCCAGGATTTACACAAATTAGTATGTATCCTCAATTGTGGGAAGTAAGTGGACTAAGTTATACCAAATTATTAGATGAACTTATTAGAATAGCATACTAGTATAAATACCTAGGAGGGACACATCTTATCCCTATAGAAGTGACCTTAGGAAAAAATGTGTCCCCCTTAGAACAATCAAAAAAGGGGAGCAAATAATGGAAACAATAGAAAATATACAAAAAGAACTAAAAAACATCTTATCAGAAGAAAGATACCAACATTCTATAGGAGTCATGAAAAAAGCAGAAGAGTTAGCAAAACAATATGGCGTAGATGCTAATATTGCAGCTTTAACAGGGATTGCCCATGATATCGCAAAAGAGATACCAAATGAAGAAAAGATTACTTATTGCAAGGAGCACAAAATTGAAATAGATGAGGTAGAAATGCATAATGTGGGTTTGCTCCATGCTAAAATAGGAGCAGATATAGTAAAAAAATATGGTTTTACAAAGGAAATGCAAAATGCCATTCTTTACCACACAACAGGACATATAGATATGGATTTGTTAGCTAAAATAATTTTTGTGGCAGATAAAATTGAAGAGAATAGAGAATACACTGGAATAGAAGAATTAAGAAAACTTGCTATACAGGACATTGATAAATGTACTTTAACAATTTTAGACGAGACCATTAAAAAAAATATTGATAAAGGTGTCTTAGTTCATCCAGATGGAATTTTTGCCAGAAATCAGCTGTTACCCCTTTCCTTACAGTAATAAATGTGATATAATTTAAAACATTCTAGAAAAAGAAAATCAAAATAATACAAAAGACAAGAAATAAAAATGACCTTACTTAGGGGGAACTATGATTTTCAAAGACTATTATAAAATATTAGAAATTAGTAATTATAAAGCATCTCAAGAAGAAATTAAACAAGCTTATCGTGAGCAAGCAAAAAAATATCACCCAGATATAAATACTACTAACTCTATGGCAGAGGAGCGCTTCAAAGATATTAATGAAGCTTACAAAGTATTATCGGAGACAGCCTCGCGTAGGAAATATGACAGAATGTGGTACAATCATATAGGAAAAAAACAAAAGGTGAAATATGAAGAAAGTGCCAGGGATAAGGGAGCAGTATTTAGCGACTTTTTCAGAATGTTCTTTGGAGAAAATATACAAAGTAGTGAAGATAAGCCACAAGAAAAGAAGAACATAAAAAAGGCATCAGTAAAAGGTGAAAATATTGAAACTGAAATTAATATATCTATTATAGAGGCCTTTTATGGGAGTGAGAAGAAAATTTCTTTACGTACTCTTAATGGAAGAATGAAAACTTTTACGATAAAAATTCCAGCAGGGATTCGCAACCATGAAAAAATACGTTTAATGGGGCAAGGAAAGCCAGGTGAAAACGGAGGAAGACCAGGAGATTTACTTATTAAAGTCCAAATAGAAGATGACGAGAAATATAAATTAAATGGGATTGACTTATATACCAATTTGTATTTAACTCCATGGGAGGCAGCATTAGGTACAAAGGTAACATTAAACTCTATTAATGAAGAAATATCTTTGCATGTGCCACAAGGAATACAAAGTGGAGAGACTATTCATTTAAAAGAAAAAGGGTATCTTGACGGAAAAGGTGGTAGAGGAGAGTTAATTACTAATATATGTATTATGGTACCAAAGGTAATGACTGATCAAGAAAAGGCTCTTTTTCAGGAGTTAAAGGAAGTCTCAACATATGATCCAAGAAATACTTATAATAAATTGTAGAGTGAATCTTATAAAATATCAAAAGTTGACATAAATTCGAATTGAAACGTTGACAGTTGGGCAATTTTGTATTATAATTGAATTTAGTGATATGAATAAAAACAAAAGACAAACTATGTATTGGACTAGGATTCATAGAAAAGGAGTGTAAAAAGATGGACTCAATACAAGGAAAACACTTTAGTATTACAGATCCACAAGGAGTTAACACTGTAATATATAGAATCAATAAAACGGACAAGAGTTTATTAGATGAATACCCAAAATACACGGTACAACGCCTTGAATATGCTGAAGAATTAAATGGTAATTTAAGGAAAAAGACCTTTTTTGTTGACGAACCTGAAAATGAAGAGGATTTAGTTATCTTATCTTTTGGACAAGATAAAGTAGTTGTCAACATGGGAATTTTAGCAGAAGATAAAGTGAAAATTGCTAAGCGCCCAATTCCAATTAAGTTTGATACTTTATATTCTGAACAAGAATCAGAATATAAAGAATTTAAATATACACCGGATTTAAAAAGACCAATATCAATTATAGATCCGGAAACAACAGAAGAAGTCAAGCCAGTTTTATACTTTGACGGACAAACAAATGAGGTAAAAGGTAAGTGTAAGCTGAAACCATTCAAATCATATTTTGCATTTGAAATTCGCGATAAGCGAGAGGAATAACAAAATCTAAAAAGTAGAACTTTTAAGATTTTGTAATGCTCTCATAACTATCTTCTACGGAAATAAATTTCCTAGAATATAGAAAAAAGAAGATGTCTAAAAGGAGGAGCGAAGAAATGAATAGTACAAATGTACCTTCAAATAGAGATAACCCTGCTGTAGTAGTAGGACAATCAATTCCAACAGATAAAGGATTAGAAATGCCACCAAAAACTGCTAAATGGGGAGTTTCTGAAAAAGAAGTAAAAGAAGCAGAAAGACAAGGCGAAATTGTTATTTCTCAAGTAGAAGAGTCAAAAGTCAGAGAAGATGGCATGTTAGAAAAGAAAGATGGAACTACTATTTCTATGGTAAACCCAAAAGCTTACCAAGCTTTAATGGCAGCTAAAAAGCAAAAAGCAGAAATGAAAGCAAATAGAAAGAAAGAAGTTCAATCAGGAATGGAAATCGGATAAATTTCACACAAGAAAAGGTGATTTGAAACAATGAATTATAAAGTAAAAAAAACATTAAAAGATAATAAGAAAAGTATGATATTGATAGGAGTATTATGGATTATTTTAACCATAATACTCGTTTCGCCAATTGCAAAATCCATTGTTGATGCAACAGACAATGGAGTTTTTGTTTTTGGTAAATTTTTGGCACAAGTTTTTCAAAACATTGTAAGTTTTAATTCTATTACTCAAGTATTTGGAGCAGCTTATATAGGAACATTTTTTAAAACTTTATTATGGTTTAGTATATTTTATGCAATTTGTACAACAATTGGTTTATTTCGTTCAAAACCAAAAAGTGAGTATGCAGATATAGAGCATGGTTCTAGTGATTGGAGCGAAGGCGGAGAACAATATAAAGTGCTTAGCAAGCATAAAGGAATAATTTTAGCAGAGAAAAATTACTTACCAGTAGATAAACGAGGAAATGTTAATGTATTAGTAGTCGGAGGTTCTGGTTCTGGTAAATCAGCATCTTATTCAATACCAAATGCCTTTCAGATGTTAGGTTCTTATGTATTTACAGACCCTAAAGGAGAACTTTACGATAAAACAGCAGGATATTTAAGACAAAATGGATATGATATCAAAGTATTAAACTTAGTAAATCCAGCAAACAGTGACGGATACAACCCACTAATGCATATTGCTAGTGAATTAGATGTTGACGTTATTGCTAATACAATTGTAAAAGGACAAAAGAGTGAAAGTGGTTCTGATCCATATTGGGATGATATGGCAGAGATGTTATTAAAAGCATTAATCTATTATTTAATAGCAACTAGACCAGAAGAAGAGCAAAACTTAGCCAGCTGTTCAGAATTAGTAAGAGCAGCAAATGCTAATGGCGGAAGTAACTTATTAACAGAATTAATGAACCAATTACCATATGACCATCCAGCTAGAATGAACTATAAATCAATTGAAATTGCACCAGAAAAAACGTATGGCTCTATTTTGAGCTCATTACAATCTAAACTAGGTAAATTTGACTCAAAGGAAATTGCAGAAGTAACTTCAACAGATACTATTAATTTTGAAGATATTGGTTCAAAGAAAACTGCAGTATATGTTATCTCATCAGATACACATACAGCATATGATTTCTTGTTAACCATATTCTTCTCACAAATGATACAACAATTATATAACTTTGCAGATGCCAATGGCGGAAGGCTAAAAATGCCAACATATTTTATATGTGACGAGTTCGCCAACATTGGTAAAATACCAGACTTTGATAAAAAGATTTCAACCAGTAGAAGTAGAGGAATTTCATTTAGTGTTATATTACAAAACTTAGACCAATTAGAAGCAGTATATGAAAAATCTTATGAGACAATCATGGGTAACTGTGATACACACGTATTTTTAGGAAGTAACTCTTTTAAAACAGTAGAATATTTCTCAAAAGCATTAGGAGAAAAAACAATTACAAGAGATAGTAGATCAATTAATAGAGATAAACAGTATCATAGACAAGGTGTTAGTGATTCAGATCAAGTAATGGCAAGACCATTAATGACACCAGATGAATTAAGAAGAATGGATAATGATGACTGTATTATTTATGAAAAAGGAATTAAACCAGTTAAGGCTAAAAAGTATTATTATTTTGAAAGTCCAATGGCAAGAAAATTAGCAGAATATACTTTAAATCATTTAGACTTTAATATAGGTGAAAGAGGAAAATGGAGAAAATATAACCCATACAATCCTTATGTAGAAGACAATGATAAAATAAAGAAAACAGATTTAAAAGTAGAATCTTTAGATGATTTATTTGAAGAAGAACCAAAAGAGAAAAAAGAAGAGAAGCCACAGAGTGAGATTCCAATAGAAAACAAAGCAGAAGATATAGTAATCGGAAAAATAAAACAAGAAGTAGAGCAAAAACAAGAAAATACAATAGCCACAGCAGATGCACCAATATTACCACAGGAACAAGAAGAGGATGAAGTATTTTCTATAGATGTACAAAAAGAATTAGAAGCAAAATTTGATGAATTATTTGGACCAATAGATGACGAATAAAAAAAGAGATATATTGCAAGTAGTAAAAACGAAAGTAATATATCTTTTTTATTTGACTAAAAATAGAAAATAAAAGAATAATATAGAAGATAAAAAATAATAATGTTGAAAAAAGAGAAAAATAAAAAATAAAATATA
>CAOXTD010000028.1 GCA_948560265.1 uncultured Clostridia bacterium | reverse complement strand
CTGGTGACGAAGATGAGGGAAATACCTCAAATGGTACTGAATCTGGTGGCGGAACAGGAACAGGAGGCAGTGGAACAACTACTCCCGGAACGGGAGGAACCGGAACCGGTGGAACTAGTGATGGCACTGGTGACGAAGATGAGGGAAATACCTCAAATGGTACTGAATCTGGTGGCGGAACCGGAACAGGAGGCAGTGGAACGACTACTCCTGGAACGGGAGGAACCGGAACTGGTGGAACTAGTGATGACACTGGTGACGAAGATGAGGGAAATACCTCAAATGGTACTGAATCTGGTGGCGGAACCGGAACAGGAGGTAGCGGAACGACTACTCCCGGAACGGGCGGAACCGGAACTGGAGCTGGAGGAACTAACGGCGGAACCAATGCAAGTGATGACGAAGAAGATGAGGGAAGTACCTCAACTGAAATCGAAACTGGCAACGGAATGGATAGTGCAATTGCTCCTGGAACTGGTGGAATTGGAACTGAAGCCGCAAGTACTCTTGACATAGGAGAAGCTGGCATGGAAGCTGAAGAACCAGCTAGACTAGCTGAACCAGAACCTTCTCATGATGCGTCAAACGAAGAAAGTGAAGAAGATGATGAGGAGGAAGGAGAACGCGTAGAGACTACGGAAGAAAGTAGCGAAAGCGGAGACAGAATAAGTACACCAGGTGTATAGAGTAAGAAACCGATTTAGGCAACGGAAGGTCGAACTCAGAGATAACATTGTTATCTCTGAGTTCTCCTTTTTTGCCTAAAAATACAAAAAAATGCAAAAAAACACACATAATTCATTTACATAACTTGAAATTTTGGAAAAAATGGTGTATAATGGTAAATGTGAGATAAAAAATATTAGGAGGGTATACAATGAAACCAACTAAAAAGATGAGTAAAATGTGGGCTATTATTATAGTAATGTTAAGTACTTTAATAATGCCACTTACAGTAGCCGGTAGTACAAACAAAGCACCGACTATTACTTTTGGGCAAATGGGAGGTGAAGTATTAAAACAATCCAATGAATTTATAACAAACAGCAATCCAAATGGATATGGTATTGTTCCTGTTACGGTAACAGACCCTGAAGGAGATAATATCGCATTTGTTGAATACAAGTGGGACTGGTATATCTTAGAGGTAGTAAATGTAAGCAAAACTACATGGAGCACTACCAAAGCTACACGTACAGTTAAAGTACAAGTGCCACAAACCACAGGTTTACACACTTTATTTTTCCGTACAGCAGATAGCAAAGGAAATACAACAGATTGGACTGTAATACCATTCTATGTTGTAGATGAATTTAGTGCAAGTCCAGATACAACTGGACCAGTTATTGATGTTAATTCAATGCCAGCACAAAAAGCAAAACTAGAATTAGGATCTAAAGTTACAATTAATGCAGAAGATCCTGAGTCAGGCGTTTATTACATTGCTTATGCATGGAAAAAAGCAGGTGAGCCAAGACCTACATCTGAGGAATATACAAGAATATGGCAAAGAAAATCTATTACAGTAGATGTACCATCAAAAACAGGAAATTATATTCTATATACCTTTGCAGGAAACTCAACTTATGATAAGGCAACAGAAACATTTATCATGGGTTATAGACAAGAACTTGACTATGAAATTGTTAATAGTAAAGAATTAAATGAGGTAAAAAAACAAGCACAAGAATTAAAAGAAGTAAATTATACTTCAGCAACTTGGGCTAATCTTATGGTGGCTTTAAATTTACCAGAAACAAATCAAACCCAAATAGATGGAAAAGTAACAGCTATTAGAAATGAAATAAATAATTTGGTAGATATTTCAGAATTAAGAACAGCTATTGAAAATGCACAAAAAGCAAATTATAATGAAAATGACTATTCAAAAGATAGTTGGGCTTTTTATCAAACAACATTAAGTGTAGCAAATAGTGTCTTAAATAATATAAATGCAACACAAACACAAGTAAATGGAGCAAAATTAGGTTTAGAAGAGGCAATTCGAGGATTGACTACTGATAAAACAGAATTACAAGCAATTATTAATAATGCAGAAAAACTAAATGCAGAAGACTTTACGGAAGCAAGTTTTTCAGCTGTAACAAATGCTATGCAAGCAGCTAAAAATGTTAATAATAATGCAAATGCAAAACAATTAGAAATTGATAGTGCAAAAACAGAACTAGAAAGTGCAGTAAATGGTTTGATAAACATTTCTGCTTTAAAAGCAAGCGTGAAAACAGCAGAAGATGCAAATTATGTTTCAACAGATTATTCAACAGCAAGCTGGGAAACATATACAAATGCATTACAAACAGCTAAAGATGTAATTGCAAAAGGAAACGCAACAGCAGAAGAAATTGCTGATGCAACAAAAGCATTAAATGATGCAATGTCTGGTTTAACAACTGACAAATCAGCATTACAATCTTTAATTACTACAGTTGAATCAGCAAATTATCAACAAGCAGACTTTACGGAAGCAAGTTTTTCAGCTGTAACAAATGCATTACAAGCAGCTAAAGATATCAATAATAATG
Organism: uncultured Clostridia bacterium; assembly: GCA_948560265.1. Taxonomy (GTDB): domain Bacteria; phylum Bacillota; class Clostridia; order TANB77; family CAG-508; genus CAG-273. The sequence goes on along the minus strand of CAOXTD010000028.1, from coordinate 6,715 downwards.
AAAATGCAAAACAATCAGAAATTAATAGTGCTAAAGAAGCATTAGAGAATGCAACTAATAAATTAGTAAATATTGCAGGATTAAAAGCAGTTATCCAAGAAGTAGAAAATGCAGGATATGTTGAAAGTGATTATTCACAAGAAAGCTGGGAAACATATGCGAATGCATTACAAGCAGCAAAAGATATAGTGGCAAAAGAAAATGCAACTACAGTAGAAGTAGAAGAAGCAAAAACAGCATTAGAAGCAGCAAGAGATGGTTTAACAACAAGTAAATCAGGATTAGAAGAATTAATAAAAACAGTAAAAGAAGAAAATTACCAAGCAGAAGATTATACAGCAAATAGCTATGAAGCTTTAACAAATGCAATTAGTGATGCAGAAGCAGTAGTAGCAAATCCAGATGCAACACAAGAACAAATTAATAATGCAAAAATAGCATTAGAAAATGCAATAAAAGGTTTAGTAAATATTTCAGGATTAAACCAAGCAATCCAAGATGCAGAAAATGCAGGATATAATCAAAATGATTATTCACAAGCAAGCTGGGAAGCATATACAAATGCACTTCAAAATGCAGAGGAAATAGTAGCAAAAGAAAATGCAACTACAGAAGAAGTCGAAAATGCAACTAAGGCGTTAGAAGATGCAGTAAAAGGTTTAACAACTGATAAAACAGCATTAGAAGCAGCAATTGATGTAGTAAATAACGCAGGATACAAAGCAGAAGATTATACAACAAATAGCTATGCAGCATTAACAAAAGCAATTAGCGATGCAGAAGCAGTAGTAGCAAACAAAGATGCAAAACAATCAGAAATTAATAGTGCTAAAGAAGCATTAGAAAATGCAGTAAATGAATTAATCAGCATTTCTGCTTTAAAAGCAAGCGTAAAAACAGCAGAGGATGCAGGATATAACCAAAATGATTATTCACCAGAAAGCTGGAAAACATATGCAGATGCATTACAAGCAGCTAAAGATGTAATAGCAAAAGCAGATGCAACAGCAGAAGAAATAGAAACAGCAAAAACAAATTTAGAAACAGCAATGGAAGGATTAACAACAACTAAAACAGGTTTAGAAAGTGCCATTGCAGAAGTAGAAAAAGCAAATTATGACCCAAATAACTATACAGAAGCAAGTTATACAGAATTAACAACTGCTATTCAAAATGCAAAAGCAGTTGTAGCAGACGAAAATGCAACACAAGAACAAATTAATAATGCGAAAACAACATTAGAAAATGCAGTAAATGAACTAGTAGATATTTCAGAATTAAGAACTGCTATTCAAAATGCAGAAAACGCAGGATATGTGGAAAGCGACTATTCAACAGATAGTTGGAGCTTTTATCAAACAACATTAGGTGTAGCTAAATCAGTACTAAACAATAAAGAAGCAACACAAACACAAGTAAATGGTGCAAAAGAAGCACTAGCAGAAGCAATTAATGGCTTAACAACTGATAAAACAGAATTAGAAGCAGCAATTGATACAGTAAATAATGCAGGTTACAAAGCAGAAGACTATACCGAAGCAACTTATACAGCATTAACAAGTGCATTACAAGCAGCAGAAGATATTGTTGCAAATGAAGATGCAAAACAATCAGAAATTAATGATGCAAAAACAGCATTAGAAAATGCAGTAAATGAATTAATCAACATTTCTGCTTTAAAAGCAAGCGTAAAAACAGCAGAAGAAGCAGGATATGTGGAAAGTGATTATTCAGAAGCAAGTTGGAAAACATATACAGATGCATTACAAGCAGCTAAAGATGTTATTGCAAAAGGAAATGCAACTGTAGAAGAAATAGAAACAGCGAAAACAAACTTAGAAACAGCAATTAATGGTTTTACAACTGACAAAACTGAGTTAGAAGCAATCATTAATGCAGTAGAAGCTAAAAATTATCAAGCAAATAATTATACATTAAACAGTTATGTAACATTAATAAATGCAATCAGTGATGCAAAATCAGTAGTTGCAGATAAAGATGCAAAACAATCAGAAATCAATAGTGCTAAAGAAGCATTAGAGAATGCAGAAAAAGAATTAGTTGATATTACAGCTTTAAAAGCAATTATCCAAGAAGTAGAAGATGCAAATTATGACAAAGATAATTATTCTACAACAAGTTGGGAAGCATTAGAAAATGCTCGTAAAGATGCACAAAGCATCACTCTAAAGAAAGATGCAACAAAAACTGAAGTTGAAGAAGCAATTCAAGCATTAAGAAATGCAATGGATGGTTTAACAACTGATAAAACAGCATTAGAAACAGCAATCACAAATGTAGAAGCAGAAAACTATAACCAAGCTGATTATACAGCAAATAGTTATACAGTATTAACAGATGCACTTCAAGCAGCAAAAGATATGGTTGCAAATGAAGATGCAACACAAAAACAAATTAATGAAGCAAAAACAACATTAGATAATGCAGTTAGTGAATTAGTTTCTATTGCAGGATTAAACAATGCAATTGAAACAGCAGAAAATGCAGGATATAATGAAAATGATTATTCACCAGAAAGCTGGAAAGCATACACAGATGCACTACAAGCAGCTAAAGATATGGCAGCAAAAGTAGATGCTACTAGAGAAGAAGTAGCAAATGCAAAAGCAAATTTGGAAGAAGCAATTGGAGAATTAGGAACAAATACTACTGTATTAGAAAATGCAATCACAGCAGTAGAAAATGCAGGATACAATGCAGATAACTATACAGTAGGAAGTTATGGAGCATTAACAAATGCGTTACAAGCAGCAAAGGACATTGTAGCAAATGAAAATGCAACACAACAACAAATTAATAATGCAAAAACAGCATTAGATGAAGCTGTTAATGGATTAGTAGATATTTCTGCTTTAAGAACAGATATCCAAACAGCAGAAAATGCAGGATATAATCAAGAAGATTACTCAGTAGATAGTTGGAAAACATACACAGATGCATTACAAGCAGCTAAAGATATAGTAACAAAAGAAAATGCAACAAAAGCTGAAGTAGCAGAAGCAAAAACAGCATTACAAACAGCAATTAATGGTTTGACAACTGATAGAGCAGAGCTAGAGGCACTAATCACAACAGTAGAAACAGCAGATTATAAGCAAGCCGATTACACAGCAAATAGCTATGCAACATTAACAAATGCATTACAAGCAGCTAAAGGTGTTGCTGCAAATGAAAATGCAACACAAAGCCAGATTAATGAAGCAAAAATAGCATTAGAAGAAGCTGTAAGTGGATTAGTAAATATTTCAGGTTTAAATAAAGTAATTCAAGATGCAGAAAATGCAAATTACAATGCAGAAGATTATACAGTAGAAAGTTGGAATGCATATACAACAACATTGGGTGTTGCAAAAACAGTAGTAGCAAATGAGGGAGCAACACAAAAACAAATTGATGGTGCTAAATTAGCATTAGAAGAAGCAATTGCAGGATTAACAACTGATAAAACAGCGTTAGAAGAAACAATTGCAACAGTAGAAGCAGAAGACTATCAAGCAGTTGATCATACAGCAAATAGTTATGCAGCTTTAACAAGTGCTCTTCAAAATGCAAAAGCAGTAGTAGCCAACAAAGATGCAAAACAATCAGAAATTAATGATGCAAAAGCAGCATTAGATTCAGCAGTAAGTGGATTAGTAAATATTGCAGGATTAAATGCAATTATTCAAGAGGTAGAAGATGCAAATTATGATGAAAATAACTATTCAATAGACAGTTGGGCAGTATTAGAAGCAGCTTATGGAGCTGCACAAGATGTAGCGTTAAAAGTAGATGCTAGCAAAGAAGAAGTAACAAATGCAATTCAAGCATTAAGAGATGCAATGAATGGCTTAACAACTGATATAACAGAATTAGAAGAAGTAATTGCAGCAGTAGAAGCAGCAGATTATAAACAAGCTGATTATACAGCAAATACTTATGAAGTATTAGCAAATGCACTTCAATCAGCAAAAGATGTTATTGCAAATGAAAACGCAACACAACAACAAATTAATAATGCAAAAACAGCTTTAGAAGATGCAGTAAAAGGATTAATAGATGTTTCAGAATTAAAAGCAACCATTGAAACAGCAAAAGCAAAAGTAGAAAGTGATTATTCAATTGATACTTGGGCAACATTTGAGACAGCTAAAACAAATGCAGAAACAATAGCAACAAAAGGAAATGCAACTGTAGAAGAAATAGCAGAAGCAAAAGCAGCCTTAGAAGATGCTATGAGCAAATTAGACATTGATAATTCTAAATTAACAGTTATTATTGAAAAAGCAAACGATTTAGTTGAAACTGATTATACAGTAGAAAGCTATGCAGCATTAACAGAAGCATTAAAAGGAACAGAAGGATTAACAAAACAAAGTGAAATTGATAACAAAGTAAAAGAAATCCAAAGTGCAATTGATGCATTAGATGCTGTTGAAGTGGATCAACGTGAATTAGACAAATACTTAGCTACTTTATTACCAAGTACAGATTATTCAAATTGGGAAGAATTTGATGAATTAGTAAAAGCAGCTAGAGCAATTACAGATTTACAAAGTAAATTTGATGCAAAATTAGAAGAAGTGAAAGCATTTGAATTAACAATAGGAATTGTTACAATTGACACAAGTAATGTAGAATTCACTACTGAATTTGTATATAACGGTCAAGAACAAAAAGTTCAATTAAAAGAAGGAACAACTTTACCAAAAGGATTAACAATTGAAAGTTTTGGTGAGGGAAGAACCGACGTTGGAGAAACATCAGTAACAGTAACATTTGGAGTAACAGATGCTACAAGATATGAACTTGACCAAACAACTAAGACTTTAAATTTAGTTATTAAACAAGCAACATTAGAAATTAGTAAAGATGACTTTGTAACAGAATTTAGCTATAATGGACAACCACAAAAAGTAGAATTAAAAGAAGCTAATAAATTACCAGAAGGAATGGTAATCACAAGCAATACTACTACAAGAATGAATGTAGGAACAAAATTAGGAGTAACAGTAAAATTTGGTTATGCAGAAGACTTTACAGGAGCTCAAAACTATGTTGTACCAAATGCAATTACAGGTTTAAGTATTACAATTAAAGCAGCAGTAGTAGAAATTAGTGCACAAGACTTTATAACAGAATTTAACTACAATGGACAACCACAAAATGTTAAGTTAAAAGACGGTATAACATTACCAGAAGAATTAATGATTACAGACATTGGAAAAGCAAGAACAAACGTAGGAACAACAGCAGGTGTAACAGTAAAATTTGGTTATAAAGATCCAACAGTAAAATATAAAAATTATGTTGTACCAAGTGCAATTACAAACTTATCTGTAACAATCAAACCAGCGCCAGTAGAAATTAGCGCAGATGATTTCGTAACAGAGTTTACTTATAATGGACAACCACAAAATGTTAGATTAAAAGATGGTGTAACATTACCAGAGCAATTAACTATTACAGACTTTGGAAAACCAAGAACAAATATAGGAAAAACATCACCAATTACAGTAAAATTTGGTTACAAAAATCCAAATGAATCATATAAAAACTATGTTGTACCAGATGCAATCAAAGACTTATCTGTAACAATTACACCAGCAACATTTGAAATTAGCAAAGATGACTTTGTAACAGAGTTTGCTTATGATGGACAAGTACATAATGTACAATTAAAAGATAATGTAACATTACCAGAAGGATTAATCATTACAAGTTATGGTGAAGGAAGAACAGAAGTTGGAGAAACAACACCAGTAACAGTAACATTTGGTTATGCAGAAGACTATACAGGATATAAAAACTACAATGTACCAGAAGCAATTACAGATTTAAGTGTAACAATCGTAAAAGCTGACCAAAAAGATGTAGCTATTAGTTTAAACCCAGCAACAATTATTGCAGGAAAAACAGCTACAGTAAGTGGAAATGGTATAGGAGATGTAACTTATACAAGTAATAATACAGCAGTTGCAACAGTTAATGAAGCAGGAGTAATAACAGGTATTTCAGCAGGTACTGCAGAAATCACTGCAACCTATGCAGGAGATGCAAACCACAACGAAGCAACAGCAAAAGCAACTATTACAGTAGAAGGTAAATCAATCACAAACATCACAGCTGAATATACAGGAAAAGACGTAATTGAAGGATTAAAAGTAAATAAAGCTGATATTACAGTAACAGTACATTACAACAATGATACAGCTGAAACTGTTGAGAACTTTGAAGTAGAAGACAAAGCAATTGAAGTTGGGGAAAATACAATTACAATCACAGCATTAGAAAACACAACAACAATTAAAGTAAACGGTATTGCTAAAACATTAACAGAAATTACAGCTGAATACACAGGTTCAGATGTAATCGAAGGATTAAAAGTAAATAAAGCTGATATTAAAGTAACAGCACATTACAACAACAATACAACAGCAAATGTAGAAGACTTTGAAGTAGAAGACAAAGCAATTGAAGTTGGGGAAAATACAATTACAATTACAGCATTAGAAAACACAACAACAATTAAAGTAAACGGTATTGAAAAATCATTAGAAAACATCACAGCTGAATATACAGGAAGCGATGTAATCGAAGGATTAAAAGTAAATAAAGCTGATATCAAAGTAACAGCACATTACAACAACAATACAACAGCAAATGTAGAAGACTTTGAAGTAGAAGACAAAGCAATTGAAGTTGGGGAAAATAC
>CAOXTD010000027.1 GCA_948560265.1 uncultured Clostridia bacterium | reverse complement strand
TCCACCAGTGTTTCCACCAGTATTCCCACCAGTGTTTCCGCCAGTGTTTCCACCAGTATTTCCGCCAGTATTTCCACCAGTGTTGCCACCAGTATTCCCACCAGTGTTGCCGCCAGTATTTCCACCAGTGTTGCCACCAGTGTTGCCGCCAGTATTTCCACCAGTGTTGCCACCAGTGTTACCGCCAGAATCTTTCTGTATGGTAACTTTTACCATTACAGTGATTCCATTCTTGGTATCGGTTTCGACAAACCGAGCTTCGTACTGTGTTTTGCCTGTCGTCAGGGTTTCGTTTGGATTACTCCAAACCAAGTGGCTGTTACCTAGAGACACACTTGACAGCTTTTTCCCAGAGGTTCCCTTCAGTCCTGTCGGTATGGTGTAATCAGTACCTTCTACAGGATTAGCTTTGGTTATAGTTACTGTTACCAAGACTATCTTTTCGTTTTTGGTACTGGTCCCAACAAACTTAGCTTCGTACTGCGTTTTACCAGCCGACAGAACTTCGTTCGGATTACTCCAGACCAAGTGGCTATTGCCTAATGACACAGTCGACAAATTGTTGCCTGCAGTGCCTTTTAGTCCAGTCGGAATGGTATAGTCAGTACCTTCTACAGGATCTGTTTTCGTTGTATCGCTTCCACCGCCATTTCCAGAATCCTTCTGTACGGTAACTTTTACCTTTACAGTGATTCCATTTTTGGTGTCAGTCTCAACGAACCGAGCCTCGTACAGTGTTTTGCCAGTCGACAGAGTTTCGTTTGGATTGTTCCAAACCAGGTGACTATTGCCTAACGATACAGTGGACAGCTTATTGCCTGCGGTCCCTTTTAATCCTGTCGGGATTGTGTAATCAGTACCTTCTACAGGATTGGTTTTGGTAACAGTTACTGCCACCCAGACAATCTTTTCGTTTTTGGTGCTGGTTTCCACGAACTTTGCTTTATACAGCCTTTTACTTGCCGACAGAATTTCGTTCGGATTGCTCCAAACTAAGTGGCTGTTGCCCAACGACACAGTGGACAACTTATTACCCGCAGTTCCTTTTAGCCCATTAGGAACAGTATAGTCAGTGTCTTGTACAGGATCTGTCTTTCCCAAGGGCTTCGTGCTTGTTCCGTCTGACTTGGTCCCCGAACCATCAGTCTTCGTCCCATCCTTTTTCGGATCTGTTGTCGTTCCTGATGCATCCTTCGAAGCATCATGATCCAGAGTTTTCGTAATTCTGTCGCCTCCTCCTGTTGATGACTTGTCGTCATTGTCAGCGTCCGGTCCAGGAGTGTTGTTTTCCTGCTCAACGCTCACACTGTTTTCAGGACTCTGCTGCTCCTGCTGTGAGCAGCTCCGCAGTCCAAGCACAAGTGCCAGTACCACAAGAGCTGCGATAGCCACGATAGCTATCTTTTTCCGATTTTCTTTCATGCTGTTTTCCTCCTTAAAATTAGAGCTCAATCACGCTCCAGAATTTATATATATAAAAGGGCACATTGTCCCTGTATAATATATTATACTATATTTTTCTAAAGTCGTCAAATCTTATGTATACTTTTAACCTATAATTTAATTTTTATATTGCATCAAATCATTCTTTACTAATATACTTTTTGAATTCAAATAAAAACACATTTAATGTTAGTCTAGATTAACATTAAATGTGTTTTTTGTATCTTTTCATTCATTATAAACTACAATCTCAAATTATTGTAATTCAATAGTAGCTCCTGCTTCTTCAAATTTAGCTTTTAATTCTTCTGCTTCTTCTTTCTTAACGCCTTCTTTAACTGCTTTTGGTGCTCCATCAACTAAATCTTTAGCTTCTTTTAATCCTAATCCTGTAGCATCTCTAACTACTTTGATTACTTGGATTTTGTTTGCTCCAGCATCTTTTAATACTACATTAAATTCTGATTTTTCTTCAGCTGCTCCTGCTGCTGCTCCACCTGCTACTGGTGCAGCAACTGCTGCTGCAGATACTCCATATTTTTCTTCAATTCCTTTTACTAATTCAGCCAATTCAACAACTGTTAAAGTGTCGATAGTCTCTAATAATTCATCAATTTTTGCCATTTTAAAATGACCTCCTTCTTAAATTTTAATAATAATGTTTACAATCTCGCATATGCTCGATTGCATAAATCATCTGTAACTTGCTTCGCTTTGTACAGCTGACTTAATTTTCTTTTTGAACTTTAACTGCATCTAATGCAACTGCCAACTTGGTAATATTTCCAAGTAAAGCACCAGCCAATTTTGCAAGAAGTTCTTGTCTTGATGGTAATTTTGCTAAAGTAATAATTTCTTCAGCTGTCATTACCTTTCCTTCAATGATTCCACCTTTGATTTTATAGAAATCATTTTTCTTTGAGAAATTGTAGATAACTTTTGATGGTTCTAAGTAATCTTCTGTTCCAATAATAATTGCTGTTGGACCTTCTAATAAATCATCTAATCCATTTTCTCCATTTACATTTAATGCTCTTTTAATAATGTTGTTTTTAATAACTTTATATTCACTGTTTGTTTCTCTTAAATCTGTTCTTAATTTTGTTACATCTGCAACATTAATTCCTCTGTAATCTGTTAAAAGAATTACTTTTGCATCTTTTAGTTTTTCAGCTAGTTTATTTACTTCTTCTTCTTTTTGTTTTAAAACGGTATTGCTTGCCATTTTTTCACCTCCTATAATATATCTTTTCTTATCTTTGATAAGGAATCTTCCTTTCCGTAAGCTTTTAGCAATTCTGTAATATGATTGTAACTTAAAGTAAATTAAAAATCCAATCAATTTTTGCTTTACACGAAACAAAGATTGATTGGATTTTATATCCGCTCATTTTCTTTGCCTCGGTAAGGCTTACTTTTTTGCTTACTTTCTTAGGCTATATTACCTTATTTTTGATCAATATACATACTTGGTCCCATTGTAGTAGTAATTGCTACACTTTTAATATATTGTCCTTTTGCAGCTGATGGTTTTGCTTTAATAATAGCTCCCATTACTGTTTCATAGTTTTCTAGCAATTTTTCTGCTCCAAATGAAACTTTACCAAAACCTAGGTGAACAATGTTATTTTTGTCTAATCTGTATTCTACTTTACCCGATTTGATTTCATTAATTGCTTTTGTAACATCCATTGTTACTGTTCCTGATTTAGGGTTTGGCATTAATCCTTTTGGTCCTAATACTTTACCTAATCTTCCTACCACACCCATCATATCTGGTGTTGCTACGATTACATCATAATCAAACCAATTTTCTTTTTCAATTTTTGGTATTAATTCTTCTGCCCCAACAAAGTCAGCTCCAGCTTTTGTAGCTTCTTCTGCTTTTGGTCCTTTAGCAAATACTAATACTCTTTGTGTTTTACCTGTACCATTTGGAAGTACTGTTGTACCTCTTACTTGTTGGTCAGCTTGTTTTGAATCAACACCTAATTTTACATGTAGTTCAACAGTTTCATCAAACTTTGTTTTTGGCATTTTTTCAATTGTTTCTAGTGCTTCTTTTGCACTATACATTTTTTTACTATCTACTAGCTTTGCAGCTTCTTGATATCTCTTCCCTTTTTTCATTTTTACCTCCTTTGGTGATAGCGAAATAGCCTTACTATTTCTCCCAATTCATTTTACTTAAGTTATAGTAAAATTAGTCTTCTACTACAACACCCATAGATCTTGCAGTTCCTGCTACCATACTCATAGCAGCTTCTAATGATGCTGCATTTAAGTCTGGCATTTTCTTTTTAGCAATTTCTTCTACTTGTGCTTTATTTAATTTAGCAACTTTATCTCTATTAGGTTTTCCTGAACCTTTTTCTATTTTTGCGGCTTGTTTAATTAAAACTGCCATAGGTGGTTCTTTAGTAATAAATTCGAATGATTTATCTTTATATACTGTAATAACAACTGGAATAACTGTATTTCCCATTTGTGCAGTTTTATCATTGAATTGTTTTACGAAATCCATAATGTTAACACCTGCAGCACCTAATGCTGGTCCTACTGGTGGAGCTGGACTTGCCTTTCCTGCTGGAATTTGTAGTTTTACTACACTTCCGATTTCTTTTTCTGCCATTATTCTAGCACCTCCTTCTAAGTTTTATAATATGTATATTAATCTAAAAATTTAGATTATTAACTAATTCTTACAATCTGGTTTCACTCGATTGTATAAGTTATCTGTAGCTCGCTTTGCTTCGCACGGCTAACTTTGCTACACTTTGTTTCTGCATAAGTTATCTGTAACTCACTGCGTTCGAACAGCTAACTTAATTTATACTTTTTGGACTTGAGAAAACTCCAACTCAACTGGTGTTTCTCTTCCAAACATGGATACTAATACTTTTACTTTATGTTTTTCTTTGTTGATTTCTGTTACAGTTCCTGTATAATCTGTAAAAGGTCCATTCATAATTCTAACAGAATCATTTACAGTATAATCTACATTTACTGTCATTTGTTCAAATCCCATTTTTCTAATTTCTTCCTCTGTTAATGGAATTGGATCAGTTCCTGAACCAACAAACCCTGTAACACCTCTTGTATTTCTAACAATATACCATGTTTTTTCTGTTACAATCATTTTAATTAAAACATATCCAGGAAAAACTTTCTTTAAATTTGTCTTTCTTTGTCCATCTTTAATCTCAATTTGTTCTTCCATAGGAACAATAATATCAAAAAAGAATTCTTCTAATTCTCTGTTTTTTATTGTCTTTTCTAAGTCTGTTTTAACCTTATTCTCATAACCTGAATAGGTATGAACAACATACCATCTTGGCATGTTTTCTTTTTCTTGAGACATAATTTACAGCCTCCTAATTATTAATTTTTTGTGTTATTAGCCGTTGCATTTGTGTTTGTTGTATTAGTAGTGTTACTTGTTTCATTTTTTGTAGTGTTTGTTGTATTACTTGTTTCATTATTAGTAGTGTTATTTCCTGCTTCGTTTGTAATATTATTAGTTGTATTGTTAGCTTCTTCATTTGAAGTTGTTGTATTAGATTGTTCATTCTTTGTTCCTACAACCTCTTTTAATTTATTTATGCCATAATCATCTACTGTTTTAAAAACAAAGTCCAACGCAAATACAATAACAGCTGTAATTAATACAATGGTAATAACTGCAACAGTATTATTGACAAGTTGCTTTGGTGTTGGCCAAATTACTCTTTTTAATTCTGCCTTAAAATCTTTAAAAAAATGCTTGTTTTCTTTCTTTTCTTTTTTATCATTTACATCTTTAGGCATTTCATTTTCCCCCTTAAAAGGTTTATTTTGTTTCTTTGTGTGTTGTACGTTTTTTGCAGAATTTACAATATTTTACGACTTCTAATCTGTCAGTATTGTTTTTCTTATTCTTTTCTGTCATATAATTTCTTCTTTTACACTCTGTGCATTCTAATGTAATTGGTTCTCTTGCTCCTTTTGCAGCCATTTAAAACACCTCCAGCTTCTTGCTTTTCAATTTTATTCATTTTTTTAAGCGTATGTTATTCACATACGCTTGATTATTTTATCACCTTTTTCACTATCTGTCAACCGTTTTAGCGTAACTTTCTAGTGAAAGTTATTTCTAATTGTTATAATTTTCAATTAAATTTAATATAAAAAGCATAATAATGTGTGTTTTTTCAGTTTTGAAAGGTACTACAAAAAAACGAACAAAATATATTGCTTTTTTCCTTCTTTATTATATATTTATGCTATAGATTTTTGTGTCTAAAAATCTATGATACTAATATTCGAAGAAAGGAAAATAATTTCATTATCTACCTGTCTTTAGATAATAGATTATATGTGAATTATGAGTAAAAATAAAAAAACAAAAGTAAAAAACAAGTATTATACTAATGCAGGACGTTACAAATTAAATATCAAATGGATACTTCCTTTATTTCTTTTAATGTTGATTTTGTCTTATTTTGGTATTAATTATGTAACTGATTTAACTTATGAAAATGTTTATAATAATATTACTGAATTAAGTGAACAAACAGCAGCACAATTAAACCTTGCTATTACAGAACAAAAAAGATTTATCGATACTATGGTTTCTTCTATCAATAGTGGTTTCTTTAATACCCCTGAAGACATCTTTAAACGTTATAGACCTGATTTAGCAGATTATCATTTTACTAGACTTGTTATTTTGGATGAAAATGGTAATGGAATTACTAGTGATGGTCATACTGTTAAAAATTATGCTAATATGGAGAGTTATTTTGAAAAATCAAAAGATAGTGTATATTTAGCTGAAAATCAGCCAAGTGTACTTACTGGAGCAGATTATCTCGTAAATGTATATGCAAAAGCTTTTGAACTAAATGGTGAAAAGTTAATTATCTTTGCTACTATTCACACTGATGATTATAGAGAAATTTTGTTAAGACGTTTGTTTCATGGCAAAGGTAGCACTTATTTGGTAAACAATGATGGTATAATTTTGATAGATTCTTCTGACACTGTTACAGAAGATAATGTCAATTTTTATAGTCTCTTAAGAGATAATATGGTGGCTGAGACTAATATTGCTAAGATTAACGAAATGGAACAAGGTATCAAATCTAAACAAGTTGGAACTTTTGATATTCGATTAAATAAAAGTGTTTATTTTATGCACTATGAAAAAGTAAATGTAAATGACTGGTATGTTATCAGTATTGCACCAGATGACACGATAGCTAAAGAACTTCTTCAGTTTATACAAATTGCTATTGCAGTTTGTATTGGAATTACTTTTGCTATTTTAGGAGTTAGTATATTTATTGATTTATCTTCTCAGAAGAAAAATAGAAAATTATACAAAATTGCTTATATTGACCCTGTAACAGAATTTGGAAATGAAGTTTATTTTAAGGAAAATGGTGCTCGTTTCTTGCAAACAGAAATAAAAAATAAATATATTATTGCGCTTGATATTAATAAGTTCAAAGCTTTAAATAATATTTATGGTTATGAATTTTGTAATAAAATCTTAAAAGCTCTTGCTGAAAAGTTAGACAGTATCCTACCTAATGATAATATTATTTGTAGAATTTCAAATGATGTTTTTGCTACTGTATTTAGTTATGAGAAAAATATTGAAACATTGTTAAATAAAATATTCCATGAAGCTTCCAACTTAAAAATAGATGATACTGATATTCATGTTAATTTGGCTATTGGAGTTTATAAAATTACTGCAAAAGATACTGATATTCATAAAGCTTTAGATAAAGCTTATATGGCCCGTTCTAAAATAAAAGGATTATACCATGACAATTATTATATCTTTGATGAAGTTTTAGAAAATCAATTAGTGGAAGAACAACAAATTGAATCTTGCATGGAGCAAGCTTTGAAGGATAAAGAATTTGTGATTGTATATCAACCCAAAACTGCTGCAAGTACTGAAAAAGCTGTTGGTGCTGAAGCATTAGTTAGGTGGCATAAAGATGGACAAGTGATTCCACCTGGAAAATTTATTCCTCTATTTGAGAGAAACAAATTTATCGTTAAATTAGATTTATATATTTTTGAACAAGTTTGTAAGGACTTAGCAACATGGAAAGAAAAATATGGTACTGTCCCAATTGTTTCCATTAATGTTTCTAAAGAACACTTTGTATATGAAAACTTTATTGATGAATACGAAAAAATTACAAATAAATATGGAGTCGATAGAAGCAAGATTGATTTAGAGATTACAGAAAGTGCTACAGTTGATGATAAGATAGATATTATTAAAGTATTAAATACTATTAAAGAAAAAGGCTTTGTTGTTTCCATTGACGATTTTGGTACAGGTTATTCTTCACTTAGTATGTTACAAAGTATGCCGATTGACATTATTAAAATAGATAAAGTCTTTGTGGATAAAGCAGACCTTGCAAGTGACAAAAACATCATTAATTATATTGTATATCTTGCGAAAAGGCTTAGTGTTAAGACTATTGTAGAAGGTGTTGAAACAAAAGAACAAGCAGATTATGTTAGAAATTTAAAATGTGATGTTATTCAAGGATATTATTATTCAAAACCTATTTCAAAAGAAGAATTTGAAGATTATTTTACAAAAAATAGTTAAAACTAAAAAACAGATTTTAGGAGCTTCCTAAAATCTGTTTTCCAAATTCTATACACTGCTTTTTCATCTCTTGGTCTGGTGTCCACATTTGCTTAATACCTTCATTCATTATCTCAAATCCTGCTTTTTTTAGAAGTTCTGTCATTTGTCCTACAGCTTCTCCACTCCAACCGTAACTTCCAAAAGCTGCTGCCTTTTTGTTTTTTAGTTTCATTCCTTTTATCATTTCTAAAATACCTGCAATAGAGTGTAAATACCCATTATTGACTGTTGGAGAACCTACTAATATCATTTTTGATTTGAATACTTCTGTTAAGACCTCTGTTTTATCATCTTTGGCTGTATTCATTATCTTAACCGTAACTTCTTTATCTATTTCTTTTATTCCCTCTGCTATTGCTTCTGCCATCTTTCTAGTACTGTTCCACATGGTGTCATACAATATTGTAATTTGATTTTCTTGATAATTGTTTGCCCATTCTAGATATTTTTGTACAATTTGCTGGGGATTTTTTCTCCAAATTAGTCCATGACTTGGACATATCATTTGAATCCTTAAATCCATTCCTAATATCTCTTGAATTTTCTTGTTTACTAGCAATCCAAATGGAGCTAAAATATTGGCATAATAAGTAAGAGCTTGTTCCCATAGTACAGCTTGATCTACTTGGTCTGCATATAAATATTCTGATGCCAAATGCTGACCAAATCCATCATTACTAAATAGCACATCTTCACCTTCCATATAAGTAAACATGGTATCAGGCCAGTGTAACATTGGTGCTTCTATAAATTTTAAAGTATGTTTCCCTATATTTAAGGTATCTCCTGTTTTTACAGGAATAAAGTTCCAATCTTGATGGTATTGCCCCTTAATTGACCTTACTCCATTTGCTGTACAATAAATTGGTGTATCTGGTATTTCTCTCATAAGTTCTACTAGAGAGCCACTATGATCTATCTCTCCATGTTGCATGATGATAGCGTCTATTTTATGAATATCTATTTCTTGTTTTAGATTGTTAACAAATTCTTTATCATATGGTAACCAAACTGTATCAATTAGAACTGTTTTTTCATCTTGTATTAAATACGCATTATAGGACGAGCCCTTTGTCGTCGTAAACTCATCTCCATGAAATTTCTTTAACTCCCAATCTGTTTTTCCTATCCAAGAAATGTAATCGTTAATTTGCTTTTTCATTTTAGTTTCTCACTCCTTTTTATCTAGTATGCTTAAGGTCTTTTGCCTTCTATTGCCTTTTTATATCTAATATTTACTTTTCTTTAGTATGTTTATCATTTTCTCTTTTTATTCTTTTTTGCTACTGAATAACCAAATTTGCCTACTTGTTTTCCTAATGCAAAATACTTTCCATTTGCATAAGTAATTAAATTACATTTTGTAATATCAAAAGCACCTTTGTCGTCTATATAACTTTCATCTGCATCTATTGACAAAATTTCTGCCATAAACATATCATGACTGCCTAATTCTCTTATCTCTTTTACTCTACATTCAATTGATACAGGGCTTTCTTTGATTAATGGACATTTAACGAACTTTGCTTTTTCCTTTGTTAACTTCATTTCTTTAAATTTATCTACTTTTGCTCCTGTTTTTACTCCACACCAGTCTGTGGCATATACTAAATCTTTATTGGTTAAGTTAATCACAAACTCTTTTGTCTTTTTTATGATGTCGTGTGAATATCTTTCTTTTCTTACAGAGATATAGCACATTGGCTTATCTGTATTGATAATGCCTGTCCATGCTACTGTAATAATGTTACTTTTTTCCATATCTCCACAAGAAACCATTACGACTGGTAATGGATATATAAACGTTCCTGGCTTCCAAATTACTTTGCTCATTTGCTTTCTCCTCTAACCTCATCTAGTATTTCCTGTAATTTTCTTTCTTTTTGTTTTGTATATTCTTTCACTGCTGTATAATCTTCTGCATCATATATTACTTCATGTTCTTCCTGCTTTGTTCCGTCTTTTGCTACAACTTCTCCAATATATCCTGCATTACCTTGTCTATTTATATTTTCTTGAGATACTAGCTCTTTAAAAACT
Source organism: uncultured Clostridia bacterium (assembly GCA_948560265.1). Lineage (GTDB taxonomy): Bacteria > Bacillota > Clostridia > TANB77 > CAG-508 > CAG-273. The sequence goes on along the minus strand of CAOXTD010000027.1, from coordinate 1,629 downwards.
ATTCTTCTATATTCTTCATTATTCTCTGCTTGACTAAAGTCCAATCGACCAAATACAGTACATATGTCTACAGTTGGTTCTTTCCCTTTTTTAGTGTATATCATAACAGAATATTTACCAATATCCTTTCTTAAACTAAAGGCATTTTGATATTCTATGTTTCCCAATGCTGTGATAGTTATTCTCCTATTCTCATCATGATATTCTATCGTTTGTGGACATGAAACACCTTTATATTGAATATCTTTCTCCCCATCTTTAGAACTTGCTACTAATGTACTATCATATAAATTGTCAAAGTTAATTATATCTTTTTTTGCTTCTACTTCATTATGCAGTGTTGACAATCCTTCTATACTTTGTTCTGTTTTTTCTACTTTCTTTTCTCTACCAAATATCTTTTGATATAATAATTCTTTGACTTGTTCCTGACTAATTCCTTGTGCTTTGGCAATACTAGGAAGATCATTTTCAACAATTTCCTTGTATAATATATCTACTAGTTTTAGTTGAGCTAGCAAGTTAGCTTCTTCATATTCTCCTAACTTTTTAACTGCTTTTTTTATAATTCTTGCTTGTAAATTTCTATAATTTTCTTCAGTTATTTTATCTTTTCTAGCTCCATTCGCTCTATACATAGAAAGCCATACAAAATTGAATAGTTTATCTAATTCAACTTGATCTATTTTTGAAGTGTTATCTTCTCGTTTAGTATTTAAAGTACTATTTGCCATTATACGTTCCTCCTACTTATTGCTTGCACTGTTTTCTTTCCTTTGCAATTTTCTTTATCATATCATATTTTTTATAAAAAGCAAGTTATATCATTTATTTCAAGAAATTAATATACTTTTTAAAACAATTTATTATAATCTTTCAACATATGAAAAAAATCATAAACAAAAAAGAAAAATCTTCTTTCTTATTTATGATTTTTTATAAAAATAAAAAACCTGGCGACAACCTATTTTCTCAGCAGGGTAACCCACAAATATCGTCGGCACATTGGAGCTTAACTTCTGTGTTCGGTATGGGAACAGGTATTTCCTCCATGTAATCATCACCAGAAAATTATAGTGTATCAAGGTATTTTTACCTTCGCAACGGCTTCGCGTTGCACTAGTTATTTCTATCACTCGAAAATATTTCATATTTTCTTGCTAAGAACTAACGTCGCATACACTCAAAAATATATAGAGAAAGTTTTTTGTTCGTAAACTAACCATTTTTAGTGGTTAAGCCCTCGATTTATTAGTATTGGTCAGCTCAATACATCTCTGTACTTACACCTCCAACCTATCTACCACGTAGTCTACATGGAATCTTACTATCTTACGATATGAGATATCTTATCTTGAGGTGGGCTTCACACTTAGATGCTTTCAGCGTTTATCCCGTCCATACATAGCTACTCAGCCGTGCCACTGGTGTGACAACTGATACACCATCGGTATGTCCATCCTGGTCCTCTCGTACTAAGGACAGCTCCTCTCAAATATCTTCCGCCTGCGACAGATAAGGACCGAACTGTCTCACGACGTTCTGAACCCAGCTCGCGTACCGCTTTAATGGGCGAACAGCCCAACCCTTGGAACGTACTTCCGCTCCAGGATGCGATGAGCCGACATC
>CAOXTD010000026.1:10008-11943 GCA_948560265.1 uncultured Clostridia bacterium | reverse complement strand
CAGATTAGATCCTGATATTTCAAAGGATGACGAAGAGTTTCAGAAAATAATTAAAGAATTAGGATACAAAACCAAAAATAATATAAAAAGTATAAATCAAGTAATTCAACCTAAATATGTTTTTAGATTAAATGTTAAAGATAGAACAGAAGAAGAATTATTGGCATCATTTCATTCTAAAACAAGATATAATATAAGATTAGCAACAAAAAAAGGAGTAACAATAAGAGAGGGCAATAGAGAAGATTTAAAATCATTTCATGATATTATGAAGACAACTGGTTCAAGAGATGAATTTTTTATAAGACCACTATCATATTTTGAAAAAATATATGATAGTATGGGAGCAGAACATATAAAATTAATAATAGCCGAATATGAAGGAAAACCAATATCAGCAGTATTACCAATAAAATATGGTAATAAAGTATGGTATTTATATGGAGGAAGTTCAAATGAACACAGAAATTTAATGCCAAATTATTTATTACAATGGGAAATGATAAAATGGGCAAAAGAATCAAGCTGTGATATATATGATTTTAGGGGAGTTTCAGGATTTAAATCGGAAAATGATCAACAGTATGGAGTGTATAAATTCAAAAAAGGATTCAATGGAGATTTTGTAGAATTTGTAAATGAAATGTATATCGTATTTAATCCAGTAATGAATACTATATTTAATATAAGCCAAAGCATATATAGAAAAATAACAAATTTGAGAGACAAGATTTTTAAAAAATAAAGAATGTATAAAAAAGAAAAATATCCATGTGTAGATATAAAGCATGAATTAACAAACAAAAGAACATAGAAATTGATAGAGTTTCTATGTTTTTTGACATAATACGAACACCATCTTCATTTGGTTTGCATAATATGTATTAAATAAAGGAGGAATATTTAATGGCAAGTTATGTAATAGAAGGTGGGAAAAGACTAGAAGGAGAAACGTATGTATCAGGGTCAAAGAATGCTTCACTCCCTATAATAGCAGCAAGTATTCTAAATAAAGGAACAAGCACTTTATATAATGTACCAAATATATATGATACAAAAGCAATACTAGAAATCTTGCGTGTTTTAGGAGGAAAAATAGTCAAAAAAAATAATAAGATAATTATAGATACATCAAAAATAGAAAATAAAGAAATACCAGAAATTTTAATGAGAAAGATTAGATCATCAGTAGTATTGGCAGGTGCAATTTTAGGAAGATTTAAAGAAGCAACTTTCTCATATCCAGGTGGATGTGAAATAGGAGCAAGACCAATAGATTTACATTTAAGTGGCTTCAGAAAATTAGGAATAAAAATTGAGGAAAATGCTGGATTTATTAGGTGCTATTGTGATAAAATAATGGGGTCTGATATACATTTGGATTTTCCTTCTGTTGGAGCAACTGAAAATATAATGATGGCAGCGGTTTTAGCAGAACGGAGAAACTACTATATCAAATGCAGCAATGGAACCGGAAATAGTAGATTTGCAGAATTTCTTGAACAAAATGGGAGCTAAAGTAGAAGGAGCAGGAACCAATATAATAAAGATAAAAGGAGTTAAGAGTCTAAAAAATGTCAACTATAATATAATGCCTGATAGAATTGAGGCAGGAACACTTTTGTGTATGACAGCAATAACAGGTGGAGAAATAATGTTGGAAGATGTAAATATAGAGCATATAAATCCAGTATTACATAAATTACAAGAAAGTGGATGTAAAATAAAAACAGAAAAGAATAAAGTTTTTTTAGAAGCTCCAAAAAGATTAAAAGCATTAGATATAAAGACAATGCCACATCCAGGCTTTCCAACAGATATGCAATCTGTATTTGCAGCAATACTCGCAACAGCAAAAGGAACATCAATTGTAGTTGAAAATATTTTTGAAAACAGATATAGATATATAAATGAATTACAAAGAATGGGTGCACA
>CAOXTD010000026.1:0-9957 GCA_948560265.1 uncultured Clostridia bacterium | reverse complement strand
AGTAATAGGTGCAAATGTGAAATCGACAGACTTAAGAGGTGGAGCAGCAATGTGCACAGCGGCATTAGCAGCAAAAGGAATAACTAATATAGGGAATATAGAATATATTTTAAGAGGATATGAAAACCTAGACGAGAAATTAAGAAGCTTAGGAGCTAAGATATCAGTTAATAAAGAGGAATAAGTAAGAATAGATACAAATTAAAATAAAAAAGAAAGGAAGAGGTCAATGAAAAATCGAGCAAAAGAAAAAAACAAAAAGATAGATACAAAAGATAAAAATATATTGAATTTAGACAATGAGATTATTATTGGCATTAAGTCTCTTCCAAAGGTTCAAAAAAATACAAAACAATCACAAGAAAAAAAGAAAAAAAATAATCCAAACAAAACTGAAAATTCAAAGAAAAAAAAGGCAAATAATAGAACTAAGCAAGGAGTTATACAGGAAAATAGAAAAAGAAAGGCTAAAAAGAAAATACAAAATGATGATGTAGAATTAAGATTAGGAATAGAAGATGAAATTTATAAAGAAACAAGCAAGAAAAAGCAAGTTAAGAAAAAGCCAAAATTAACGCCAAAGCAACAAGAAATAGCAAGAAAAAAAAGAAAAATTATATTTAGATTAATAAAATGGACAAGCTTAGTGGTATTACTAATTGGGGGAGGAATTTATTTTCTATTATCATCATTTTTCAATATTCATAATATTGTCGTTACAGGAAATGAAAAAATTACGCCAGAAATGATTATTAGTTTATCGGGAATAGAATTAGAAAAAAATACTTTTAAAGTTTCAAAAAGTGAAGTAGAACAAGCTATCAAGACAAATGCCTACATAGATAGTGTAAAAATAAAGAGAAAATTACCAGAAACAATAGAAATTCAAATAACAGAGAGAAAACCAGTATATATGTTGACATTAGGAAATGCTTATGTTTACATGAACACACAAGGCTACTTGCTAGAGATATCTTTAGAAAAGTTGAAAGCACCAATTATTACAGGAATATTAACACCAGAAGAACAAATACAAGAGGGAAATCGTTTGTGTCCAGAAGACTTACAAAAGCTAAGTAGTGTAATTCAAATTATGGATTCTGCAAACAATAATGAGATAGGGGAACTAATTACTAAAATTAATATATCAGATAAACAAAATTACATATTAGAATTAAAATCCGAAAAGAAAAATGTTCATTTAGGGGATACCTCAAATCTTAGCACGAAAATGCTTTATATTAAAAAGGTATTACAAAATGAAAAGAAAAAAGAAGGAGACATTTTTGTTAATACTGATTTGAGTACTAAGGGAGCTATTTTTAGAGAAAAAGTATAAGAAAGGAAGAATTATGAAGAAAAAACAAATTGCTATCACACTAGGGGTAATGTGTTTTATTTTAACAATGTCTATTGCAATTCAAATTAGAACGGTAACAAGTAGTAATTCAACAGCAAGTCAATCTCTTATTAATAATGGACTAAGAGATGAAGTACTAAGATGGAAAGAAAGATATGATAATGCCTATCAAGAACTACTAGAATCAGAAAAACAATTGACACAAATAAGGGAAAAAGCTACACAAAATAACACAACTGCTAATGCCAAGCAAGAACAAATTAAAGAAAATAATATGTTACTAGGTACTGTAGAAGTAAAAGGTGGAGGATTAGAAATTATGTTAGCAGATAACAATGCTGCAGCTACAAATTTAATTGATCCGAGTATGGTACTAGTACATTATGATGATTTACTTCAGGTAGTAAATGCTTTAAACAATGCAGGAGCAGAGGCTATTTCCATTAATGGACAAAGAGTGATTACCACTACAGCTATTACTTGTGAGGGAAATGTAATTAAAGTAAATGGGGAAAAGATTAGCTCACCATTTACGATTAAAGCAATTGGCTCACAAGGATTACTATTAGGCGCTATGACAATGGCAGGGGGATACTTAGACAATTTAGAAAGTTGGGGAGTTATTGTGAATGTAAAAACCGTAGATGACATTACAGTAGAAAAATACAATGGAATTATTAACTATAAATATGTCAAAAATAAATAATTGTGAAGTAGGGAGATAGAAAGATTTGAAAAAAGAAAAGAAAAATCAAATTGTTATGACAATTATTATTGGAGCTGTGTGTGTTGTGTTTTTTGCAGTTATGTTTATGCAATTTAAAACGATAGAAGAAACAGATATTACAGCTATTGAAAATATGAGAGAAGCAGATTTAAGAACAGCCATTTCAGAATGGAAAGGAAAATATGAAGATACACAAAAGCAGTTAGAATCTAATCGAAAATCTGTACAAGAATATCAACAAACAATTGACAAAAATGGAGAAGCGTCTGAATTAATTGATAAAGATCTAGCAGAATCAAATATGTTATTAGGAAAAACAGATGTAACAGGTGAGGGAGTCATTGTAACGTTGACTAATACTCAAGAATGTGTAATCGAATACTCTCATTTATTAGAATTAGTAAATGAATTAAGATATGCAGGAGCAGAGGCTATTTCTATTAATGATGCACGTGTTGTAACAACAACAGATATAACGCAAATTAATAGTAGAATGCAGGTAAGTGGACAAAGAGTTGCCTCGCCATATGTTATTAAAGCAATTGGAAATCAAACTTATTTATCTAGTACATTAAGCTTAAAGGATAGTGGATTTATTGACAGATATAAAGCTAGTGGAATGGATATCAAGTTAGAAAAAGGAAATAATGTTAAAATTTTAAAATATAACGGAGAAATGAAAGTTAAGTATATGAAGGAGGTTGAAAAATAATTATGATTTTTATTGCTATCGTTGTTGGATGTATTTTAGGAGCTATTATTGGAATTTATGCGCCAATGGTACCATATACCTATTCTGGGTATCTAGCTATTGCAATTATTGCTGCTCTAGATTCTGTATTTGGTGGAATTGCTTCTACTTTAAATAAGCAATTTGACTTAAAAATATTTGTATCAGGTTTTTTTGGGAATGCTATTTTATCTATGTTACTTACTTATTTAGGACAAAAATTAAATGTAGATATTTACTTAGCAGCAATCGTTGTATTTGTAGGAAGAATGTTTAATAATTTGGCAATTATTAGGAGATATTATTTAGAGAAATGGACCAACTGTAAGGAAAAATTAAAGACTGAGAAAACAGAACAATAAAAGCTAATTTTCAACATTTTAGATAATTGTAAGACATTACGGAAACCTTTGAAACGACTGAAAATGACAATGTTTCAACCATATTACAAAAATATTACAAAATTATTACGAAGCACTTGACTTTTTTTATAAAATGTAATATTCTTTACACTGAATTAGGGAACATCTTTATAAAGAAGTATAACGAATGACAAACAATTTAAGGGAAGCAAGGATGGAGGAACAAATTTTGGCAATTGGAGATATAATTGTAGGAATTGACATTGGAACCTCAAAAGTTAGTTTAGTAATAGGAGAGGTTAATAATTTTAATCAAATTGAAGTCATTTGTACAGCTAGCCATAGATGTAAAGGAATCCAAAAAGGAAAAATAATTAATGAAAATGAAATTGCTTCCTGCATTAATAAGTTAATTAAGGAAGCGGAAACAGATGCTAATTTAAAAATCAATTCAGCTTATGTTACTATTCCAGGAAAATATGTTACCATCGTACAAAATAGTATTTCAAAAGAAGCAAAAGATAAGTATGCAGGAATTTCTGCTAAAGATGTAATAGCCACGATTATGCAAGCAAAAGATATAGACGTTCCAGAAGGAAAGCAAATTATAGACATTGTAGAAAATCAATTTATTTTAGAAAATGGAAAGAAAGTATCAGATCCAATAGGAAATTTAAGTGGAAGTTTTACTTTGAAGGCACAAGTCATCTTAGCAGATAAGGACTATATGCGACAAATTGCTTCTATTTTTAGAAAGGCAAATTTAGACATTGATGGATTAGTTCCAGTTACTCTAGCAGAAAGAAGTTTAGCTTTAGATACAAATGAATTAAATGATAATGTGATGTTATTAGATATTGGAGCAGGCAACACAGATATAGGAGTATTTGAGGGCTCTAATTTTATTTATACAAATACAATAGCACTAGGAGGAGACAATATTACTAAGGACATTGCATTGGTATTAAATATTTCAGAAGAAGAAGCGGACAAGCTAAAAAAACAATATGGACTTGCTCTTAAGTCTTTTATAGATAATGACAATGAGATTTTGCTTACAACATATAAAGAAGACGAAGGAAAAAAGGTCATCAGAAGTTCAGAATTAATAGCGGTTATGGAAGCTAGAATTGAAGAAATTTTTTCTTTAGTAAATAAAGATATCACAACACAAGGAATAAAACCTAGAATCAATAATGTTATATTAACAGGGCAAGGGGTTACAAATATTAATAAAAGTGATGTAGCAGGCAAAATTATTTTAAATATTCCAGTTAAGATTGCAACAGGACGATTAATTAGTATTGTAAGACCAGAATACAGGACAGCATATAGTTTAGTAAGATATGTAGCTTCAAGGCCATTTGCTAAAACTGTAGGAAGTAGTATAGATTCTGATTCAGAAGAAGGATTTTTTAAAACTCTTATAGAAAGAGTAAAAGAATTTTTCTATTCGTAAACAAGATATTAATTTTAATATGATATAGGGTAACAAATACCGTAAAAAAAGAAATGGGAGGAAAAGAACTTTATGATTATGGAAAATAATATGGATGAAAACACAATGCCAATGATAGATGGAACAGCGACCATCAAAGTAATCGGTGTAGGTGGAGCAGGAAATAATGCTGTAAATAGAATGGTAGAGTCAGGAATTAAAAATGTAGAATTTATAGCAGTGAATACAGATAGACAAGCACTAGTACTTTCAAAAGCAGCATCAAAAATCCAAATTGGTGAAAAAATCACAAGAGGTTTAGGAGCAGGAGCCAACCCAGATATCGGTGCACAAGCAGCAGAAGAAAGTAAAACAGAGATTACAGAAGCACTACGTGGAGCAGATATGGTATTTGTTACAGCTGGAATGGGTGGAGGAACAGGAACTGGAGCAGCACCTATTGTAGCAGCTGCTGCAAAAGAAATGGGAATTTTGACAATTGGTGTAGTAACAAAACCATTCACATTTGAAGGCAAGAAAAGATTATCACAAGCAGAACGCGGAATCGAAAGTTTAAAAGGAAAAGTAGATACACTAGTAGTTATTCCGAATGATAAATTATTACAAATTATTGATCGCAAGACATCTATAGTAGAAGCTTTCAAAATGGCAGATGATGTTCTAAGACAAGGTGTACAAGGTATTTCAGACTTAATTGCAATCCCAGGATTAGTAAACTTAGACTTTGCAGATGTTAAGACGATTATGCTAAACACAGGAATGGCACATATGGGTATTGGTAGAGCATCAGGAGAAAATAGAGCAGAAGATGCAGCAAAACAAGCTGTACAAAATCCATTACTTGAAACTTCTATTGAAAGCGCAAGAGGAATTATTATTAACATCACAGGTGGTTCTAACTTAGGATTACATGAAGTTAATACTGCAGCCGAATTGATTCAACGTAGTGTTGATCCAGAAGCAAATATTATCTTTGGTGCAGTTATTGATGAAAGCTTAGATGAAGATTTAGTGATTACTGTTATTGCAACAGGATTTGACAAAGAAATCGGTCCATTATCTGGAACTATTCCAGTAGGAGATATTATTGACAAAGCCTGGGATAAGAAATTGAATTCTATTCCAACAACAACTGATAGTAGCAATTCATCAGATAACCTAGACATCCCATCTTTTTTAAGAAAAAAACAAGGAATTAAATAAGAATTTAAATTAAAAAGCACAAACTTTGAAAGAAGTTTGTGCTTTTTTACGTATTTTATCACAATTTGTAAATGAAATTTTTTCTTCTCGTCCATAATGTGACAGACTTTTCAACAACAAGTGAGTATAATCTATTTAATAATTTCTTAGAAGTATATGATATTACTTGACCTTACTAGTCGCAGATTGCACTTTTACCATATATTTTCTAAGAAAGGAGAAAAATGTGACTGTCTATTTAGATGTGGTTTTGTTAGAGAACTTGTGCATGAATTATATCATTTTGTTTGCTACAGGGTACTTAATGAAAATTAAGATGAAACAGTTAAGACTAATAGTTTCGAGTATACTAGGTGGCATCTATGCTGTAATTGCATATTTAGAGATTCTGCCCATATATTCTAGCTTCGGAATGAAAGTGGTTTTGTCAATTCTAATGGTATATATTGCTTTTAAACCAAAAGGAGTCAAAATACTTAGTAAGCAATTAATCATATTTTATTTAACTTCATTTGTTTTTGGAGGGTGTGCTTTTGCTCTACTTTATTTTATAAAACCACAAGACATTTTAATGCGAAATGGAGTATATGTAGGAACATATCCAATTAAAATAGCATTATTAGGGGGGATAGTAGGTTTTATTATTACCTACATTGCCTTTAGAATAGTAAAAACCAAATTACGTAGAAAAGATATTTTATATAATATTGAAATTACATTACAAGAAAAGAGACTAAAAGTAAAGGCAATGCTAGATACAGGAAATCTATTAAAAGATCCTATTTCTAAAATGCCAGTTATAGTAGTCGAAAAAGAACAATTATATTCGCTATTACCAATTCAATTATTGGATCATATAGAGGAATGGATAGGAGGTGATGAGAAGTTTTTGAATCAAATAGAAGAAAAAGAACTGACAGCAAGGTTTCGCATAATTCCTTTTTCTTCTGTTGGAAAGCAAAATGGGTTAATGCTAGGTTTCAAAGCAGATCAAGTAGAAATTGAAAAAGAAGAAGATATGCAAGTAAGAAAAGATGTTATTATTGGTATTTTTAATCAAAAACTAAGCAAAGATAAAAGATATAGTGCTTTGATAGGACTAGATTTACTAGAGGAAAGGAGTGAAAGTAATGAACTTATTACAAATCCTAAAGGATAGTATTAGTACTTTATATGTTAGATATATTGGGAATGAAGAAATAGAGAATCTTCCTATTTATTATATAGGAGGTAGCCAAACTCTACCTCCTCCTTTGACAAGTGAAGAGGAAGCCGAAGTTTTAGAAAAATTAGCTAATGGAGATGAAAGTGTTAGACAAACATTAGTAGAGAGGAATTTAAGACTAGTCGTATATATTGCTAAGAAATTCGAAAATACAGGGGTTGGAATTGAAGACTTGATTTCAATAGGGACTATAGGACTAATGAAAGCAATTAATACATTTAATACAGATAAAAAAATAAAATTAGCGACTTATGCCTCTAGATGCATTGAAAATGAAATTCTAATGTTTTTAAGAAGAAGCAATCGAATTAAAGGAGAAATTTCTATTGACGAACCATTAAATCAAGATGGAGATGGTAATGAATTATTATTATCAGATATATTAGGAACTGATCCAGATGTTACTTCTAGAAGAATAGAAGACGAAGTAGATAAAAGTTTGCTCCGTGATTCTATTGAAAAATTAAATAATCGAGAAAGAAACATTATGGAGCTTCGCTTTGGTTTTATTAGTGGTACAGAAAAAACGCAAAAAGAGGTAGCTGATATGCTACGGTATTTCGCAAAGTTACATATCACGTTTAGAGAAGAAAATTATTAATAAAATGAAAAAAGAAATTATGAGTAAAACAGGATAAATGTCGAAAATAGTAGAGCGATAATCGAATAGTTAAAACTCCTTTTGGAAATAATGAAAATAACAATTATTTTAAAAGGAGTTTTTCTAGAATGAACAAAGTGGAAATTTCTGGTGTTAATACAGCTAAGCTACCATTACTAACGCCAGAAGAAAAAGTGGAACTAATGCAAAAGATTAAACAAGGTGACGAAGAAGCAAGACAAAAGTTCATTAATGGAAACTTAAGACTAGTACTTAGTATTATTAGACGTTTTGGGGGGAGAGGCGAAAATGCAGATGATCTATTTCAAGTAGGATGCATAGGTCTTATTAAAGCAATTGATAATTTTGATCTTTCTCAAAACGTTCAATTTTCTACGTATGCAGTACCAATGATTATAGGAGAAATTAGAAGATATTTAAGAGACAATAATGTAATTCGTGTTAGTAGGTCTATTAGAGACCTAGCATATAAAGCATTGGGCATTAAAGAACGAATTTATAATGAAGAACAAAGAGAAGCTACAATAATGGAAATAGCGGAGGAATTAGGCGTAACAAAAGAAGATATTATTATTAGTTTAGATGCAATTCAAGAACCAGTTTCTTTACAAGAACCAGCATATAGCGAAAGCACAGAAAATATTTATTTAATGGATCAAATAGGAGATAAGAAAAATACAGATGAATTGTGGACACAAAATCTAACAATCGAAGAGACAATGAAGAGATTAAATGAAAAAGAAAAGATGATAATCAATAAAAGATTTTTTGAAGGGAGAACGCAAGTAGAGGTTGCAGAAGAAATCGGAATTTCACAAGCACAAGTGTCTAGATTAGAAAGATTAGCTATAGGACACATTAGAAGAATTTATAAATAGAGAGCATATTTTCAATATGCTCTTTTAAAATGCAAAAAGATGTGATATAAATAAAACATGAGAACAAAATGATGATGCGATTTGAAAAAATGAAGGAGAGAAAAATGATACTTTCAACATTATGCTATATAGAAAAAGATAATCAATACCTTATGTTACATAGAACTAAAAAGAAAGATGATATTAATAAAGATAAATGGATAGGCATAGGTGGAAAATTTGAAAAAAATGAAAGTCCTGAAGAATGCGTCACAAGAGAAGTAAAAGAAGAAACTGGACTAAATTTGGAATCCTATCAATTAAGATGCATTGTAACTTATGTATCAACTAACTGGGAAACAGAATATATGTATGTTTTTACTTCAAATGAATTTACTGGAGATATAATAGAATGCAATGAAGGAGAATTGCAATGGATAAATAAAAATGAAGTTACAAAATTAAACACATGGGAAGGCGATAAAGTATTTATAGAGAAAATGCAAAAGGATAGTAATTTCTTTACAGTAAAATTTGAATATGATGGGGATAGTTTGTTAAGGTATGATTTGAAAGAATATTAAAAGAACAATAGAAGTACTATTTGCTGGATAGAAGGAGAAAGTTGCTAAAAGAATATAGCAACTTTTTATTTTTTCTACATATAATAAAGAAAAATCTATAATATGGAGGCAGAGAATGGGACAGAAGGGAATGGACTTTAAACATAAAGAAGTGATCAATATAAAAGATGGAAAAAGACTTCGGATTTGTGCAAGATGTTTGTGCGGATTTAGAAAGTGGCACAATTACTTCTATTATAGTGCCAGGAAGTAATCGATTTTTAAGTATGCTATCTTCTAACAATGATATTGTAATACAATGGGAAAATATTAAATGTATAGGAGAAGATGTTATATTAGTAGATATTCAGTAATAATATAGGAAGCAAGAGCATAAAATAATAAAGTTCATACAAAGGAGAATAGAATAAATTACCAAGAAAAAAATATTGATTTACATAAGAATATATGGTACAATAAAAGAAGTTCAAGGAGGAAAAATACGCAAGCCAAATTGAATGAAAAAAATCTTAAAAAAAGACGAAAAATGTATTGACATTATGAAAACAATATGGTAAGATAATTAAAGTACGAAATCACAAGAGAAAACACTAGAATTTATGAAAGATAAATTAGTAAAGATAAGTGCATGTTTTTATTTTACAGCAACTACTAGTTTATTATTTTTTGACCCTATAAAGAGACTGAAAAATAAATTAAAAAAATATAAAAAAGTGTTGACTTATGTGAAAAAAAGTAGTACAATAAAAGCCGTTCTATATAATATAGAATGAAAGCACATTGAAAAGTAAACAATAAACCTTTGAGAGAAACCAATAAAGGAAAGAT
>CAOXTD010000025.1 GCA_948560265.1 uncultured Clostridia bacterium | reverse complement strand
TAGCAAATGATGAAAGTATTACAAATGACTCTTCACAAGCAACAGTAATCATAGATGGAGAAACAAAAACAATCAGTGTAGGGGGAATTTATACAGTAAAATATAATGGAGTAGCAAGAAGAGTAAGAGTACTAGGATTCAAACATGATGATTTAGTAGACACAACCGTATATGGAGGAACACATGAAAAGGCAAGTATCAGCTTCGAGTTCTTAGATTTTATGACAGGAAGCACATACATGAATATTAACGGAGGTGCTAAAAACTATGGAGGTTGGGCAGTAACACCGATGAGAAAAAACTTAAACGGATATACAACAAGTGATGTAACGCAAAGTGGAAAAATCGGAGGACTAGGAGCGAACTTAAGTAATTCAAGTGATATCAAACAAGTAAAGAAAACGTACATTCCAACATATAATAGCGCAGGTACAAGCACATGTAACGACTATTTATGGTTATTAAGCTGTAGTGAGATATGGAGTAAAGCAGGTAGTGACTATAGTGGAGCAGCATATGGAAAGGCAATAGGAAAAGAAGGAAACCAATATAAATGGTATCAAAACAATGAAAAAGGAATAAATCCATGCGCAGAAAACAGTAACTTTGTCAAAGTGACATCATCCTCAGGCGGTGCGTACACTTGGTGGCTCCGTTCTCCTTCGTACAACAACATATGGGGCTTCTGCTCTGTCAACATACGCGGTGGAAGCAACAGCAATAGCGGGAGCTACTCTCTAGGTGTGGCTCCAGGCTTTTGCATCTAGGTTCTAAACCTGACAATAATATGCTTTAAATACCCGAATATAAAAAAGAAAAGACCCAAATGAAGCTCACACTTCATTTGGTCTTTTTTCTATTCTTTCCAACCATTGATATGAGCTCTTTTAATAGCACCAACCATATTGCTACGTATGGTTGGTATTTTTTTCTCCCATTCTAATATCATATTTTTAGCATCTTCACGTTTAGAAATGCCGTCCATAGGGCAAACCTTAGGCATTACTTCAACTTGATTACGTTTTATAAATTTCTTAATTTCCTTTTCAGGGGTATCAATTAAAGGTCTAATTAAAGTCATTTTAGAGCGGTCCATATAACTGGTAGGTGCAAAAGTAGATAAGTTCCCAGCATATAAAAAATTCAATAAAAAAGTTTCTAAAGCGTCATCTTGGTTATGACCTAAAGCAATTTTGTTACATCCTTCTCTAATCGCAATAGAATTTAAAATCCCTCTGCGTAAATTAGCACACAAAGAACAAGGATTTTTCTCTTGTCTAATATCAAAAACAATTTCTTTAATATGAGATTGTTCTATCACAAGAGGAACACCAATTTCTTCACATTTCCTTTTTAAAAACTCTTGGTTAAAAAACTCAAAACCAGGGTCAATACTAATAGCAATTAATTCAAAATGAGCAGGATAAAATCTCTGCAAAGCTTTTAAACTCATTAATAAAGCAAAAGAATCCTTCCCACCAGAAAGTCCGACTGCAATTTTATCTCCTTCTTCAATTAAATGATAGGTTTCAACGGTTTTTCTTAAATAACTTAAAATTCGTTGCATGCTATACTCCTTTTTTGCAAAATTCTTATCAAATTATATCATATTAAGTCAATAGGAGCCTTGAAATAAAATTTTACTTATGTTAAGATAATGTCGAAAGTACAAAGGAGAAATAACCAAATATGAAAAATATTGTGATTCGCTTTTTGAAAAAGCATTATTTATATATTATTATACAAACTGTATTTATTTTCTTAAATATTTATTTTGCTACATACCCTGCTAAAATCATAGGAAATTTAATTGATTTACTTTATGATATATCAGCAAATCAATCAGCTATTATTCAAAATATTATTTATCTATTATTTGTTAGTATAGGATTATTATTAGTAAGATTTCCATGGCGTTTTTTAGTAACCTATAATGCAAGATCTTTAGAAAAAGAAACAAAAAATGAACTTTTTAAGCAATTTTTGAAAATGAAGATGAATGAAATTCAAGAAGTAAAAAATGGTGAAATCATGTCACATTTTACAAAAGATATATCAGAGCTAAGAGCTGCATTTTATCGATTAGAATCCTATGGAACTAGAATTATTGCTACTTTTTTGATTGGTGTGGTTACAATGGCACAAGGAGTTAACTTAAATTTAACGGCAATCACTTTGCTTCCTATTATTGTTACTTCTTATTTAATTGTTAAGATTAAAAAATATGTAGAAGCTAGTTTTAAAGTTTCACAGGAATATTACACAGAACTTTCAGAATATGTACAAGAAAGTACAGATGCTATTAGAACAATAAAGGCTTATTCACAAGAGGGAAACCAGTTAAAAGAATTTATTAGGAAAAATAAAAAATTAAAAACAGCGAATGATTCTGTAGATGTACATTCCACTTTGTTAACTACCTGCATTAATGTATGCTTTGGACTATGTTATGCTATTGCCATTTTATTTGGCTCAAAATTAGTATTAGAAAATACAATTACTATAGGGGATTTTGTTACATTTAATGGCTATATTGCACTATTTGTGGGACCAGTATCATGGCTTCCATCTACAATTTCAAGGTTTAAAAGAGGACAAATTTCTTATCAAAGATTAGACCAATTTTTATCATTAGAAAAAGAAAAGTACTTACCATTAGAGCCAAAAGAAGAAATGGACTTAAAAGGAGATATTAAGATTTCTCATTTAAGTTTTCATTATCCAAGCCACTTTGATGAAGTGTTAGAAGATATTAATATTACTATTCCGCAAGGAAACACTTTAGGAATTATAGGAACAGTAGGAAGTGGAAAAACAACACTTGTCAATTTACTACTTCGTTTATATTCTGTTCAAGACAATATGATTTACATAGGAGATAAAGACATTAACAAAATTCCAATAGAAGTTATTAGAAAAAATATTTGTTATATTACACAAGATAATTTCTTATTTTCTAATACTATTGAAAAAAATATTAGTTTATTTAAACAGGGATATTCAGAAAAAGAAATTATGAAAAGTACAAAAGAAGCTATGATTTATGACGAAATTCAAGAAATGAGTGATGGAATTTATACCATGATTGGAGAAAGAGGAGTTGACTTATCGGGCGGGCAAAAACAAAGAATTGCAGTATCTAGAGCGTTCTTAAACTCTTCTGACATTGTTATTTTTGATGATACTTTTTCAGCGCTAGATAATAAGACGGAAGGAAAATTATTAGAAAATATTAAAAAAATGACACAGAATAAGACTTGTATTATTATTTCTAGTAGAATTTCTGATATTAAAGATGCAGATGAAATTATTGTTTTAGAAAATGGAAAAATTGCAGAAAGAGGAACACATGAGCAACTAGTGGAACAAGAAGGAAATTACTATACATTTTATAAACAACAAATTAGTCAAAATAATGAATAAAAAGGAGAACATATACAAATGAAAAGTAGAACAATGCAAAGGGCATGGAAGTTAGTAAAACCATATACAAAATCCATATTAGTTGTTAGCTTTTTATCTTTATTAGTAGGAATTGCAGAAATTATAAAACCCTATTTAGTAAAAATTGTAATAGATGATTATTTAAGTCAAGGCATTTATGAAAAGGGAATGATAACAATAGGAACAATAGGAGCTGTTTACATAGGAATTGTAATCATAGGGAACATTATTGATTTTGTTGCTACAACTGCAATTAACATGATAGGCGAAGATGCCATTTATAAATTAAGAAATAAGCTATACCATTATATCCAACATGCTAATATTCCTTTTCATGACCAAACTCCTGCAGGTAAACTATTTGTGCGTATTACGAATGATGTAGAAGATATTGCTACTATGTTTAAAGATGTAGTTGCTACCATTATAAAAGATATTCTTTTAATTATTGCATTTATTGTAGTAATGTTATCTATTAGTAGTAAGCTAACATTAATTGCACTTGCCATTGTACCATTTATTATTATTTTCTCTTTTATTTCTACGAAGCTTGCCAATAAGTTTCAAGAGAAAACTAAAACAATTAGAACAAAATTGAATTCTTTTTTAGCAGAATCGATATATGGGGTAAAACTAATTAAGATATTTAATATCCAAAGAGAAAAACAAGAGGAAAATAACAAACTTACGCAAAGTTTATTTAGGTCTATTTTACCAAATGCAGTTAATAATAACATATTGCCAGCTCTTATGACTATACTAGAGAATGTTGGAATTTGCTTGATTGTATGGGCGTGTACTTATCACATTTTTGGGATAGAGATGCAAGTAGGAATTATTTATATGTTTATTACCTATTTAAGACAAATTTTTGATCCAATAAATCGTATTGTAGAAAATGTGGAAACTGTACAAGAAGCTTTGGTATCTATTAATAAAGTATATGAAATATTAGAACAGAAGCAATATTTAGAAAACTTAGAAGAAGGAAAAACTATCCAAAAGATACAGGGCAAAATTGAATTTAGAAATGTATGGTTTTCTTATGATAATGAAAATTGGGTACTAAAAAATGTAAGTTTTACTATTCCAGCAGGTCAAAGTGTAGCATTTGTTGGAAAAACAGGTTCAGGAAAGACTACTATTACAAATTTAATTAATCGTTTTTATGAAATTCAAAAAGGTGAGATATTAATAGATGATGTTAATATTAAAGAAATGAATATTCGTGATTTAAGACAACATATTGGTATGATTTTGCAAGATCCTTTTGTATTTGCTAGAAGTATTCGCGAAAATATATCTTTGAACCATATGATTTCAGATGAAAAGATTGAAGAAGCAATTGAATTAGCATCAGCTGATAGTATGATAAATGATATGCCAAATAGATTAGATGAAATAGCAAAAGAGCAAGGCTCTTCTTATTCAGCGGGAGAAAAGCAATTATTAGCTTTTGCCAGAGTTTTTGCACATGAGCCAGATATTTTCATTTTAGACGAAGCAACTGCTAATATAGATACACAGACAGAAAAGCTAATACAAAAGTCAATTGATATATTATCTTCTACTAAAACATCTATATTTATCGCACATAGATTGTCAACTATTATTAATGTGGATCAAATTATTGTATTACAAAATGGAGAAATTATTGAACAAGGAAATCATCAAGAGTTAGTACAAAAAGGTGGATACTATGATAAACTTTATCAGTCATATTATGATAGTTTAGTAAGTGCTGCAGTAGTTTAGGAAAAGTACCAATAGGAAGACTTGCACAAAATAAAAAAATATCGTATAATTTATATTGCCTTTTATAAGGCAATTATAAATGTGTCTATAGCTCAGTTGGATAGAGCGCTCGCCTCCTAAGCGAGAGGTCGCAGGTTCAATTCCCGCTAGGCACACCAATTGAAATAAGAAAGTAGGAATTATGCTAGAAACCGAAAAATACATGAAAGAAGCTCTAAAACAAGCACAAAAAGCATACAGCAAAGAGGAAATTCCTGTAGGAGCAATTATTGTAAAAGATCATAAAATTATAGCGAGAGCATATAATGAAAAAGAGTACAAGCTAGATACGACGAAACATGCAGAAATTCTGGCAATCCAAAAGGCGAGTAAAAAATTGAATTCATGGAGGCTAACAGATTGTGACATGTATGTGACCTTAGAGCCATGTAGTATGTGTGCAGGAGCGTTAATACAGTCTAGAATTAGAAAATTATATATTGGAACCATGGATCCTAAAACAGGTGCATGTGGTTCAGTATTAAATTTATTGCAAGATTATCCATTTAACCATAAAATAGAGATAGAAACTGGAATTTTGGAGCAAGAATGTGAACAATTACTAAAACAGTTTTTTAAAGAATTACGTCAAAAAAAGAAATAAAAGGAGCGGTATCGAAGCGGTCATAACGAGGTTGATTCGAAATCAATTAGGTGCTTTTTAGGTGCCACGTGGGTTCGAATCCCACCCGCTCCGCCAAAACAAATGAAGTATACTGCTAGAAATAATGTATTAATCATAAAATGAATGTACAAAAGAATAAGAGTTCAAGGAGGAAAAAGTGATAACTGAGAAAAGAAAGGAAACCATTAAACTGATAGTGGCTATAACTATTTTAGCTTTATTACTTCTTTTTGTTGTTATTATGATGATAAAATATGAAGTTGAGGGTGAAACCAATATGCCCTACCAACTTTCAAAAATAGTCATTATTGGAACTGTTGAAGGTGTTGAAACAACAGAAAAAGGTAAAGAAAAATGGAATTTTGATATTTATCAAAATAATGATGTATATTTTTATATAGATCAAAATACAGCAAATGTGAAAGAAAATGAACTAATCAAAAGTGTTAAAATTAGTAATATACAAATAAAAAATGTGCCACAAAAAGGTACCATCAGAACTTACATGCCAAATAGTGAATCGGGAAGACTCTATACTTATGAAGAACAATTTTTAGTAGAAGACAAATTAGAATATAAAGGAAGTAGTAATAGTAATTCTTCTAACCTAGAAATAGGTAGTAAAGGGGGGCCTGTTTTAATTCGATTTAGTAATAGCAATATTGGTAATTATGTTTCTGATAAAGATAAAGAGATAATTCATAATAGTACATTATTAAAGAAAATAAAGGTAACCAATGAAGAAATTAAATTTAATGTTACTTGTGATTTTATGATAGAAACTACAAATGCTAAATATCAAGCTGAAGTTAATTTGGATTTACCAACAGGAAATTTAGATGAAGAAGAAAATTGCTATTTAGAGAAAACAGATATGAAGGATATCGTATTTAAGAGAGTAAAATGATAACTAAAGGCTCTGCAAAACTTAAAAATTCTCTTGCTAAACAAAACAAAAAAGTATATAATACAAAGGTATGAAGTTTTAATTCTAGCCATTGTATGGAGAGTAAAACCAACAAAAGCCTATGAACCTTGTCAGGTCCGGAAGGAAGCAGCAATAAGTGGATACTTTTGTGTGGTATTTATTCTCCATAGAGTGGCTAATGAAAAAAGCTTTGTACCTTTTTTATCATTTACTGAAAGGAGCAGGAAGATGGCATATACCGCATTATATCGAAAATTTAGGCCACTAAAGTTTGAGGATATGGTAGGGCAAGAGCATATTACAAAAACTATTCGCAATCAAATTATAGCTGGAAGAGTGGGGCATGCCTATTTATTAAATGGTGGTAGAGGAACTGGAAAAACAACAACAGCCAAGATTTTAGCAAGAGCAGTTAATTGTTTAAATCCTCAAAATGGTGAGCCATGTAATGAATGTGAAATATGCAAGGCTGCTTTATCAGGATCTTTGACTGATATCGTAGAAATGGATGCTGCTTCCAATAACAGTGTAGATGACATTAGAGCCATTCGTGATGAAGTCAACTTTTTACCAACTCTAGCAAAATATAGAGTCTATATTATAGATGAGGTTCATATGCTATCAACAGGAGCTTTTAATGCATTGTTAAAAACTTTAGAAGAGCCACCATCACATGTAAAGTTTATTTTGGCAACAACAGAACCACAAAAATTACCAGCAACGATTCTTTCAAGATGTCAACGTTTTGATTTCAAAAAGATTTCAAATGGTGATATTAGTAAAAGACTACAATATGTTTGTGATGAAAGTAAAATTGAAATCACAAAAGAAGCTTTAAGTATTATTTCTATTTTAGCAGAGGGAGCTATGAGAGATGCTTTAAGTATCTTAGAAAGATGTTTACAAGAAGGAAGCGAAAAAATAGATGAAGATTTAGTAAAAGATTTAGTAGGAATTCCAAAACTAGCTTTTATTACTCAGATAATAGATGCAGTTATCAATAACGATATTGAAAAAACAATTACAACAGTAGAAGCGGTTATGCAAGAAGGAAAAGACCTAAATAATCTTTTATGGGAATTGATAAAATATACAAAAGATATTTTGGTATGGAAAACAACTGAAAAATTAGAGATTTATAATCAAGAAGAATTAAAACAAATAGCAGATATTGCAAAGAAAGTTTCCAAAGAAAGACTATTACAGATAATTTATATATTATCTGAGTTAGAAAATAATATGAAGTGGTCTTCACAAAAAGCAGTATTATTTGAAGTAGCTATGATAAAACTATGTGGACCAGTTATTGAGACAGAAAAAAGTACAGACATGGTAAATCCAGAGGGAGTAGAAAACTTGAAGGCAAGAATAACTGAACTAGAGAGAAAAATAGCACAAGGAAGTTTTCAAACAAATAATACATCTGAGAGAGCAAAGAGCTCTAGCCCAAAAGAGAAGATAGAAAAAAGAGAGCCAATAGATTTTAGTAAGCTAAATATTGAAAAGTTAGAGTTTTGGCCTAAGATTATTAATCAATTAAGAGAAGAAAGAAAAATGATATTAGCAACAAATTTAATGAGTACAATTGCTACATTAATTAATGATATGACAGTAGGTATCGTTTTTCAAAATGGATTAACACCATTTATCAAAGCCACTATGGAACGCCCAGAAAATGTACAAGAGTTAGAAAGACTTGTTTCTATAGAATGTGGTAAAGAAATGAGAATTAAATTATTAGATAATCAAGATGCCATTTTAGAGCAAAAAGCAAAAGAAGCGGAAGCACAAAATCCAATTAAGGATTTAGGAATTCCAGTGAATGAGATAGAAGAGTAAAGGAGAGAAAAAATTATGTCAAAAAGAGGTGGATTCCCAGGAATGGGTGGAGGATTTGGCGGAATGAATTTAAATCAATTAATGAAAGAAGCCAAAAAAATGCAAGCAGATATGGAAAAATCTCAAACAGAACTTGCAGCAAAGGAATTTGATGCAAGTGTTGGTGGAGGAGCAGTTTATGTAAAAGTATCTGGAAACAAAGAAGTAAAAGAAATTACTATCAAAAAAGAAGCAGTTGATCCAGATGATGTGGAAATGCTACAAGATTTAATACTAAGCTGTGTAAATGAAGCGTTAAGAAAGGTAGATAGTGCCCAAGCACAAGAATTAGGAAAGTATAATATCCCAGGAATGATGTAAGAAAAGGAACAATAAAATGAGTTATTATGCCCCATCGATAGAAAAACTAATTGAAGCATTTGAAAAATTGCCTAGCATTGGAAATAAAACAGCAGCTAGGCTTGCTTTTCATATGTTAGATGCTACAGAAGAAGAAACAAACGAATTTGTAAAGGCCATTTTAGAAGCAAAAAGGAATTTGAAATATTGTTCACAATGCTATAATATTACAGATACAGACCCATGTCCCATTTGCAGTAATCAAAACCGTGATCATACTATTATTTGTATTGTAGAAGATGTAAGAGATGTAGTGGCAATGGAAAGAACACACGAATTTAAAGGAATTTATCATGTGCTACATGGTAGTATTTCTCCAATGAATGGGGTAGGACCAGATGATATTAAAATCAAGGAATTGCTTTCTAGATTAATGGGTGGAGAAGTAAAAGAAATTATTTTGGCCACAAATCCACGCGTAGAAGGAGAAGCAACTGCAATGTATATATCAAAATTAGTAAAACCATTAGGAATTAAGGTTACCAGAATTGCTCATGGTATTCCTGTGGGAGGAGACTTAGAATATACAGATGAAGTTACTTTAAGTAAAGCACTAGAAGGCAGAAGAGAAATATAATGTCGCACTTGGGGACGCTAGTTAAGTGCGACATCTGTCCCCAAGTACGACATTTTTATCAATTTTGTAATAATATTTCACAAATCGTTTTCGTAGAATACTGCTTCGTAAATTTTGCAGTATTCTTTTTCATTTTTTCTAAGGTATCAGAAGAAGCGAATAAATTAGCAATGATTTCTTCAGGTTTATCATCTTTCTTTATCCAAATGCCGACTTCGTTAGAAACTAGAAATTCTGCATTTTCTTCTTCTTGACCAGGAATAGGATTGATGATGACCATAGGAAGTCTTGAAGCTAAGCTCTCTGTAGTAGTAAGTCCGCCAGGCTTTGTTACTACTAGAGAAGCAATGTACATTAATTCTGGTACTTTGTCAGTAAAACCTAAAACGCGAACTCTGCTTTGAGCATTATTTTCTTGTACTAACTGTTCAAAAGCTTCTTTCATTTTTTCATTTTTTCCGGGCAACTGCTACAATTTGATAATCAGGCACTTTTTGAATAAAGGCTTGCAAAATTTGAGAAGTTCTTTCTTTTCCTAAGCCAAACTCTCCTCCACCAAAGAAAAGAATCACTTTTCTACTAATATCTAGTTCGAACATTTCATAAATCTTTTTATCCTCAAAATTTTCAAAAAATCTATCAGACATAGGAATTCCAGTTACGTAAACTTTGTCTTTAGAAACGCCGTATTCTACCATGTTTTGCTTCATGGATTCATTTGAAACAAAGAAATATTCTGTAAACTCATGACCAATGAGCCATTGCTTATGCATAGCAAAATCAGTCATTATCGTGGCTAAAGTACAATTTAATTTCTCCTTTTTCTTCAAATAACTAACCATTTGACTACTAAAAGGGTGAGTAGAAATCACTAGGTCAGGCTTCTTTTCTTGCAATAAGTGATTTAGTTTTCTAGCCATTAATTTATTACTGTCTTTACTAATTTTTGAAAGCAAGCCTTTTTCAGAACCAGAATAGACTTTTCCCCATAATTTAGGAGTTTTTTTAGCCATTTCACGGTAAGCGCCTGTTGTCACTTTTTCAATAGGTTTATTGATATATTTCATACAGTCTATCATTTCAGCTTCTACATTTATATAGTGTTCTGAAATGTATTTCAGAATTGACTTAGCTGCAGATAAATGGCCACCGCCATAAGATGCATAAAAAATTAATACTTTTTTCATCTTTAAAATCTCTCCTTTTTATTTTACGTCATTTTATCACAATAAGACAAATAAGAAAAGTAAAAAATAAGCCAAATCAATTTTTTGAAGAAATTTTAGCTTTTTGAATAATTTTACAGAATATGCACAAAATATCAGCAAAGAAAATTTCAGAACAAGGAGTTTAGCTATGAAAAAACAAAAAATAAAGTTAATCATCTTGAGAGTAATCTTAATTATGCTTGCTATGATAGCCACATTTTTCACAGTATTTGAAATATTAGAACTAATAGGGCAAGAACCCGTTAAGGCCTCAAATAGTGGTAATACCTCAGATGTACAACTGCTAGCAAGAGCTATCAATGGAGAAGCAAGAGGAGAACCCTATGAAGGACAAGTAGCTGTTGGAGCAGTTATATTAAATCGTGTAAAAGATTCTAAATTTCCAAATACAATTGCAGGGGTTATTTATCAATCAGGTGCCTTTACAGCAGTAGCAGACGGACAGATTAATGTACCAATAAAAGAAGGTGCTACAGTGGTGAAAGCAGCGCGAGATGCTTTGAATGGTTGGGATCCAACTGATGGAGCAATTTACTATTTTAATCCGGCAACAGCAACCAATAAATGGATTTGGTCAAGACCATTGATTAAAACTATTGGAAAGCATAGATTTTGCCGTTAAAAAAGATGGAATACATTAAGAAAATAAGTCAAAATGAAAAAATCTAATTTTGACTAAGGATATGATAAATAGAAAGGAATTGAAAAGAATGGGACAAAATAAATTGGTAGATTGGAAAAATCGTTTGAAAGATAGACATATGCTAAGTGTTGTAGTGGTTTTATTTGCTATTATTATTGCAATGGGAGTGTGGATTTACAAAAAACAAGTAGATTATAGGCAAGCATCAGAAAATCAATATAATATGGCATTTTTTGAATTAGTAGACTATGTTCAAAATGTAGAAACATACCTAGCAAAGTCTTTAATTTCGAGTACAGCAGAGCATGGCGCAGAAACGCTAACAAATGTATGGAAAGAAGCTAATTTAGCACAGGTATATTTATCAAGACTTCCAATTGAAAGTGTGGAATTAGAAAAAACAGAAAAGTTCTTAAATCAAGTGAGTGATTACAGTTATTCACTTTCACGTAAAAACATTAACCAAGAAAAATTAAGTACAGAAGATTTAAACAACTTAAAACAATTACATGATTATAGTGTAGAACTGGAAAATACATTAAATCAATTATCTACTGATATGAATGAAGGAAGAATTAGTTGGGGGGAATTGACTAAAAAAGGTAGTGTTGCTTTTGCACAAGAAGTAAGTAATATTTCCAAAAGTAGTTTTACAAATTTAGAAGAAAATTTCCATGAATATTCTGGTTTAATTTATGATGGAGCTTTTTCAGAGCACATTACGAAAAAAAGCAAAAAAGGTTTAACGGGGGAGAACATAAGTGAAGAAAAGGCAAAAGAATTAGGTGTTAAGCCAATGGCTACTTTTGTTGCAGGCGCTCTTGCAGGTGTAAGACCTGAAGTTATGGGTATCGGCCCAGTAGCTGCTACCAAGAAGGTTATGGCTAAGACAGGCCTTAAGATTGAAGATTTTGATATTATCGAAGCAAATGAAGCTTTTGCAGCAC
>CAOXTD010000024.1:10372-16438 GCA_948560265.1 uncultured Clostridia bacterium | reverse complement strand
GACATTTTTGTCAGAAAAAGGAACGTCCCCAACCTGACATGACATTACAGATTAAACTGTAAAAAAGGAATAAATTGAATAGCAAGCCCTGTATATAAAGCGGATAGAAGACCTTGTAGTAATTTGCCATAAGCATATTTTTTGATAGATAGCCCATTTTTACTAACAATACTAAATACCTGGAGTAATACTGAAAATCCGCCAAAACCTAATAAAAAGGCACTAAAGATAATGCTGATAGAAAGATTTTTAGTAGGGATTCTAGCAATTAGACTAACACCATTTGTTAATTCTACAATTCCAGAAAGTAGAGGCTTGCAAAATTCAATAGGAGCCTTAAGTACAGTAAAGATAGGCGAGCAAATATTAGATAGTCCATCTAATAAGTGACTCTGGTTTAAAATAGAAATAACAACTGAAAATAGTACAACAAATCCTCCAATTAGTAAGATTGTAGAAGTTGCATTCTTAATACTGTTGCCTAAAATTTCTCCCAAAGAAGAAAAAGAGGGAGTAGTAGTTTTAGTGGAATGAGTAGGAATGTTTTGGCTTTTAGTATGGCGACTGCTAGTAAAAGAATAAGAAGGATTAAATTCATTTTTTCTTTTTCGACGAGTACAGGTATTTAAAATGATACCAACGCTAATACAAGCTAGAATATGAGTAACTAAAAGTAAAATACCAATAGTAGTATTACCAAATAAAGTAATGCCAACTGTACCTATAATAAACAAGGGACCAGAATTATTAGTAAAGGCAAGCATTCTTTCGGCTTCTTCTTTTGTGCAAATTTCCTGTTCCATGAAATTAGAAACAATTTTAGCACCTACGGGGTAGCCACTAATTAGTCCCATGATAAAAGCAAAAGCTGCTTCACCAGGAACGCCAAATAAAGGTCTCATGATAGGCGTTAACCATTTGCCTAAATAAGAAATAACATTTGTATAACTTAGCATTTCTGTTGCAACGAAAAATGGAAATAATGATGGAACAACAGCAGTAGCCCATAGAATTAGTCCATTTTTAGCAGCTAATAAATTCGTTCTAGAAAATAGAACCAAGCAAAGAGTAAATAAACAAAACAAAATAGTTACACCATTTCGTTTTAAGGAATATACCCAGATCTTTATTTTGCTTTTATTTTGAATATGTTCTAATTTAATAGAATTATTAGACATAGGAAAATCTCTTATCATATAAATCTCCTCGTATAAAACTTGAAAAAAGTAGCACAATAAACTTAAGAAAAAATATATGCAAAAAAGGAGAAAATTATGTCCAAACAAGAACAAGAGGAGAAAATAGATATTCAGAAAGTTTATGGAGAAATAAATAGTAGTAGTGTAGAGGAATTTTTACAGAAAAACCAATTTTCTCTTGAAGGATTATCTCAAGAAGATGTTATCAAAAGGCAAGAAAAATATGGAAAGAATCAAATGAAACAAGCAAAAGCAAAGAAATGGTATCATTATTTGTGGCAAAGTTTTTTTAGTCCATTTAACTTGATTTTATTAGGTATTGCTTTTGTATTGTTCTATATAGATGTGATTTTGCCAGAAACGCCTAGTTATGCAAATTTAATAGTAGTAATTGCTTTAATTGCTATTAGTACTTTTTTAGAGTTTTTTGAAGTGTTTAAATCGAACAAAGCAGCAGAAAAACTAAAAAAATTGGTAGCAGTCAAAACCACTGTTTTAAGAAATGGAAAAGAAGAAAAAATATATTTAGATGAAATTACAATAGGAGATGTTGTGTTATTATCTGCAGGAGAGCTTATACCAGCAGATCTGAGAATTGTAGAACAAAAAGATTTATATGTGGTACAATCTTCTTTAACAGGAGAATCGGACAGCGTACGAAAGGTACAAAATACTGAGAATAAGAAAATAGAAGATATTACAGATATAGATACTATTTGCTTTATGGGAACCAATGTTATGAGTGGTACAGGAAAGGGAATTGTTTTTAGAATTGCAGATGATACTTATTTTGGCAAAATAGCGCAAACGATAGAACAAAGCAAGCCAAAGACAAACTTTCAAAAGGGAATAGAAAGTGTAAGTAAGTTATTAATTCGATTTATGTTAGTATTAATTCCTATTACATTTTTGGTAAATAGTTTTAAACATGATACGCTAACAGCTTTTACATTTGCTGTAGCTATTGCAATAGGAATTACTCCATTGCTATTACCAGTTATTTTATCCTCTAGTTTAGCAAAAGGTGCAATGAATATGTCTAAGAAAAAGACAATTGTAAAAAAGCTAGATAGCATTCAATCTTTTGGAGCTATGAATATTTTGTGTACTGACAAAACAGGAACACTAACAGAGGATAAGATTGTATTAGAGAAATATTTGAATCTTGAAGGAGAAGAAGATAGTAAAGTTTTAGAAACAGCATTTTTAAACTCCTATTTTCAAACAGGCTTAAAAGGAAATATTGATGAAGCGGTTATTAACAGAATAACGGAAAGTGGAATACAAAATATTGCAGAAGATTATGTGAAAATAGATGAAGTGCCTTTTGATTTTTCTAGAAGAAGGCTATCTGTTATTTTAGCTACTAAGAAAGAAAAAATACCTAAAAGAATCATGATTACCAAAGGAGCCGTAGAGGAAACTTTAAGTATTTGTAATACAGTGCTAGAACAAGAAGTAAAACCTATAACGAGTGAAATGAAATCAAGAATAAAGAAAATGACGAAAGAACTAAATGAAAATGGATTGCGAGTAATTGCAGTTTGTGTAAAAGAAATAAATGAACAAAAAGCTTTTTCAAAAAAAGATGAAGAGAAAATGACATTAATTGGATTTGTAGGTTTTTTAGATCCTCCCAAAAAAAGTAGCAAAGAAGAAATTGCAAGACTAAACCGTGATGGAATTCGTGTTATAGTATTAACAGGTGATAATGAATATGTTACAAAAGCAATCTGTGAAAAGGTTGACATTAATACAGACAAAATTGTGTTAGGGAGTAAAGTAGATAAACTATCTGATATGGCACTAGCAAGGCTCTTGAAAAAGACAAATGTATTTGCTAAACTTTCACCTATTCAAAAAGCGAGAATTGTTCGTGTATTAAAAGAGCAGGGAAATATTGTAGGTTATATGGGAGATGGAATTAATGATGCACCGTCACTTAAAAACAGTGAAGTAGGAATTTCAGTAGATACAGCAGTAGATATTACAAAGGAAACAGCGGATATTATTTTATTGAAGAAAAACTTAAATGTACTAACAGATGGAGTAATAGAGGGAAGAAAGACTTTTGGTAATTTACTAAAATATATTAAAATGGCAGTAAGCTTTAATTTTGGAGAAGTACTATCTATTTTAATCGCTAGTATTTTCCTACCGTTTTTCCCAATTACTCCTATTCAACTATTAGTCCAAAGTTTGCTATATGATATAGGGCAATTATCCCTTCCTTATGACAATGTGGACCATGAATATTTACAAAATCCAAAAAGATGGAGTATGGATAGTATCAAGCATTTTATGTTATGGATGGGACCAACTAGCTCAATATTCGATTTGTTCATTTTTATTATTTTATGGTTCGGTTTTCAAATTAGAGAAGCGGCAATTTTTCAATCCATTTGGTTTTCTTATGGAGTAGTTTCTAATTTAGTAGGGTTGCATATAATTAGAACTGCAAAAGTACCATTTATACAAAGTAACAGTTCTTATGCTGTATATGCAACATCTATATTATTAAGCTTAATTGCAATAGTTGTGCCATTTACGCCATTAGGGGCATTATTAGGATTAACTGCGATTCCGCTAAAATATATTGTTATTGTTATTATAGGGGTTCCAATTTTATACTGTTTTATTGCAAGCATTGTGAAAAAAGAATATATTAAAAAATATGGAGAATGGCTATAAATAGTGGAAAAATGAGAGGAAATGTGATATAGTAATAGCAACTTGGCTAGCCAAGAATTTACGAAGGAGGTTTCCTACTATGAAGCTTAGCCCTGATGAACGGTGTGAATACACTGGGCGGTATATGATCGCACATAAGTGTACCACAAGGCAAGCAGCAGGTCCTTGCGGAATTTCAAAGTCTACAGTGAACAGAGACACTGTGCGGCTGAAGAAAAAGAATTACGCCTTGTACCAAAAGGTGAGAAAGCTGCTTGATGAGAATACGAGCAGAGGCCGTTTTCCTAAGTGAGGAAAACACCAAAAGGACGGAACTTTCTTGAACACACCCTGCAGAAATGCGGGGCGTGTATTTTTAGGAAAAAGTTTCTGTTTTCACCAAAAAAGTAATTGAAAAATGTATTAAGCTTTGTTATAATAAACGCAAATATAAGAAAGGAGAGTAAAGATATGTCAGAAATACAGATACAAACAATTAAAGATGTTATTAAAATGATACCAAAGTTGAATCTAGAATGTTTGAATTCAGTTAAAAATTTGATGGAAAAGGCTATAGATGCAGAACTTTTGAAGTTAGAGCCAACAGTAATATTGAAAAATATGGATATCACAGAAAAAGTAATGTATTTAGATTATTTAACAGAAGATGAAGCAGTAAATAAAAAGGAAAGCGAAGAAGCCATTTCTATAGAAGAAATATTAAAAAGAGAGGGGCTGAACGTAGATGATTTACAAGATAAAGATTAGACCTAAAGCCCTCAAATTTATTGAAAAGCAAGACAAAATACAAAGAGTAAGAATTTATAAAGCAATTTATAACCTGCCTAATGGAGATGTGAAAAAGCTGGCAGGTTGTAAAAATGAATATAGGCTCCGAGTTGGAGATTACAGAATTATCTACGAATTAAATCAAAATGAATTAGTTGTCATAGTTACAAGGGCAAACAATCGAGGACAAATCTATAAATAATTTTAATTTCTAAAAATTAATTTCTATAAAAAATCCAAACCAATAAGATTATATAGTATTCTTAAATATAAGATTTAAGGAATTTTTTTGTGGCACTCTAAAATAAATTATTGATAATTTTCTTTAAAAATGATATACTTTTACAAGTATCAATAAAATAGAAGGAAATTCAAATGATACAAGAATTAATAAAAACAGAGAAATTTCAAGATGTAATAGATGAGATAAAAAAGAAAACAAGCCCGATAGCCTTATCGGGCTTAGTTGACGTAGAAAAAGTACATACTTTAGTAGCATTATACCAAGAGTTAAGACAATCAATCTGTTTATTAACTTATAACGAAATACAGGCAAAAAAATTATGCCAAGATATTGAAAAGTTTGGAGAAAAAGCATGGTATTTTCCGAAAAGAGAAGTTGCGGCGTATGACTATGTGGCACAAAGCAAGGATTTACCATATGAAAGAATCGCAGTACTAAATCAAATGGTACTAGCTCAAAAAGAAAAAAGACCGATTATTGTAGTTACTACAATTGAAACCGTGATGCAAAATATGATTTCAAAAAAAGAACTCTATCAAGATATGGTAGAGTTTACAGTTGGTAAGCCATATTCTTTAGAAAAACTAAAGAATACTTTGGTAGAGCTAGGATATGAACGAAATGAATTAGTAGAAAATAAAGGACAGTTTTCTATTCGCGGGGGTATTTTAGATGTAGGGCTCTCTGAAAATATTGGAGTGAGAATTGAGTTTTGGGGAGATGAAGTAGACTCTATTCGCTATTTTAAACTTGCTTCTCAAAGATCAACAGAAATGTTAAAGAGTATTATCATTTTTCCAGCACATGAATTGGTAGTAAAAGATGTGAAACAAGCTGTAAGCAAAATAAGAGCAAAGTACCCAGAAGAAAAAGAAGATATAGAACTAATTGAGCAAGGTATGTATAGCAGCAAAGTTGATAAATATTTTAATCAATTTTATGAACAGCAAGAAAACTTTTTATATTATTTATCAAAAGAATATTTGCTTGTATTAGATGAAAACTCTAAAATAAGTCAAAGACAAGAAAATATTATTTTAGATAATAATCATTTGATAGATTCTTTAATTGAAAAAGAAAGATTTGTACCAGAAGCAATTCAAAATATGAGTAATTTTGAATATAACTTGGAGCAAAAACAAATACTATACTTAGAGCAAAATG
>CAOXTD010000024.1:0-10362 GCA_948560265.1 uncultured Clostridia bacterium | reverse complement strand
TTAAAGAATATGACAAAATTTCATTTTGATACTAGAGAAATTCATTTTCATAGTTTACAACTAGAAATGTTACTTTCGGATTTGAAGATTTATCAGAAAGAAAAGAAGAAAGTTATTTTATTGACAGGAAATGAATTAAATAGCAAAAAGGTATGTGATATTTTAAAAGAACATGAGATGAACTACCGTTATGAGCCTAGTTGGCAGGAACAAACCACAGAGAATAAACAAGAAGTAGCAACAAAATCAGGGGAAATTATTGTTACTTTAGGTGGTTTATCGAGTGGTTTTGAAAATGTAGATATTGGTTTAGTAGTTGTTAGTATGGAGGCTAGCTTTGAGGTACAACCAAAAAGAAAGAAGTTGACGAATAGCTTTAAACAAGCAGAAAAAATAGTATTTGCAGACTTGAAACCAGGCGATTTTGTTGTCCATCAAACTCATGGTATTGGGCAATTTGTAGGAGTTAATACTATTACAGCAGATGATGTAACGAAAGATTACATTAAAATTCAATATAGAAATGATGACATGCTTTATGTACCTACTAATAACTTAGATACTGTTAGAAAGTATATTGGCGGTGGTGAATCTTCTAGTCCTAAATTAAATAAATTAGGAGGGAAGGAATGGAGTGCAACTACTAATAAAGTTAAAAAGCATTTACAAGAAATTGCAAAAGACTTAGTAGAACTATATGCAAAAAGGCAAAAAATAAAAGGATATGCCTATGCACCAGATACACCTTGGCAAAGACAATTTGAAGATAGCTTCCCATATAATGAGACAGAGGATCAACTAAGATGTATTGAAGAAGTGAAAAAAGACATGGAAAAGGATACTCCAATGGATAGACTCCTTTGTGGAGACGTAGGATATGGAAAAACAGAGGTTGCCATTCGTGCTGCTTTTAAGGCAGTCATGGACCAAAAACAAGTAGCATATTTAGTACCAACTACTATTTTGGCCAATCAACAATATGAGGAATTTAAGACTAGAATGGGCGAGTTTGCGATGAAAGTAGAATTGCTCAATCGTTTTAGAACCAAAAAAGAACAAAATGAAATCGTAAAAAAGCTAAAGTTAGGGGAAGTAGATGTTGTAGTTGGAACACATAGACTACTAAGCCAAGATGTTATTTTCAAAGATTTAGGACTACTCATTATAGATGAAGAGCACCGTTTTGGAGTAAAAGACAAAGAAAAAATTAAACAACTAAAAAATAATGTAGATGTACTAACTATGACAGCAACGCCAATTCCTAGAACTCTTCATATGTCTATTGTGGGAGTAAGAGATATGTCAGTTATCTATGAACCACCACATAATAGAAAACCTGTACAGACTTATGTATTAGAATATGACAAAGAGGTAGTACAAGAAGCTATTACTAGAGAATTAGAAAGAGAAGGACAAATCTTTTATCTATATAACCAAGTAGAAGGAATTGAGAAGAAAGCAGCAGAGATTTCTTATCTAGTTCCAGAGGCAAAAGTAGGATTTGCTCATGGTCAAATGTCTGGAAGAGAACTAGAAGAAATTATGGAAAGCTTTATCAAAAAAGAAATCAATGTATTGGTTTGTACTACCATTTTGGAATCAGGAATTGATATACCAAATGCCAATACGATTATTGTAGAAAATGCAGATAGATTAGGATTAGCACAGTTATACCAAATTAGAGGAAGAGTAGGAAGAGGGGAAAAACAAGCCTATTCTTACATTATGTATCGAAGAGATAAGCTATTATCAGAAGTAGCAGATAAGAGACTAAAAGCAATTAAAGAATTTACAGAGTTTGGTTCAGGCTTTAAAATTGCTATGCGTGATTTGGAAATCCGTGGAGCAGGAAGCATGCTTGGAGAGATGCAACATGGACATATGGAACAAGTAGGGTATGATACGTATTGTAAATTATTAGATGAAGTAATCAAAAATATGCAAGGCATAGAAGTAAGAGAAGAGCAAGATGTACAAATTGATTTATCTGTTTCTAGCTATATTCCAGATAGCTTTATTGATAATAGTAGTCAAAAGATTGAGATTTATCAAAATATTGCTTTATGTAGAACAGAAGAGGATATCCAAAATGTGGTAGATGAAGTTATTGATCGTTATGGCAAATTACCAATAGAGTTAGAAAACTTATTAGAAGTTGCAAGAATTAAAGAACTAGCAAGAAAAGTGGGAGCAACTAAGATTAGTCAAAGGCTAGAAAGTATTGTTTTCTATTTTACAAGAGAAGCTATGACGCCAGAAAAAATGGAGAAATTATATGAACAATATGGAATTGCCATTCGTTTTTCAAAGGGAATTGAGCCATATGTTACTTTCAAAGTTGGAAAGCGTACAGAAAAAGAGATTATTAGCAAGGTAAAAGAGTTTTTGAATTTATGTAGTTAGATAGGAGTGACAAAATGCAAATTATTTCAAGTAAAGATAATGAGCAAATTAAATATATTAAAAAGTTAAAAGATAAGAAGTTTCGAGATGAAACAAAAGAATATTTAGTAGAAGGTATTAAACTAGTAAAAGAAGCAATTGAAGAAAATGTTACTATTAAAATGATAGTAGTTTGTGAAGATTGTGATAATGATGGAAGTATAGAACAAAGCCTTTTATATGAAATTGCTAAATATAATTGTATTTATGTTACTAAAAAACTATTTCAAAGTATTACAGATGTTGTCAATCCACAGGGAATTTTAGCAGTGGTAGAAAAAGGAGATAATAGCGAAAATATTGATTATAATGAAGAAATTATTTTAGCTTTAGATGGAGTTCAAGATCCAGGAAATTTAGGAACGATTTTAAGAACTGCAGATAGTGCCGCTTTAAAACAAATTATTTTGACTGGGGATTGCGCAGACCCATATAATCCTAAAGTAGTACGTTCTACAATGGGAGCGATTTTTAGAATGAATATTATTACAACACAGAATTTACAGAAAACTTTGCAAAATGTAAAAAGACATAAGTTTGAAATAATGGCCACTTCACTAGAGGAAAGCAAAAGTATCTATGAAGTCGATTATCGCAAAAAAGTAATAGTAATTGGAAATGAGTCGAAGGGAGTTTCAAGGGAAATACAGAATATGGCAGATGTAAAAGTGAAAATTCCAATGCTTCGGAAAAACAGAAAGTTTAAATGCATCTGTTGCAGCTAGTATTATGATTTATGAATATGTTAGAAGAAAAATGTCGCACTAGGGGACGTTAAGTCAGCTGTGTGAAGCAAAGCGAACTACAGATGATTTATGCGATGAAACGCAGTGAAATGTATAGTTTGTGCGACATGTGTCCCTCAGTGCGACATAAAACCACCCCGTCAGCTAAGAAAGCTGACGGGGTGGTTAGTTCTGTCAAGAACTAAAAACATACAAATTCGTGCAATTGAGAGACTACCTTGAGTTCAGAAATACGGTAAAGACGTCACCATTATGGAAGTCGACAGTGTATCCAAAGGCTTCAGCGACGAAGCGAAGAGGAACCATAGTCCTTCCATTCAGCACCACGGGCTGAACATCCATGGTATAATATTTGCCGTTGAACAGGTAGCTGGTGCTACCAGGGTAGATATACATAGTGTCGTTTCCCTGGGTGATAACCGCACAGTTCTGCTTGGCGTCCCAATCTACTCTGAAGCCGAGCATTTCGGCAATGGTACGTACAGGCACCATTGTTCTGCCTGGAGCCATGATAATGGGCTGCTGATCAGGAAAATGGATAAGACGCCCATTCACCACAACTTCAACCGGAGAGTTGCCATCATTGTTCAGATAGACCCGGTTGCCAGAAAAAATGGTGGTGCTGTATTTGGAGAAATCAATGTTCCAGTACTGATAGATATCAGACATCGGTGTATAGATGCCATTGATATATACTTCAGGATATTTCCAATCTGTACCAGACCAATAATCTCCACAGCTGTTGTTCGTATCGGTGTAGATATAGAGGGTGTAGCAAAAATATTTGCCGTTGTCATAGCTGACCTTCAGGTGCGATTCATAGCCGAAGTCATTAACGTAGTCTTCGACAACAATACCGTCCCAGGGGTCGTATGCAATGACTGTGTCCTCTAATTCTCTGGGGAAGATCTTAAGCAGATCTTCGGACGTAGAAACCCGAACGCAGTTGTCGTCATCCAAATAGGCATCTACATCATCAACGAAGATGCCATCCACACTGATGGACACGAACTCGCAGTAGTAGGCGCTGGCGGTAATCGGCAAAGCCGAAACCATAAGGACAAGCGCCAAGAGGGTTGCTAAAAGTTGACGTTTTTTCATGGTGTAAAACCTCCTAAAATAATAAATGTGGATAGGAACTTGTATATTTAAACATATAAAAAGCCCGAAAGCCTTTCATATGGAATTTTAAATAATGTCAATGACATTATTTAATAAAAAGATATATGCTATATTATATCACGAATTGGCAAATAAAGCAAAAAATGTCGCACTTAGGGGCGTTAGTTTGTGCGACATGTGTTCCCAAGTACGACATTTTTAAAATTCACAATTATTTGGTGTTCTAGGGAAAGGAAGTACATCACGAATATTTTGCATGCCAGTTAAATACATCATCATTCTTTCAAAACCAAGACCGAATCCGCTATGAACACAGCTTCCATATCTTCTTAAATCCATATACCACCAATAGTCTTCTTTATTTAACCCAAGTTCCTCTAAACGTTTGTCTAATTTCTCAAAGTCATCTTCTCTTTGACTACCACCAATAATTTCTCCAATACCAGGTACTAGCAAATCAGTTGCTGCAACTGTTTTACCATCATCATTTTGTTTCATATAAAAAGCTTTAATTTCTTTTGGATAATCAGTAACAAAAACTGGCTTTCCGAAAAGCTTTTCACTTAAGTATCTTTCATGCTCTGTTTGAATGTCAGTACCCCAATGAACAGGATATTCAAATTGGTCGTTTACTTTTTCTAATTCTTTAATTGCCTCTGTATAAGTAATTCTTCCAAAATCAGAGTTAACTACATGATGTAGTCTTTCTAATAAGCTAGTATCAATAAACTGATTAAAGAATTCCATTTCTTCAGGAGCATTTTCTAATACATAAGAAATAATATATTTAATCATATCTTCTGCTAGATTCATGTCGTCTTGCAAATCGGCGAAGCAAATTTCAGGTTCAATCATCCAAAATTCAGCAGCATGTTTAACTGTATTAGAGTTTTCAGCTCTAAAGGTAGGACCAAAAGTATATACATTACGAAAGGCATGTGCAAAAGTTTCTACATCTAATTGACCGCTAACTGTTAGGTGAGATTGTTTCCCAAAGAAATCTTGAGAATAGTCTACACTTCCATCTTCGCATTTGGCAGGTTTTTCCATATCCATGGT
This sequence comes from uncultured Clostridia bacterium, assembly GCA_948560265.1. GTDB lineage: Bacteria > Bacillota > Clostridia > TANB77 > CAG-508 > CAG-273. Next base: position 4,993 of record CAOXTD010000024.1, on the reverse strand, counting down.
AGTAACTCTAAACATCTCGCCTGCTCCTTCACAGTCACTTCCAGTAATAATAGGGGTGTGTACGTAAACAAATCCTCTTTCTTGGAAAAATTTGTGAATAGCAAAAGAAAGTACACTTCTAACTCTAAATACAGCATTAAATGTATTGGTTCTAGGACGTAAATGTGAAATGGTTCTTAAATATTCAAAAGAGTGTCTTTTCTTTTGAAGTGGATAATCCAAATCTGCTTGATTGAAAATTTTAATACTCTCTGCTTTCAATTCAAATGGTTGCTTTGCATTTTCAGTTTTTACAATTTGTCCTGTTACGATAATAGAAGAACTAATAGATAATTTTCGAACTTCTTCGAAATTAGAAAGAGCAGAATCAAAAACAACTTGAATATTTTTGAAAAAGCTACCGTCATTTAATTCAATAAATCCGAAATTTTTAGAATCACGTAGGGTTTTAACCCAACCAGAAATTTGGACTGTATTTCCAATATAAGAATCTGTGTTTCTGTATAAATCTTTTATTAAAACATGTTTAATTTCCATATAAAAACTCCTCATATATATTTTTCCACCATTATATAAAAAAATACCAGAAAATTCAATATTTATTTGTCAAAACTTTTCTATTTTGCTTTACGCTAAGAGTGAAAAAAATCGCATGACAAAAAAGCGTAAAAAAATACAAAAAACGCAAAACAATTTGTTTTAATTTTGTAAAATAGAAGTCAACTTCGTTAAAATATTATCAACAATAAGTGATACGTAAGAATAGATAATAGGAGAGTTGCAAATGAAAAAGCCAGTTTTATTTATAGAGCAAAAAATATATATAAAATATAGAAACTTTAAGGATAGGCTATGCAAATGTATAGGCTGTCCTTTTTGTGCGGAAATTGGGGTGATTGACACAGGATAGAGGACAAAATGATACGAAATATGTCGAAAACTATCTAAAAGTGTAAAATAAGGGATTTTGAATAGTTTTTTGACAGTTTCATATAAAAAAATAAGTCTTTCTTTTTCTAAATAGTAAAATGGCAATAACATTTTCTACTGATAGGGTTTTACAAAAGGAATTAAGAAAGGCAAACATATGTGGAAAGCCATATATGAAAAATGGGCAGTGAGAACGGCCTAAATCAATAGAAAATGGAGGATAAAAAAATGACAAAGAATGAGAAAAAAGGAATTTTAATATTAGTAGGAGTAGTACTAGTTGTATTAGTAGTAGTTATATTTGCAATGAAATCAGGAGATAAAACAAAGGATGCACAAGTAAGTACTACAAATCCACCAGCAAATGTAAACTCAGAAAAATATACAACTAATGTAAATGGAGGAACAAAAATTAATAACAGCAATGACTTTAATAAAACAAAAAAATATAACAATATAGAAATTAGTAATATTCAATATACTTATGAAGCAGGAAGAAGTGTATTATTAGCAGACATAAAAAATACAGGAAGTACACAACATAATGAGGAAATTGTAAAGGTTACAATATTAGATGAAAATAATCAAGCAATAGATGTATTAAGCCCAACAATACCAAATTTAAAAGCAGGAGAAACTAAACAATGGAACATTATTATTACTGGAAAAGATAGTGTTAATGCAAAAGATTTCAAAATAGAAGCAAAATAAAATAGCAAGGGGGGAGAATATGAAAAGGAATAAGGGTATCACCTTAATAGCGTTAGTAGTGACAATTGTAGTTTTGCTTATTCTAGCAGGTATTACTATTAACTATGTTATGGGTGATAATAGTATATTTCAAAAAGCTGTGACAGCAAAAGAAAAGACACAAACAGCACAAATAAGAGAAAAGATAGAATTTGTTGTTATGGACTGGTGGATGGGAAAACAAACCAATCCAGATATAGATATAGATGACTTTTGGGATAAATTGATTGATGCTGGAATTATTGAGAACGAAGGAGACTACAGCGGACCAGAAAAAGATGGAGATAATGATGTATATATAGTAGATACAAAAGATGGTGGTGTAGTAGAAATCATTGTTACTCCAGATGGTAATATTGAAATAGGGGAAGTTGTACTAGGAGATAAATTACCACCAAAAGTAGGTTCAATCAAAGTAGTAACGAAATCAAGTGAGAGTATTTCAGTACAAGTAACAGTAAGAAGGTTAGAAGAAGGAAAATTAAGTTATTATTATAAAACTGTAGATGAGACAACTTATCATGAATTAGCAGGAAAACAAAACACAACAGATTTGACAGCAGATTTTACAAACTTAGAACCAAATAAAATATACAATATTAGAGTTGTTGTCAAAAATAGCAAAGGAACTAGCGAAACAGTTATTAGTGAATTAACAGGAGAGCTAAGGTATGGAACTATTCAACAGGTAGGAACAACAACATGGTCAGCTGGAAAGGCAAGCATACAAGTAGTATTAAAAGATGCAGAAGCAAGATTTAAATTGGAGTATCAAGTAGGCAGTATTTCTGGCACATGGCTACCATGCAATGGAACAATAGGAAACTTAGAACATAATGACACTGTTTATGTAAGATCATCAGATGGAGTTAACCATGGTGAGGATTCAGCAACAATTGAAATTAGAGATGGCGGAGCTCCAACAGTAACAGTAACAAAAGGAACAACGACAACCAATAGTGTGGCAGTTACAGTTTCAAGCTCAGATGCAGAATGGGGAATGCCAACAAGCCCAAGTTATAGTTACTTTATTAAAAAATCATCAGAAAGTAGCTATGGAACAGCAAAATATACAGGAACCAATACAAGCTATACTTTTACGGGATTAACACAAAATACGAATTATGATGTTAAAGTAACAACAAAAGATAAAGCACAAAATGAGGGATCAGGAACAGCAACAGGCATAGGAACAGGAACAATTGGCGGAGCTGGATCAGACTTAGCAACAGGAAGCATTGTAGCTAGTAGCCCAACATGGTCAGCTGGAAAAGCAAGTATTACATTAACAACAACAACAGATTTACAAATTCAATGGCAAAAAGGCGGCATTGATGGTGAATGGACGACTGTACCAGCAGGAACAAAGAGCGTTACAGTATCAGGCTTAGACCATGGAGACAATGTGTATGCAAGACTATATGATGGAACAAACGCAGGAGATTCTGCTTATGTAAGAATAGCAGATGGAATAGCTCCAACAGTAACAGTAACAAAAGGAGCAACAACAACTAATAGTGTAACAGTATCAGCTTCGAGTTCAGATGGACAATGGGGAATGCCAACAAGTCCAAGTTATAGTTACTTTATTAAAAAATCATCAGAAAGTAGCTATGGAACAGCAAAATATACAGGAACTAATACAAGCTATACATTTACAGGATTAACACAAAACACCAATTATGATGTTAAAGTAACAACAAAAGATAAAGCACAAAATGAGGGATCAGGAACAGCAACAGGCATAGGAACAGGAACAGTTGGTGGAGCTGGATCAGACTTAGCAACAGGAAATATTGTAGCAAGTGCTCCAACATGGTCAGGAGGAAAAGCAAGTATCACATTAAGTACAACATCAGGATTACAGATTCAATGGCAAAAGAATGGAATAGATGCCAACAAATGGACAACAGGAACTAGTGTAACAGAGTTAAGTCATGGGGACAATGTTTATGCAAGACTATGGGATGGAACAAATGCAGGAGATTCTGCTTATGTAAGAATAGCAGACGGAACAGCGCCAAGCAATGCAACAATCACATTAGGAGCAACAAGTGCAAATACTGGAGCAACAGTAACAGCAACAGTAACGCATAATGATGCACAAAGTGGAGTAAAAATAGCAAGTTGTAAATGGGTATATAACACAACAAGCACAAAGATAGGAACAACAGCAAGCAGTTATACAGGAGGAACATTTACATCAAATGGACAACAAATCAACTTAAGTGCAAGCACACCAGGAACCTATTATTTACATGTATTAACAACAGATAATGCAAACAATGTATGGGAAACAGTATCAAGTGCAGTAACAGTAAAACAATTAGCAACAGGAATATCAGTTAGCCCAACAACAGCAAATGTAGATGTAGGAAAGACAACTCAATTGTCAGCAACAGTAACACCAAGTAGTGCATCTAATAAGGGTGTAACATGGAGTTCAGGAGATGCAACAATAGCAACAGTAAGTAGTACAGGTTTAGTAACAGGTAAGAAAGCAGGAACTGTAACGATTACAGCAAAGACATCAGACGGAAGCAATAAGTCAGCAACCTGCAGTGTAACAGTAAAGACGGCGGAACCAACAGTAGGTGACTCATCAACAGGAAGTCATACAGCAGGAACTGTTAACTATACATGGGACCAAATGAATAAAATAGCAATAGCAATAGCAAATGCATCAGGGGTAAATAGTTCAACAACAGAAGTAACAGCGAACGTAGACGGAACAAACTTAAAACTAGGAGTAGGAGATATAGCAACAGTACAATACAGTGGAACAAATGTAAGAGTAAGAGTGCTAGGATTTAAACATGATGACTTAGTCAATAAAGCAGTGTACGGAGGAAACCACACAAAGGCAAGTATCTCATTCGAATTCTTAGACTTTATGACAGGAACAACATACAAGAGTATGAATGGAAGCAGCACAAACAGCGGAGGCTGGGCAAATACACAGATGAGAAAAGATTTAAACGGATACACAACAAATGCAGCAGCCCAAAGTGGAGCAATAGGAGGCTTAGGAGCAAACTTAAATAATAAGAGCTATATCAAACAAGTAAAGAAGAAGTACATTGCAACATATAATAGCGCAAGTAGCGTAACAACATGTAATGATTACTTATGGTTATTAGCAGCAAGTGAGGTAGTAAGTAGCGGATATCAAAGCGGATATTACGCATATGCAATCACAAGTGAAGGCCCACAGTACAAATATTACCAAGGAGTAACAGACGCATGGAACAGTTCGAGCACAGGACGTCAGAAGAGACCAAGTGCCTCAGGCAGTACGGACTGGTGGTGGCTT
>CAOXTD010000023.1 GCA_948560265.1 uncultured Clostridia bacterium | reverse complement strand
TTAACTTTACAAGAGGAAGAAGTGGCAGCTGTAAAATGGATAGATAAAGAAGAAATTATTGAAAAGATAAAAGATAACTATAATGGAATAACAGATAAAGAAGGATGTTGGGATTACTTAGTGAAATATTATGAATGGATAGAGAAAAATTAAAGAGGTGAAATGTTAATGGAAGAAATCGTATTTGTAACTCATAATAAAGGAAAAATAGCTTCAGCGCAGAGGCAACTAGAAGAAGTAAATTTCAAAATATATGAGTATGAATTAGAAGAGCTAAGAAGTGATGATATAACATATATTTCAAAATATAAAGTAATGGAAGCATATAAGCTGGTAAATAAACCTTGTATATCTTTAGACTGTGGATTTTGGATAGATGCCTTAAATGGTTTTCCAAGAGCATTTGTTAATTTTGCATTAGAGACAATAGGCATAGAAGGATTTTTGAAATTAATGGAAGGAAAAGAAAACAGAAAGTGTAGATTTACAGAGTGTTTATCCTATTATGATGGAAAAGAGATATATCAATTTATGGGAAAACATGAAGGAACATTAGCAAATGCAATATTAGGAGAAGATACAGATAAAAAGTGGTCAGACTTATGGTACATATATAAGCCATATGGATATGATAAAACTTTAGCACAAATGACAGAGGAAGAACGAAGAAATAGAACAAAATATGACTCTGTGGATTCCATGGTAGAATTTGCAAAATGGTATAGAGAACAAAAAAGATAAAGGGAGAAAATATGTTAAAAAATAAAAAGGTAGTAATATTTGACTTAGACGGGACTTTAATAGACTCTGTTGGAATATGGAATACTATAGACGAAGAACTAATAAAAGAAATAGGTACTGTAGAATTTGATAATATTGATATTGGTAAGCAAAGAGATATGCAATTAAAAGAGTATAGCAAATGCGAAGATGCTTATTTGGAATATTGCGGATTTTTAAAAGAGAAATATCGTTCTGAAATGTCAAAAGAAGAAATTAAAAAAAGACGATATGAAATTGCTGAAGGTTATTTATGTGAGGTAATAGACTATAAACCAGATGCTGAAAAAGTATTACAGTATTTGAAAGCAAAGGGATTTACATTAGCAATAGCAAGCACTACTAATGACCATACTATTGAACATTATAAAAAAGATAATCAAAATATCATTCAAAAAGCAAACCTAACTGATATGTTTTCGATTATTTATTCCAAAGGAGCAGTAAAGGAATTAAAGCCAAATCCAGAAGTTCACTACAAAATATTAGAAGAGTTGAATGTTAAGCCTGAAGAGTGTTTAATTATAGAAGATTCATTAATTGGAGTAGAAGCGGCACATAATGCAGGAATAGAAGTTGCAGTAATGTATGATAAATATTCAGACTGTCATAGACAAGAAATCAATAAATTGGCGCAATACCAATTTAATAATTTTAAGGAAATGTTAGAATATATAAAAAAAGAGTTAGCATAAACCATTATACGAAAATGTCAAAAACCTATACAAAAATGGTAAAAGTAAGCTTGTGATATATCACAAGCTTTTTATACAGATAATTTTATCTAACATTCTACAAATATGATAAAATTTTGTCGAAAAACATCAAAAGAAAAGGAGAAAAAAATGAGTGAGTTACAAGAGAGAAGATACAAAGAGACAACACCAGATAAAACAGTAAAAAGAATTAAGGAGATTTTAAAAAAATACAAAATAGAAATAGAAGAAAATTGGGGAAAGAAAAGCAAAGTTGGTACTTATTCTTTGCGTGTATGCATCAAAGGAACTAATATCGGACAAAACGGAAAAGGAATGACAAAAGAATATGCTATGGCAAGTGGATATGCAGAATTTCTAGAAAGATATCAAAACGGAATGTTTGTATTTAGGCCAGAAAAAGAGACACAAGAATATCCTTTTGTATATTCAGCAGACGAAAAGAAACTAACAGTTGAAGAAATTGTAGGTCAAAACGACAGTTTTATAGAACAAATTTATAAAAAGAATTTAGAATATGGCGATGATAAATTGGAACTAATGGAATGGATTTTGGAGGGAAAAGAAAAAGCGATTTGCTTGCCACACTACAGTGTAAAAGAGCAAAAAGTGGTCTATATTCCACATGTTCTATCTTGCCATTTATGTGGTACTAATGGTATGTGTGCAGGAAATAGCCCAGAAGAAGCTTTAATTGAAGGAATTTCAGAGATATTAGAAAGATATGTTACTATTCAACTTCTTTATCAAAAAGTAGCTGTACCAGAAATACCAGAAGAATATATTAGCAAATTTCCAAAAGTACAAGAAATGTTGCAAAAACTAAAAAGCAATGAAGGCTATGTTTGTAAATTAGTGGATTGCTCTTTGGGAGGAAAGTATCCAGTAGCAGGTTTAATTATTTTACAAAAAAACACAGGAAGGTTTGGGTTTAAACTAGGAGCACATCCTGATTATGGAATTGCAATGGAAAGATGCTTTACAGAAGCAGCACAAGGAATGGATATTTATAACTATGCACAAAGCTGTTTATTTGACTTTAAGAATGAAGACATTGAAACAGAAGAAAACATCAGAGAATTTGTTAACTTAAATGTAGCCACAGTTCCTTATCAAATATTTGCAGAAGAAAAAACATATAAATTCACTCCAAGGAAAGATGTATCTAATTTAAACAACAACGAAATTTTGAATCAGATGATAGAAGAACTTTGGGAAGATGGCAAAGATATTTTAATCAGAGATGTTTCTTCACTAGGTTTTCCAAGTTATCGAATTATCATACCAGGAATGAGCGAAATAAGCCAAGCAGGATTGGCAGGAGAATTTTTTTCGTATGAAAAATTAGAATATTATTTAAAAGATTTAAGTAGAATTTCTTTAGATACCATAAACGATGTAACAGACCATTTAGAAGTGCAAGTATATGAAATTGGATTCAATTCATTAGATATGTTCATGGGAATAAAAGATGCAAGAGTACTTCCATGCGAAGAAAATGGAAATGGTGCAAAGTATTTTTTAGCTATTTGTTATATTATGTCCAAAAATTATCTAAGGGCAGAAAAAATATTAGAGGACATTATTTTTATTGTGCAAAACATTGCACCACAAAGTCAAGAACTGATATGGTTAAAAGCAGTCTATTACTACGCTAGCGCCATGAATAAAATACAAAATCATGAAAAAGTAATGTCTTATATGAATTTACTATTTGATGAAAAAATTAGTAAAACTTTAGACGAAAATTTTAAAAATCAAGAAGAAATTATATTAAAACAATATCCTATTAAACAAGAAGATTATGTAGAAAATGATGATAGCTATTTTCTTCCATTTATGCAAACATTAAGAAAAGCACAAAAAGAAAATGTGATTGAGCAGAAACAATTGGGAGAGTTGTTTCACCAAGAAGTTGAAAAAATAAAAATTTAATTAGTTAAAAAATAGAAGAGTTTGTAATAACTTTTCTATTTTTTTGAAAAAATATTGACATTTTATCATATATATTGATAAAACATAACGAAATGTTGTAACTATAGTGCGAAATAAAACATACTTATAGTGCATAAAAATGAGAAAGAAGTTAACACTAAAGAAAAAGGAGGAAATAAAATTAAATGAAACAAAAATTAAAAGAATCAACAGGTATCACACTTGTAGCGTTAGTTGTGACTATTGTAGTCTTATTAATTTTAGCAGGAATAACAATAACCTATGTGCTAGGAGACAACAGTATTTTTAAATTGGCGCAAGATGCGAAAAACAAAACAGAAGAAGCTAAAAACGATGAGCAGGAATATTTTAACAATATAGGAAATACAATTGACAAATATATAAATGGAAATGGTGGAGGAAGTGGAACAGGAGATAGAGTAGATGTATCTACTATTACAACTATAACAACCAAAAATATACTAGCTAAAGATAGTTTAGAAAATCCAATTACTATTCCAGAAGGATTTAAGGTTGTACCTAATGGACAAGACGGCGTAGAATATACTTATACAGGTGATAAAAAACCAACAGTGCAAGATGGAATTGTTATTGAAGATAATGAAGGAAATCAGTTTGTGTGGATACCAGTGGGAAATGTGAAAAATAAAGATGGAAGTACAAATAACATACAACTTGCTAGATATACATTCGATATTACATTAGACATAGATACTTATGAAGTAGGAGGAACAGGAGCAGTTAAACAAACAATACTAGATGGAAGTGGTATAAAAGATGAGTACAGTGAATATGAATATTTAGAAGATTCTACTTCAGAGACTCCCCAAAAGATGAATGCAAAAAATATTGAAGAATTTAAAACAAAATCAAAAGCAATTGGAGGGTATTACTTAGCAAGATACGAAGCAAGCAAAGGAGAAGGAGATAAAGTAAAATCTAAATCAGCAGCAGTGTGGAATGTTATCTCGCATACTAAGGCTGCAAGGAATGCAAGAGAAATGTATGACAGTAACTGTTTTGAAAGTGATTTGGTAAATTCTTATGCATGGGATTCAGCTATTGTATTTATTCAAACTTATTCAGGTGATAGTGATTATTCAAAAGAAGTAGGGAGTACTACTATAAAAAATACAGGCACTTCACTAGATAAGAGATGTAATATCTATGATATGGCTTCTAACGCAGAAGAATGGACAACTGAAACCTATACCAGGAATTACTATGGAGCAACGACAAGGAGTGAGACTTACACGAGTTCCCGCGGCGGAGGCTATGCCACCGACTTTATTGCCGATGAAATTTCTTTTCGCCCCATACTTTATGTAAAATAGATTTATTAAGGTTTTGTTAAAATATACATCAGAAAATATCAAGTAATCCATAAGTACTGAATATAAATAGGTATAAATGGATTACTTTTCTATTATATAACATTATGCAAATAACTCTAACAACATTTATCAAAGGCAAAAATTTTTTCATATAATTTTATTGACAAAAAGGGCAAAAAGAGATATTAATATAGGTAAGATAAAATGCAACGAATTATTGAAAAAGGAGCTAATTGTATGTGTGGATTTGTAGGATATATTAATAAGAAAAACAAAGATAAGCAAGTTATCCAAGATATGAGCAATAAAATTATACACCGTGGACCAGATAGTGAAGGCTTATATACTGATGACACTCTTCATATGGCTTTTAGAAGATTGAGCATCATTGATTTATCTGGTGGAAGTCAACCTATTTATAATGAAAATAAAACTATGGCAATTTTATTTAATGGAGAAATATACAATTTCCAAGAAATAAAACAAGACTTAGAAGAAAAAGGTCATATTTTCACAACAAAAACAGATACAGAAGTCATTCTTCATGGATATGAAGAATATCAAGAAAAGATTTTAGATAAATTAAGAGGAATGTATGCTTTTGTTATCTATAATATAAGAGAAAAGGAATTATTTGCAGCTCGTGATATATTTGGAATCAAGCCATTTTATTATGCAAATATGAATGGAACATTTTTCTTTGGTTCAGAAATTAAGTCTTTTTTACCACATCCAGATTTTAAGAAACAATTAAATGATCAAGCTTTAAAAACATATTTAACTTTCCAATATAATCCGATGGAAGAAACATTTTTTAAAGATGTATACAAACTAAAACCAGGTCATTATTTGAAATATCAAAATGGTAACTTAGCAATAAAACCATATTTTAATTTGGAATTCAAGCCAAGCGAAGAAAAAGTCAAAGAAGAAGAACTAGTGAAACAAATTGAAAGTGAAGTAGAAAAGAGTGTAGAAGCACACAAAATTAGTGATGTTAAAGTTGGATCATTCTTAAGTTCAGGAATAGACTCATCATATATTGTTTCTATATTAAAACCAAATGAAACTTTTACAGTAGGATTTGAACAAAATGGATTTAATGAAATTGAACCAGCAAAACAATTAAGTGAAATGTTAGGCATTAAAAATGAAGATAAAGTTATTTCAGCAGAGGAGTTCTTTGAAGCTTTACCAAAAGTACAATACCATTCAGATGAACCGCATGCGAATTTATCATCAGTACCACTTTATTTTCTAAGCGAATTAACTAGAAAAGATGTAACTGTTGTTTTATCAGGAGAAGGTGCAGATGAGTTATTTGGTGGATATCAAACTTATCCAGAGAGCAAAGTAATTACTGCATATCGTCATTTGCCAAAATGGCTTCGTCGCTTGAATGGAAGAATAGCGAAAAAATTACCAGACATAAAAGGAAAGCAATTTTTTATTAGAGGTGCGGAAAATGTAGAAGAATCCTATATTGGACAGGCTAAAGTATATAATGATGAAGAAGCAAATGAGATTGTGACAGAAAAATATAGAACAGATATTAAAGCAAAAGATATTACAAGACCATATTTTGAGAAAGTAAAAGATTTAGATGATGTGACGAAAAAACAATATGTAGATATGTTCTTGTGGTTACCAAATGACATTTTGTTAAAAGCAGATAAAATGACAATGGCTCATTCTATCGAACTTCGAGTTCCATATTTAGACAAAGAAATATTAAACTTAGCTTTAACATTACCAAAAGAATATAAAATAAAGAATAACCTAAGCAAATATGCTTTAAGGAAAGCGGCAGCGAATAAAATACCAGAAGAATGGTTTGACCGCCCAAAACTAGGATTTTTAGTACCTTTTAAAGAATTTATTAAAGATGAGAAGTATTATAAGTTAGTCAAACAAGAATTTGAAGCAAATTATGCAAAAGAGTTCTTTGATACTAAGAAATTATTAGAGATGTTAGATAATCATTATCAAGGAAAAGAACAAACACATCGTAAGATTTATACAGCATATGCATTTTTGTTATGGTATAAGGAATACTTTGTTAATGCTTAGTTTTACATTGTTTTAATCCGTTATAGAACAACATACCTACTGTACTGTATCTTAGAGAAAAAAGTCTTTTTCTCCAATTTACTTTACAGTAGGTAATTTTTGTTCTATTCGGGTCGCAAGCTCCACTCTTCACTTCTTAAAACAATGTCAAATTAAGCGTTTAGAAAAGACTATAAAAATTATCAAATGTATAACCAAGTGATTTTATATATTGAATAGACTCTTTTAAGGCAATAGAAGAATCACTTACAAATTTGGTATCATGCATCAAAATAACTAAGGTATCTTTTCCTTTCATTGTCTTCTTTAAGTTACCCAGTAATTGTTCTTTAGAATATTTTTTTACAGAATCATGATTCAAACAATTCCAGTCAATATAGGTGTAGTCCATTTGACTAAGTAGTTTCAAGCAATTCTTTTTTTGTACTTTATGATGTGAGGACATATATCCAGTAGGAAAACGGAAAATATGGGAAGAGTAATTTTCTACACCAATTGCATTACTAATTGCCAAATCTGTTTTTCTAATTTCATCCATAAAACTACTATCACTTCTATATAGCACTTTATTATCATGGTCATAGCCATGATTGGCAATAAAATGGCCTTCTTCATAGGTCCTTTTTGTAATTTCAGGATAACTATCTACATATTTTCCAATCACGAAAAAATTAGCTTTTACATTTTCTTCTTTTAAGATATCTAAAATTTTAGGAGTAACATTAGGACTTGGACCATCATCAAAAGTTAGATAAGCTACTTTTTCTTTAGCTTTAGGTAAATTAGTAATCTTATCTGCCAATTCTTCAGAAAGAATTGAATTATCAGGAGCACTAACACTAAGCAAAGTAGAAGTATGTAAAATAGAAAAAGTGCCAACAAAGAATAAAATAAGAATAATAGAAAAAAGTATAGTTTTTTTAGTAATGAAAAATACCTTCATAAAAAAGTCACCTACTTATTGCTATTTTATGAAAAAACGAGTAAAATTATGTCAGGTTGGGGACGTTCCTTTTTCTGACACTTTTGTCAGGTTGGGGACACACCTTAGAAACAACGAACAAACTATAGAAAAAACAAGGGGAGAAGAACAATGGAACTAATAAAAGTAGGAGAAAGAACGTATTATATCAAAAATCCAACAAACATTGGAATTTACAAAATAGATGATGAAAATGTATATTTAATAGATTCAGGAAATGACAAAGAAGCAGGAAAGAAGATACTAAAGATAGTAGAAGAACAAGGATGGGAAGTTAAGGCAATTATCAATACACACTCCAATGCAGACCATATTGGTGGAAACAAAGTCATTCAAGAAAGAACCAATTGTGAAATATATGCACATAACATAGAAAGTAGTTTTACAGAGTATCCTATTTTAGAACCTTCTTTTCTATATGGAGGATACCCATTTGAAGATTTGAGGCATAAGTTTTTATTAGCCAAAGAGTCTAAAGTAACCAAGTTAGAAAATAACTTACCAGAAGGATTAGAATATTTTGAACTAAAAGGACATTTCTTTGATATGTGCCGGTATTAGAACCTCTGATGATGTTGTATTTCTTGCAGATAGTGTGTTTAGTGAAGAAACGATCAATAAATATCATTTGTTTTTCATTTATGATGTAAAAGAATATCTAAATACCTTAGAAAAGATAGCACAAATGAAGGCAGAATTATTTATTCCATCACACTGTGAAGCAACAAAGAATATGACTAACTTAGTACAAGAAAATCAAAGGAAAGTGAAAGAAGTAGCAGAAGTAATATATCATTTCTGTGAAAAAGAAGTTACTTTTGAAGAAGTGCTAAAATATATATTTGACCATTATTCTTTAACCATGAATGCGAATCAATATGTGCTAATAGGAAGTACCATTAGATCATATCTTTCCTACTTAGCAGATGAAAACAAAATTACTTATGAATTTAAAGAAAACAAAATGATTTGGAGACAAGTCTAAAAAGGAGAAAACTATGAAAGAGAGTAAACTAGATAATTTAGTATGGATGATATTTTTGATATCAGGATTAATTTTTGCTATTATAGGGGTAGTTATTTGTGTTAGTATGCTATATACCCAAGGAAAAGTGAAGACAATTGGTGTAATTGAAGAAGTTTCCTATGGGAGAGAGCATAGTTCTTATACATTAGTGTCTTTTGAAGTGAATGGAGAAAAAATAACAGCTAGAGCGAATGGATATTCTTCAGGATTTTATAAAGGAAAAGAAATTGAAATATATTATAACGAACAAAATCCAAATGAAATCAGTATTCCTTCTCTAGATTTGCTATTCTTAATGTTTCCAGGAATAGGAGTGCTCTTTGTAGGTATTGGCGGAACAGGTTTATTGGTAAAATGGAGAAAAAAGAAAAGGGAAGAAAAATTAAGAGAAGATGGAGATGTGATTTATGGAGATTATGTGGAAACAAGACTAAATACTTCTTATTCCGTGAATAACAGACATCCCTATAACATTATTTGTGAATGGTATAATGTAGAAGATGGAAAGACATATATTTTCAAGAGCAATAATATGTGGATGAACCCAGAAAACAAGATAGAAGAACAAAATATTACTACTTTTCCAATCTATATTGACTTAGAAGATAAGAAAAATTATGTGATAGATATTAATAGTTTAATAGAAGATGTAGTAGATTTGAGTTAGGAGGAAACAAGGTGATTTTAATGGTTACCTTGCTTATATATATGAAAACTGTAAAAATAGTGGTATTAATGCATTTGACCATTTTGGCGGAGCCGACAAATTGATATATTCAGGAGTAGAACTTTAAGTTTTACTCCTATTTTCATATTTATAAGTGCAAAACAAAAAAGATGTGATATAATCTAATGGGAGGTAAAAGAGATGTCAAAAATATTAATTGTAGAAGATGATGAAAAACTAAGAAATGAATTAGAAACATTTTTGAATCGAAATGGGTTTATAGCACGAAGTCTAACTGAGTTTCAAAATACAATAGAAGATATTTTAAACAGCCAAGCAGACCTAGTCTTATTAGACATTAATTTACCTTTCACAGATGGAGAATATATCTGCAAAGAAATTAGAAAAAAATCTAATGTTCCTATTATTATGGTGACTAGTAGAGATAATGAAATAGATGAACTCATGAGCCTAAACTATGGAGCAGACCAATATGTAACAAAACCATATAATATACAAATATTACTAGCAAAAATTACAGGTCTTTTAAAAAGAAATCAAGGCAGCAATATAGAAGGAGAGAAAATAGATTGCAAAGAGTTTTACTTAAATACTGCTAGTAGAACGTTAGAAAAGGAAAATGCTAAAATAGAATTAACAAAAAATGAATATAATATTATGTATTTTTTAGTAAAGCACCAAGGACAAGTTGTTTCAAGAGATGAGATAATGGACTACTTATGGGAAAGTGAAGAATTTATTGATGACAATACTTTAAGTGTCAATATCAAAAGACTAAGAACAAAATTAGAAGAATTAGGAACAAAAGATTTAATTGAAACAAGGAGAGGACAGGGGTATCTATTAAAATGAGTTTTCAAAAGTTTTTAAAGGGAAAAATAGCATTAATTGCACTTATCCTATTTGTTGTTATTAGCACACAAATTTTGTTATTAACTTCTAAAATGGAATTCTGGATTAGGCTATATATTGGCATGATTCCTATTATTGGTATTGGGATAGCATTAAGTATAGAATATTATCACAAAAAGCATTTCTATTGTCATATACAACAGCAACTGCAAGAGTTAGACAACAAATATCTTTTATCAGAAGTAATGGAAAAACCAGATTTTATAGAAGGAGAATTGTTAAAAGATATTTTGCAGGAAACAGGCAAATCTATGTTAGAAAATGTAAATACCTATAAACACTTACAAGAAGACTACAAAGAATATATTGAACTATGGATACATGAAATCAAAACACCAATAGCAGCAAGCAAAATGATTATAGAGAATAATAAATCAGAAGTAACGAGAAGTATTGAAGAGGAACTAAGTAAAATTGAGAATTATACAGAACAAGCCTTATTTTATGCTAGGAGTAATAGTGTAGAAAAAGACTATATTATTACCAAATCAAACTTGAAGGAAATAGTGAATAATGCAGTTTTGAAAAATAAGAATAGTTTGCTATCTAATAAGGTAAGCATAGAAATCCGAAATATAGAAGAAACTGTTTATACAGATAGTAAATGGACAGTGTTTATGATTAGTCAAATATTACAAAATAGTATTCAATATGCAAAAGAAGAAAAGGGAAAATTAGAAATTTATGCAGTGCCCAAAAATGAGAAAATAGTTTTATACATCAAAGACAACGGAATAGGTATTCCAAAAGGGGAAATTACAAGAGTATTTGAAAAAGGATTTACAGGGAATAATGGTAGAATAACTGGAAAGAAATCAACGGGTCTAGGACTATACTTATGCAAAAAGCTATGTGATAAATTAGGATTAAATATAGAACTAGATTCTGAAAAAGATGTAGGAACAGAAGTAAGAATTGTATTTCCAAAGAACAGTTATACCAATTTTAATTAAGATTAAAAGATAAAGTGAGGAGAAAAAATTTGAAACGAAGGAATAGGAGAAAGAAGTCAAATAAGATTATTTTAGTTTTATTACTATTAATCATACTCTTATTAGTCATACTTATAGTAAAGAAACAGAATAAAGAAGAAACGATAGATACTTCAAAAGACTTACAGCAAAATACAGTAGAAGTAAATAAAGTAGATGAGCCAAGTGTATCACAGGAAAAGACCACAAGTATGTCACTAATTATGGTAGGAGACAACCTAATCCATGAGAGTGTATATTTAGATGCTAAAAGACATGCAAATGGCAATGGTTATGATTTTAGACCTATGATTACTCGTATTAAAGAAAAAGTACAAAATTATGATTTGGCGTACTATAATCAAGAAACCATACTTGGCGGAACAGAACTTAATTTATCAGGATATCCTACATTTAATTCTCCTTATGAAGCAGGAGATTATATGATAGACGCAGGATTTAATTTAGTAAGCACAGCAACTAACCATGCTTTAGATAAAGGAGAAAGAGGAATACTTAATTCTAGAAAGTATTGGGACAAACAAAATGATGTGTTAGTGGCAGGTACATATAGTTCAAAAGAGCAAAGAGATGAAATACAAATTAAGGAGAAAAATGGAATTACCTATACTATGCTGAATTATACCTATGGTACAAATGGTTCAAAAGTACCAACAGGAAAAGAGTATTTAATTAATGTATGGCCAACGGATTTATCAATTAACGACCCTAAAAAAGATACAAAATATCAAGCATATAAAGAAAAGGTGAAACAAGATATTGCAAAAGTGAGAGATAAAGTAGATGTCTTAATTGTAGCAATGCATTGTGGAGTGGAATATAAGCCAACGGCTAGTAGTTATCAGAAAGATGAAGCGGAATTTTTGGCGAGTGAAGGTGTAGATATTGTGATAGGAACACACCCTCATGTAATTGAACCAGTAGAGTGGGTAGATGATACACTTGTATTTTATTCTTTGGGAAATTTTATTTCTTCACAATATCGAGATAGCAATTATAATAAATTAGTAGGTCTTATGAGTTCTTTAAATATTACTAAAACGACCAATGAAGAAGAAAGTACGATAAAAATAGATAAGATAGAAAATGAACTAATTTATACTTCCTATAAAAATGAACAGGATAGAAGTAATATTCAAGTCATACCATTTAGTCATCCTGATATTGAAAAACATCTACCAAAATACAAAAGTGTATATGAAACATACAAAAATGTGGTACAAAGTTATGACAAAGGTATGTATGTAGTGCCAGTTTATGAGAAGTAGTTTTGAGAGATAAGTGGTAATTTAACAAGCAATGCAACTGCTGGTTGACAAATTTAAAAGTGTAGTTGGTAGCAATGCAACTAGAAGTATTGTTATAATAAAAATGTAAATAATCATTAAAGGAGGTTTTTGTTATGACAATAGCAGACAGAATTTTAGAGTTAAGGAAAATAAAAGGAATATCACAGGAAGAACTAGCAGACGAAATTGGAGTTTCAAGGCAGGCAGTTTCAAAGTGGGAAAGTGAACAATCTATTCCAGATTTAGATAAGATAATCATATTAAGTGAATTCTTTGAAGTTAGTACTGATTTTTTATTAAAAGGAATTGAAGCGGATAAAGCTAATAACAAAGAAAAGGAAGTTCCATACTTCTTAAATACTGTGGCAACAGCTTTCAACTTTTTAGGAGTGATAATGTCCACTTTTATATGGAATGCCACTCAAGAAGTTGGAGGAATTATAGCGGGTATTGTATTCATAGTGCTAGGATGTATGATTTTTGCAGTAGGAATTTATCAGGCTTCTAAAAAAGAGAGGACTTTAATAAAGAGTAAATTTTGGAAAGTGAATATTTGGTTGATTGCTTTTATTCCACTTTCTTTAATATATAATATCGTATTTTCAAGGATTATAGCACCATATCCTTTGGTGTATAGTAATACTTATTATAAGTTTATTCTATTTTGGATAGTATATATAGTGATATGTTCGATTATCACGTATCTACAAATAAGGAAAGAAAAAAAGACTAGTTCAGCCTTATAAATAAGCAGATTTAAATAGGGGGTACATTTCAAAAGAAATGTACTCTCTATTTTTGTGAAAAGTTGAAGCATTTTTCTACAATTTAAAACAAAAATATTAACCTTATGATATACTTTGTTGAAAGAAAAAAGATATCTTACAAAAATGTAAGATTAATGTCACATTAATCAATGGCAAATAACTTTAAAATAGTTTATAACTAATATATAATGATAAAAGATGAAAGGAAGAAAAAAGAATGAATACTGTGTTAGATGTGAAAAACATTGAAAAATACTATGGAAACAAATCAAACTTAACAAAAGCCATTGATAATGTCAGTTTCAAAGTAGAACAAGGAGAATTTGTAGGAATAATGGGAGCAAGTGGTTCAGGAAAGACTACACTTTTAAATTGTATTTCTACTATAGATAGAGTAACGGCAGGACAAATTCTAATTAATGGTCAAGACATTACTAGACTAAAGGGAAATAACTTAAACAAATTTAGAAGAGAGGAATTAGGCTTTATCTTTCAAGACTTCAATTTGTTAGATACCTTAACTTGTTTTGAAAATATTGCATTAGCACTTACTATCCAAAAAGTAAAACCAAGAGAAATCCAAAATAGAGTAAAAAATGTAGCAGAAAAATTAGGAATTACAGAAATCTTAAAAAAATATCCATATCAAATATCAGGAGGTCAAAAGCAAAGAGTAGCTTCAGCAAGGGCAATTGTAACTGACCCAAAACTTATTCTAGCAGATGAACCAACAGGGGCTTTAGATAGTAAGGCAGCAAGGCAATTATTAGAAAGTTTTGAAAGCTTAAATCAAAAAATGAATGCCACTATTTTAATGGTTACACATGATGCTTTTACTGCTAGTTATGCAGATAGAATTATTTTCATCAAAGATGGAAAAATCTTTAATGAATTAATCAAAGGAAACAGCAGTAGAAAACAATTCTTTGAGAAAATCATAGAAGTCCAAACACTTCTTGGAGGTGATTTGAACGATGTTATTTAAGTTATCTTTTAGAAATATGAAAAAAAGTTTCAAAGATTATGCCATTTACTTTTTAACTTTGGTATTAGGTGTTGCCATATTCTATATGTTCAACTCCTTAGACAGCCAACAAGCAATGCTACAAGTATCAGAATCACAAAAGCAAATTATTAAATTAATGATTGAGATGCTTGGAATAGTATCTATTTTTGTGGCAGTGGTATTAGGGTTACTAATTGTATATGCCAATAACTTTTTAATTAACCGAAGAAAAAAGGAATTTGGTATTTATATGACCTTAGGAATGGGCAAAAGGCAAATTTCTAAAATTATTCTATTAGAAACTATCTTAGTAGGGATTTTATCATTAATAGCAGGAATTGTTATTGGTGTATTTGCTTCACAATTTATGTCTATTTTAGTAGGGAAAATGTTTGAAGCAGATATGAGCAGTTTTAGATTTGTATTTTCACAAGATGCTTGTATCAAAACTTGTATTTGTTTTGCTGTAGTGTATGTTGCAGTTATGATATTTAACACTTTTACAATTTCAAGATACAAACTAATTAATTTATTAACAGCCATTAAGAAAAATGAAGAAGTAAAAATCAAAAATCCTGTGATTTCTATTCTCATATTCATTATTGCAGTAGCAGTACTTAGCTATGCTTACTGGATAGTAACAGGCGGAATCAACAAGCTTAATTCTATGGATAAATTAATATGGCCAATCTTAATGGGAATAGGCAGTACTATCGCTATTTTCTGGTCATTGTCTGGATTTGTTTTGAGATTAATACAAGCCAAAAAGAGTACTTATCTAAAAGGTACTAACATGTTTGTATTAAGACAGTTAAATAACAAAATTAATACAACAGTAATAAGTATGAGTGTTATCTGCTTAATGCTATTTATGACAATTAGTGTTTTGTCAGCTAGCTTATCGCTAAATGATAAAGTTCAAAAAGAATTAGTTAGATTAACGCCAATAGATTTGAATTTATATAAAGATGCTAACTTACCAGAAAGTTATAAAACATATAGCGGAAAAACAGCAAAGTATAGTGAGACAAGAAGAGAAGACTCCAAAATTACTGTAGAAGAAACTTTAATAAACAATGGATTTGATATGAATTTATTAAAAGATGTGGTAAATATTCCAATCTATGCAATAGAAGAGATGAAATGGAAGGACTTTTTTGGAGATATCTTCCCAGAGGTAAAGCAAGAATTTCCAAGACTTAATTATGAAACAAAAGAAGAGATTATAAAAGTATCAGATTACAATAAAATAGCTCAGCTATATGGTATTAAACAATTTGAATTACAAGATAATGAATATATTGTTCTTTGTGATTTTCAAAATATGGTTACTCTTAGAGAACGAGTACTGCAAGAAGGAAATATTTTAACAATAGCAGGAACTAGATATGTTCCTAAATATGACCAATGTCAAGATGGATTTATTGATATGTCAGCTAGTAGTATCAATACAGGAATTCTATTAGTACCAGATAGTTGTAACTTGGGGCAAGAGCAAATAGGAAAATACTTTATGGCTGCCAACTATAATGTAAATACTGAAAATGAGAAAAAAGAAATTGAAAAGATATTTGCAGAAGAAAGTTCATCTTTGTTACAAAACTTTAAGAAAAATGATATTGAGATAGATGGGGTAACTAAAATTACGATTATAGAATCAAGCAAAGGACTAACTGCTAGTATTGTATTTATTGCAATTTATTTAGGAATTGTATTCTTAATTGCAAGTTCTGCTATTTTAGCTTTAAAACAATTAACAGAAAGTTCTGACAACAAACAAAGATATTTGATATTGAGAAAAATTGGTTGTGATGAAAAAATGATTAACAAAGCATTATTTAGACAAATTGGGATAGTATTTATGCTACCACTTGTCCTAGCAATTATCCATTCTATATTTGGAATTCAATTTGCACTAAGTACAATGACAGCAATTACAAGTACAGACGAATTGATACCATCTATTATAGCAACAGTATGCATTATGGGAGCAGTTTATGGACTATATTTCCTTGCAACCTATTTAGGAAGTAAAAATATTATTAAAGAAGAAGTATAAAGAGGAGAAATAGATGGAAGATGTTAAGGATAAATTATGTTTAGCTGCTTTAATTATCATTTTTATTACACTTTGTGGTTTAGCCTACTACTTTTTAGTATATCAAACCAAAGAATATTATGTTCAAATAGATAATACTAAAGTGGAACTTTTAACAACAACAGACAATATGAAATATCGCTATACTTTAACAGCGTTTAATGAAGCAGGAAAAGAAAAAGAGATTGAATTTAAAACAACAAGAGAGTTAAGAGAAGGGGCATATTTGAAATTAGATGTAATGGCTTTTCGTGGAGTAGTGAGTTGGAATGAAGTGCAAAAAGAGGAGTTGCCAGATAGGGTGAAAGAAGTGTATCAGTAAGAGAGAAAAGAAGTTGATTAGTAAGCTAATTGGCTTCTTTTTTGAAATCAAGAATAGTTTTCTAGAAATTTATTAACAGTCATAATTTTGGGATGTTTAATTGTAATATCGTCAAAGTCCTTGTCACCAGTAATAAAAATATCAACATTTTCTATAATAGCAGTATGTAAAATGATATAGTCATCTTCATCTCGAATATCAAAGAGTTTATGTTCTACATTGGGAGGAGAATAGACCAATGTAAAGGGAAATTCTTCAAGAAATTGGTCTAAACTATTTGGAGATACTTTAAATTTAGTTTTGATTAATTCATTTAGTTCTGTTATTGTATAAGTACATATTATTATTTCATGTTCTATAGAAAGTTTATAGATTAGTTCATTTAATTTTTTACTGTTAAATACAAAAGCAGAAACAAGAATATTGGTATCTAACATTACTTTCATTCTAATCCTTCTTTCTATTTTTTCTAAAATCTTTTATCATTTTTATAATATCTTCTTCAGACTCTAAATTAAGTCTGTCAGCCTCGCCTTCAAAAGCATCTTGAATTTTTTCCAATGCTAACATGGCAGAGTTTTTAATAATAATGTCTTTTCCCTTTTGAATAAAGATTACCTTACTACCTTCTTTTAAATTCAAAGTATCTCTAATGGATTTAGGAATAGTAATTTGACCTTTAGTAGTTACTTTTGCTAATTCCATAATTTTCACCTCTTTTCATAATCCTTACTTTCCTTACTAATATTATATGTTATTTATGAGAAAATAGCAATGATTTTAGAAAATAAATACCTAGAAATTTAATTGATAATTATTTTCCTTTATGATATGATAACAACAAATGTAGGAGGAGAAAGAAATATGCATGTAATTGTAGGGGAGTTCTTGAAAAAGAGGGAAAGGTTTTATTAGTACAAGAAGCAAAAAAGAAATGCTATAAAAAATGGAATATACCAGCAGGACATTTAGATTGTAATGAAACACTTATACAAGGAGCAATTAGAGAAATTAAAGAAGAAACAGGATATGATGTAGAATTAACAGGTATTTTAAATATTGCTAATAGAGTAATAGAAGATGATATTTTAGTAACAATCATATTTTCTACTAAGATTTTAAAAGAAACATCTGACTATATGACAGATGAAATATTAGATAGAGAATGGTATGAATATGATGATATTCTTAAGAACATGGATGAAGAATTGAGAGATTTAAATTTTGTTAAACAACCAATTGCTAATTTGAAAAATAACAAAATAGCTTCAATAGATATAGTTAATGAGTTATAGGAGAACAGAAAAATATAGGTAAGGAGAACGAATATGAAAATAGGAATAGATATAGATGATGTTATTACAGATACTTCAAAATCCATACAAAATTATATAGAACAATATGATGAAAATGGAGAAATTTCAAATTATATGGAAGATGTCATGAGAGGAGATATGACAAATCCTACTATCAAGAGATTTTTTGCAGATAATTGTGTTGCGATTTTCAGTAATGCTCAAATGAAAGAAAATGCTAATACTATTATGCAAAAATTATTAGAGGAAGGAAATGAGATTTATATTATTACTTCAAGAGGCGAAATAAAATTTAAGGGAAGTGAAGAAGTAACTTTAAACTATTTTGAAAGACATCATATTCCATATACTAAAATATTATGGAACTCTTTTGAAAAAGCACAAATATGTGTAGATAATCAAATTGACCTAATGGTAGATGATTCAGCAAAGTTTTGCCAGGAAATTAGCGAGAAGAATATAGGGAGTATTCTATTTACATCAAGTGTTAATCAAAATATACCAGTAACAGTTCCAAGAGTGAATAGTTGGCTAGAACTAAAAGAAAAAATAAAGTCTTATTGTTAAAAGGGGAAAATAATGGAAGAAGATTTAGAAGAACAAATTGCAAAGAGTATGGAGGAATTTCAAAAAGTGAAAACAATAGAACAAGTTTGGGAGATAGAGGACCAAAACAATTTTGTTGCGCATATGAGCCTTTATATAGATGAAAAATGTGAATATGGCGATAAGATAGGAAAATTAAACAAGAAAGAAAAAGTAATTTTTATAACGAAAAATTTAGAAGATGAAGTATATAATGGAGGTTTTTTGCAATTTTTCTATAATTCTAGTGGTATATTTTCTAATCAACTAGTAAAAGCATTTCAAGAAATTGGAGCAACATACACAGCTGACATTTGTCAAAAAGCAGTAAAAGCTTTGAAAAGAAGATTACCTAAAAATGAAGAGCGAAGAGAAAAACTATTAGACAAAATTGTAGATAAAGATATAGAAAATATATTGTCAGAATGTGATGATATGTTTTATGAAGAAAAAGAAGATTTGGTACAATTAAATTATGAATATATTATGAAAAATAAATCATATTTTATAAAATAAATTGGATGCCTATAATGCAAAAACATTATAGGTATATTTTTTTGCCCAAAATCCATACTAACTACAAAGGAAAAGGAGCATTTTGAAGATGAAAAAAAAACTAAGATATATTTTCATAAGTTTACTATTTTTATTCTTAGCCATTGGAATAGGATTTGCGTTTAATTGGAAAACAGAAGCATCTACTAAATTAAATGGTATTGAAAATTTTCCAAGTAGTTATCAACCTTATTTAAAAGAAATTGCGAAAAAACATTCCAATTGGAAATTTGTAGCATTATATACCAATTTTGATTGGAAATATGTCATATGACATTGTTAAAAAGGTATTTGGTAAAATCGTTTCATATCTGAAACAGAGTAAGAAAAGTTGTGAGGATGAAACATTAGTAGC
>CAOXTD010000022.1 GCA_948560265.1 uncultured Clostridia bacterium | reverse complement strand
AAGGCACCAATTCTATTTGAAATATATAGCCTGGCTTTGTTATTACATCATAAGTCCCATCTTCATTATCCACTACATCTGTTTCTTTATCTTCAATAATACCTTGTTCTTGTAGATATTCAAAATACTTATCTGGATTAAAAGTTCCAAGTCCGTCTATAATAACTGAATTTTTTGCCATTTCTAATTTTTCTTTCCAATTTGCTATACCTGTTTTTAATTTTGCTTCTGATGCTCTATTAAATATACTATTATCTCCCATAATGTATGTAATTGTAATACCTGCTAAAATAAGTAATACTACAATGGTTACGACTAGAGAGACGAGAGTGATACCATCTGTTGATTTTTTTCTTATTCCTTTTTTCATATGTTTATCAATCCTTTCTTTAATTTAGATTTTTTTTGTGTAAATGCGTGTATTTATATCAAAGACAAAAAATAATATAAAATTATAATATAAAATTTGAAAGGAATTCTGGCTAATGAATAATACGCGAAAGCATACTGGTGACTTAAACGTTATTGGAAAGAAGATAAAATATTATCGTGAATTAAATAACTTATCATATCAAACATTGTCAAATATGTTAATGTTGTATGGCATTGATATTCATAAACAAGCAATCTATAATATAGAAGTTGGCAAAAGAACAGTTGTTGATTATGAAATCTGCGCTTTTGCTAAGTGTTTCAAGATAGATGTATCAGATTTATTAAATGAATTCCTAGAAAAATTATAATATATATTTTATTTAAATATATATTATAACAATCTAAATATAAATGCAAGCGTTTATATTTAAAAATTATTATTTAGCATTATATTATATTAATATATTTTAACACTAGACATATAGTATAAATAAAAGAACGAAAAATGTCGATTTTTATATGACGATAGGTGTTACAACACACTTGATTCCAATTTTCTTTATATTCATTCAATTTTTAGTGTCAGAAGATTTTAGTCATATAGTTTATTCTAAAAGTTTTTCCGTAAAGAGGAATAAAAAGTAATTGTTCGTAAAACCACTAGGTTATCTATATAAAATTTAAATTTATGAGGAGGAACCAATTATGGTAGAACAAATGGAAAGAAAGAGAATATTAAAACCAACCAACGATATTGTCTTTCAAGCTTTATTTGGAAGAGGTAGAGAAAATATCACGAAAGCAATGCTAGAAGATATTTTAAAAATTAAAATTCATAAAATTGACTTGAACAAAAATAAGGAATTATTAAATGACAGAAAAGAACAGAAAAATGGCAGAGTCGATGTAAGAGCAGTCATCAATGACAATATAGAATGTGACATTGAAATACAACTAGTAACACATGAAATGATGATAGAAAGATTTTTATATTATTGGGCAAAAATGTATGCAACAAATTTAAAGGTTGGAAATGAATATGGAAAGTTAAGAAAGACAATTAGTGTCATTATTGTAGGAGAGGAAATAGAACAATTTAAGGAAATTCCAAAAGCACATACAAAATGGCAACTAAGAGAAACAGAACATCGAGATATAGTCTTGACAGAGAATTGTGAGATGAATACAATAGAGCTACCAAAAGCAATTCAAGAATATCAAAATAATAAAGATGATGGAATGCTACAATGGATGATGTTTTTGGAGAATCCAGAAAATGAGGAGGCATTCAAAATCATGGAAGAAAATGAAGATATTAAAGCAGCAAAAGAAGAATTAGACAAAATTAATCAAGACGAAATCTTGTGGAAAGAAGCACTAGACATTGAAATTACTAGAATGGATCAAGCACAGTTTTTATATGAAGCCAAAAGAGATGGCAAACTAGAAGGAAAGTTAGAAGTTGCTAAAAAAATGCTAGAAAGAGGAATTGATATAGAAACAATTAAAGAAATTACAGGACTAAGCGAGGACGAAATTAATCATTTAAAATGATGTATTTTATTTTCCAAAAATTTAAAATGTTTGCTTGCATTTCCAGAGAACCTGTTATATAGTAATAACTAGAAAAAGAGAAGTTATCTTCAAAAGAAGATGACTTCTTAAAATGTAAGAAAGGAACTAAAGGAAACATGCAAGAAACTATGGAAAGAATAGCTACTAGAATAGCAGAAGAATTAAATATTAAATTAACACAAGTGCAAAAAACAGTGGAATTAATTGACGAAGGAAATACTATTCCATTTATTGCACGTTATAGAAAAGAAGTAACTGGAGGACTTTCGGACGAAACCTTAAGAGAACTAGGAGAAAGACTTACCTATCTTCGTAATTTAGAAGCAAGAAAAGAAGAAGTAAAAACTTCTATTGAAAATCAAGGAAAACTAACAGATGAAATAGTAGAAAGCTTAGAAAAAGCTAGAACCTTAGCAGAAGTAGAAGATATTTATAGACCATACAAACAGAAAAAGAAGACAAGAGCAACCGTTGCAAAGGCAAAAGGATTAGAGCCTTTAGCCAATATTATCTATGAGCAAACAGAAACGAAACCTATTGAAGAAATTGCAAAAGAATATGTGAATATTGATAGTTTATCAGAAGAAGATAAACAAAATAAAGATAAAGTGGTAGCGACAGTAGAAGATGCTATTCAAGGAGCAAAAGATATTATTGCAGAAATGATTGCAGATGACCCAAATTATCGTAAAGAAATCAAGCGTATTTGCTATCGTGATGGTGTTGTTATTACAAAGGCAACAAAGCCAGAAGAAAAAACAGCATATAACATGTATTATGAATTTAATGAAAAAGTAAATAGAATTCCAAGCCATCGTATTTTAGCTATTAATCGTGGAGAAAAAGAGGAATTTTTAAAAGTAAAATTAGATAAGCCAGAAGAAAATATTTTACATCATATGGAACAAGATGTCATTAAAGGAAAAACACAATTTACAGCAATGCTAGAAGAAACGATAGAAGACAGTTGGAAACGTTTAATTGAGCCATCTATTGATAGAGAAATTCGCTCAGACTTAACAGAAAAGGCAGAGACACAAGCGATTAAGGTATTTGGCAAAAATGCAAAGCCATTACTTTTAGCAGCACCATTAAAAGGCTTAACTGTTATGGGATTTGACCCAGCGTATCGTACAGGCTGTAAAATTGCAGTCATTGATGAAACGGGTAAGCTATTAGCTACTACAACAGTGTATCCAACAGAGCCACAAAATGATGTGGAAGGTGCTAAGAAAGAATTAAAAGCATTGATTAGCAAACATGATATTGATATTATTGCTATTGGAAATGGAACTGCATCACGTGAATCTGAGAGCTTTGTAGCAGAGATGATAAAAGAAATTGACAAGGATTTACATTATGCCATTGTTAGTGAAGCGGGAGCATCTGTATATTCAGCATCAAAACTTGCAACAGAAGAATATCCAGACATTAATGTATCTTTAAGAGGTGCTATTTCCATTGCAAGAAGATTACAAGATCCACTAGCAGAACTAGTAAAGATTGACCCTAAGGCCATTGGAGTAGGACAATATCAACATGATGTAGACCAAAACAAACTAACAGAGAGTTTAACAGGTGTAGTAGAGGACGCTGTAAATGAGGTAGGAGTTGATGTAAATACTGCAACACCATCACTTTTATCTTATGTAGCAGGAATTAACAAAACCATTGCTAATAATATTGTAAAGTACCGTGATGAAAATGGAAAATTAAAAGAAAGAAAAGAGTTATTAAAAGTACCAAAGTTGGGAAAAGTAGCTTT
The DNA here is from genome assembly GCA_948560265.1 of uncultured Clostridia bacterium. GTDB lineage: Bacteria > Bacillota > Clostridia > TANB77 > CAG-508 > CAG-273. The sequence continues at coordinate 17,552 of CAOXTD010000022.1, read as the reverse complement.
TGAACAATGTGCAGGTTTTATTAGAATTCCAGATGGAAAAAATCCAATTGAAATTACAGCAGTTCACCCTGAAAGTTATGAAATTGCAGAGCAGTTATTAAGTAATATCGGCTATAAAAAAGAAGATTTATTGAATAAAGACAAATTAAAGGAAATCAAAAGTAAACTTGCAGGAATTGACGTAGTAGAGACAGCAAAAGAATTAAATGCGGGAGAAATGACATTAAAAGATATTATTGATGAGTTATCAAAACCAGGAAGAGACCCAAGAGATGAAATGCCAAAACAAATTTTAAGAGCAGATGTCTTAAAATTTGAAGATTTAAGAGAAGGCATGGTATTAACTGGAACCGTTCGTAATGTAACTGATTTTGGAGCTTTTGTAGATGTAGGTGTGAAACATGATGGCTTAGTACACATTTCACAATTAAGTGATAGCTTTGTTAGAAATCCGTCAGATGTGGTATCAGTAGGTGATATTATAAAAGTAAAAGTAATTGGAATTGATGAAGAACGTCAAAAAGTGCAATTATCTATGAAAGAAGCTTAAATAATATAAATATAATAAAAAAACAAATAGTATAACACGTTTGTCCTTGCTGTCCGTTGCTTTCATATGCAAAATGCAAATTAAAGAAAGCAACGGAAGGCGCTCGCAAGCTCGCCTTGCGCGGACTACACTTTCGTTATACTATTTGTCTTTTATGATATTTTAAACTTATTTTGAATTTCTTGTACCTCGTCATAATGATTATCTAAAATGTCAATAAATACTTTTGCAATCTCTGGGTCAAATTGGCTACCAGAACAATCTTCAATCTCAGCTTTTACAACATCTAAAGGTAATGGGTCACGATAAGTTCTTTTAGATGTCATAGCATCAAATGTGTCTGCTACTGCTGCAATTCTAGCCATGTATGGAATATCATTACCACTTAATTTGCTAGGATATCCTCTTCCATCAAATCTCTCATGATGATGTTTTACAATTGGAATAATATCTTGGAAAATAGAAGCATTACACAAAATGTGAGCACCAATAGAAGGGTGATTTTTAATTTCAGAATATTCATCATCTGTCAATTTTGCTTCTTTCAATAAGATACTATCTGGAATACCAATTTTTCCAATATCATGGAATAATCCGCCGATTTCTAATGTTTTTAAATCCGCCTCAGATAAACCTAAATACTTTCCAATTAATACAGAAAAAGCAGATACTCTATCAGAATGGCCCCTAGTATATGGGTCTTTTGCTTCTACTGTATAACGTAAAGTTTCGATACTATCTAAGTAAGCCTTTTCCAATTTTTCGTAAGTTTCAGATAGTTCGTTATTAATTCTTTTAATTTCATTCATTTGCTCAATAGATTTAATTCCTGATTCAATTAAAAGTAACAATTGGTCAAATTTATCACTCTTTTCACAGTATCCTTGAATATCTAATTTACGGATAGTTTCAAGTGGTGGAGCTAAATCTTTATGTCCTGTTAATAACAAAATATATAATTCTTTATTAAACTTACGAATCTCCTCAACTACTTTATCACCGTGAATAGGGGTCATAATAAAGTCTAAAACCATCAAATCAAAATGTTCTGTTTTAACACGTTCAATAGCTTCCATGGGGTCTGTAACACCTGTAAAATCATAACCAGAACGTTTTAAGAAGATAGATAAGGAATCTACAATTCCTTCTTCATCATCTACTGCAATAATTTTGTAACCAGTTTTAGCTGTTTCTTGCATATTTTTTCTCATAACATCACCTCTAATTTATGCCCATTATATCATAATTTGTCGGAATGTACATACTTTTTTGTCAAAATACAAAAAAAGAAGAAAGTTGCTATAAATAGAAAAATATGATAATATAGGGATACAAAAATACGGAGGTACAAAATGTTATTAGGAATAGCAGGAGTTACAGGAACAGGAAAATCTTTTTATAAAGACAGATTAGTAGAAAGATTAGGCTTCGAAAAGGTAAAAATTATAACGACTCGTGAAATGCGTAAAGGAGAAAAGAATAACGAAGATAAGATATTTGTAAGAAAAGAAGAATTGCAGAATTTAAGAGACGAAGGCAAAATTGCATATGAATTTGACTTACTTGGATATACGTATGCTTATACGAAAGAAGAACTTTTCTCTGATAAAAATATGGTATTTGAAGTGCATTATGATACAATATATGAATTTAAAAAAGTTTGCCCTAACATGCGAGTTCTTTATTTATTTCCTCAAGATCTTGAAACAGCAAAAGAAAAGACAAGGGAGAGACATTTGGCACCAGAAGTAGAAGAAAAAAGACTTTTGGAGATTGATGAACATTATGAAAGAATGAAAACAGATACTGATTTGAGAAATATGTTCGATTATATTCAATATAATGACTATGATAAAGAATCAGAGGACAGAATTATCAATTTCATTGAAAAGATAATGATAGAAGAAAGTAAAACAAAGTAAAATAAAAAGAAACAAAGCTCTAAGGTTTTGTTTCTTTTTGTTATCTTTAAAAATAAGTTTTAAACGACACCTGGAATTTTTACTATACTGGTAAAGTAATGTGGAATATGGTACCTTTTCCTTTTTCTGTTTCAAAAGTAACATTACCATTGAAATGTGCACGAATCGTAGAATAAGACATAAATAATCCAAGTCCAGTTCCATTTTTTCCTTTCGTAGTAATCATTTCCTTAAACAATTTTGCTTTAACGCTATCAGGAAGACCATTTGCAAAATCTTGTACAGAAATAATAATATTTTTTCCTGAAGGTTCTAAAATTAAATTAATTTCCTTACCAGCCTCACCGTTATACGCTTGAATTGCATTGGAAATCATGTTGTTAATGACTTGTACTAAACTATTGATATTTCCCTTTAAAATAGCATCAGGTTCTGCTTTCATTTGAATATTTAAATTAACTAAAGCATTTTTTAGTTCATGCCTCATTAAAATATTAACACGTTTTACTAATTCATCTAAGGTAAAGGTGACTGCTTGCTCTTCTGACATAGTAACTGCTTGCCCTTTAACTGCTGTGATAACATCGGACATATATTCTGTATAAGATCTGACTTTTTCAATCCAATCTTTCATATCTTTTGCAATTTCATGATGGTCCTCTACTGTTACTTCAGGGTCACCAACAGATTTTTCATATTCTGTAGCTAAATCTGTTAAACCTTCAGTAGCACCCGCAATGGACATAATAGGAGTTTTTAAGTTGTGAGCAATACCACCAATTAGTTGTCCTAAGGAAGCCAAACGCTCTCTTTCCATTAACATATTTTGATTATTTTGAATGGTTTGCATATCGCGCATGTGCTGTGTTACATCTTTTAACAAAATTAAAGTTCCTAAAAAAGCACTTTTTGAGAAAATACCACTTGCTTCTACATTAAAATAATGGTCTAATATTTTCATTTCACGTTTTACTAAAATAGTATCTTCAGTTGCTTTGCTCTTTTCTAAAATTGGCTTTACTAAATCTTTATTTAAGTCTTCTAAATCTTGTTTGGTAATAAATTCAATAAATTTTACGTTTCTTACCTCTTCAGAATGTAAATGAAATGTCTTTAAAAAGGTATCATTAAAATCAGTAATAATACCGTCTTCACTAATTACTAAAAAACTATCAGACATTCTGTCTACAATTCTTTGCATTGCAATTGGTGTAGTACTTAAAAATTTAAACTTAAAAATAGCAATAGCATAAAAGAAGATAGTAACCGCAAAACAAATAGGCGTTACATAAATAGTCATTGGTATTACACCTAAAGCACCCAAAATATTAACGAAAATAGGAATAACGGAACCTATTAAAATAAAGATAGATTGAGTAGAGAAGAATCCAGCATTTTTAATAGGGAACTTTAACAATAAAATAATATCTATAATCAATAAAATATAGGTATAAATTTCATAAACATAGAAAAAGTTACCAAAAGTAGTTTCATTAATATAAATAGAGTAATGTACATAGAACAAATGATGAACATCATTTGTCCATAGTACAAGTAAAGAAAGAAGAGGTACAATAAAAAGTAAAGAATGCCATTTCTCAAATTTTATCTTTGTTTTTAAAAAGATATTAGCTGTAAAGAAAAGTGAGATAGGGAGAAAACAGCTTCCTATGTACGAGAAATAATCAAAATACATAGGGTCAATATTTAATTTTTCACTTAAAATACTTCCTAAAAAAACAGAAAAACATAAAATGAATAATAGGATAATATTTGTTAAAAATAAAGATTTCAACTGGCTTTTTGCGATATTTTTTGCTATGTAAAAAAACAATATACTAATTAAAAACAAAACAATTAATAATATAGTTGAATAAATGCTCATAATTTCCTCCTTTTAGTTGATTGAAATATTGAAATAGCCAATATCAATTAAATACTGAAAATAATTTTTAATATAATGAATATCAATATAAGGCCATTCAAAACCAGTTTTATATAGAAATTCTTTGGTAAAATCAGACTTAATAGCAACATCTGATTGATAAACTAGTTTTTTATCACTATTTAAGTCATTGATAATACCTTCCACTAATTGCCTTTTAGATGGGTCATCTAAAATACATTGTATCGTAGCAGCAAATTCTTCTTCAGATACTAGCTTAGTAGGAATACCAATTTCAGATAACATATCAAATAGTCTATCTAAATAAACTTGCTTTTCATTTAATAAATGGAAAACAGTATAATCTTTGTTAAAGTGACTAGCAATATTGATAATAGCATCACCACAATAGTCGATTGGTGTAAACTCACAATATAAATGCAACAAATCTTTTGGGAATACACCAATTTGTAAAAAGGATTTTAAACGATTTACAAAAGCATTTTCAAAATGATTTTGTTGAAATTTTCCTTCTGAAAATCTACTTGTTAAATTTCCCATTCTTAAAATACAAGCTTCAAGTCCTTCTGCAATAGCATCAAAAACCACTCTCTCCGCTTCGAACTTACTCTTAACATACAAATTCTCAAGGTTCTGACCAATATAGAAATTAGATTCATCATAATCCATTTCATGTTCAAAGTGATTTTCAATATTAGCACCTTCTGCTAAGTTATTTCCAGAAACACTAATAGTAGAAATATGTAATAATTTAGCATGAAATTCTTTTGCAAACTCTACCATATTCTTGGTTCCGTTAACATTGATTTCTTTAAACTCTTGATAGATGCCATAATGTTTTACAAGTGCGGCACTATGAATAACTGTATTGATAGAGTTACCAAGTGCGCTATAATCTTCATCAGACAATCCTAAGTGAGAAGAAGTAATATCGCCATCTACTAAAATAATTCTATCATCTACAAGGATATCATACTTATTCTCAAAATAAAAGTGTAAAACATTAAATAATCTTTCCCTTGCTGTCATACCGTTTTTGCCCCTAATTAAACAATAAATTTTTCCACTTTCTTTTTTCATAAAGCTATCTAAAACATGAGCACCTAAAAATCCAGTAAAACCTGTAAGAAGAACATTTCCTACATCAGTAGGTGTACAAACAATTGGACTAGATAAAGTATTCTTAGCGGTTAAAGCATCATAACGAGTATAATCAATAGTATTTTCTTCACCTTCTACTTTAGTAGAGGTATGCAACTGATGAATTAAAGCTTCCACAGTAGCGTATTTAAAAATATCAGAATAAGAAATATTTAATCCAACACTAATTGCTTCTACTTGTAATTTCATAGCGGTTAACGAATCTCCACCTACTTCAAAAAAGTTATCTGTAATACCAATATGTTCATTATTTAAAATCTTTTTGAAAAGAGAAAGTAGTAAAGCTTCTTCCTCACAAGTAGGATCTTTTACTTGCCTGGTATCAATAAAATGCTCAAAGTCAGTAGGTAAAGCGTGTTTGTCTACTTTTCCATTTTGGTTGATTGGTAATTTTTTTAATTTGACAAAATAAGTAGGAATCATATAGCTTGGCAAGTAATTACTCAAATAGTTCTTTAAATCATCAATATCAAAAGAGTTCTTTTCCACAATATAAGAACAGATATATTTTACTTCATCTATCACTGTAATAGTAGTAAAGGCTTCCTTAATAGCACTATACTCTGAAATTTTTTGATTAATTTCACTAAGTTCAATTCTAAAACCTCTAATTTTTACTTGATTATCAATTCTTCCCATAAACTCGATATTGCCATCAGGTAACCATCTTACTAAATCTCCTGTTTTGTAAATCATATCGTTTCCAAATGGATTTGGAATGAACTTTTCTTTCGTTAATTCTTCATTGTTCCAATATCCTTTTGCAACGCCATCTCCGCCAACCCATAATTCTCCAGGGACATCAATAGGACATAAAAGACCACTAGGTGAAACGACATAGGCAGTTGAATTAGAAATTGGCTTTCCAATTGGGATAGAAGTATCATAATCTTTATCAATTGTGAAACAACATGAAAAAGTAGTATTTTCAGTAGGTCCATATCCATCAATCACTGTTAAATTAGGACAAGCCTTTTTCACTTTACTAATATGCTTAGGTGAAACAACATCTCCACCAGTTAATAGCTTGGAAACCCCTTGAAACATAGCGGGATTTACTTCAGAAAGCTGATGGAATAATGGAGCAGTTAGCCATAAGGTTGTAATCTTATTTTTCTGTATGTAATTTTCTAACAAATAAGCATCTAATAAATCCTCTTTTTTCATAATATATAATTCAAAGCCATTTAATAAGGCTCCCCATATTTCAAAAGTACAAGCATCAAATACAATAGATCCAGTTTGCAAAATACGTTCTTCTTTTTCAAAGGTAATAAAGTGATTATTTTTCACTAATCTAACAATATTTTGATGCGTAACAGCAACTCCTTTTGGGTTACCAGTAGAACCAGAAGTATACATGATATAAGCTAAATTGTCTACATCATAAGAAACTCCTAAGTTAGTATTTTCATATTGCTCTAAAGGTTCTAATTCAATACATAATGGCTGAGCAGTGCTATTGGTTTTATGAATTAGGTCTTTATTTGTAATAATAATATTGGACTTTGAATTTCTAATAATATAATCAATTCTCTCGTTAGGGTAGCTAATATCAATTGGTAAAAAAGTTGCTCCGACTTTCAAAATTCCTAAAATAGAAATCATCATTTCTAGGGATTTATCTAATAAAATACAAACAACATCTCCTAAGCCAGTATGATTAGCCATTAAATACCTTGCTAATTGGTTTGACTTTTCATTTAATTCTTGATAGGTTAATTTTTTATCTTCAAATACAACTGCAATTTTCTTTGGATTTTTTTGCACTTGCTCTTCAAATAAATCAATAATTGTTTTATCAGATGGATAATCTACCTTCGTATCATTAAATTCATATAATATTTGATTTTCTTCTTCTTGTGACATCATTTGAATATCTGCTAACTTAACATTTGTATCAGATAAAATAGCGTCCAATATATTCACATAGTGAGAGGATAAACGCTTGATAAAATTTTCATCAAATAATTTAGTAGCATATTCAAAACGTAGTGAATATTCATGAGCAATTGGAATGATTTCTAAAGATAAGTCAAATTTTGCAATATTACCATAAGGAATAAAATATTCCACATTCGTATCTTTAAAATTGATTTTGGGATATCCATTATTTTGATAAATAAACATGACATCAAATAAAGGATTTCTTCCACCATCTCTTTTAATATTCAAGTCTTTTACTAGCATATCATAAGGATATATTTGGTTGCTGAAACTATTTAAACAATTCTCTTTTACTAATTTGCTAAATTCTGCAAAAGAAGAAGCACTATTTATTTTATTTCTTAAGGCTAAAGTATTAACAAACATACCTAGAACATTAGAAAGTTCAGCCATTTCTTTTCCAACAATAGGAGTACCAACTACAATATCTTCTTGTGAAGTATATTTAGAAAGTAAAATATAGTAAACAGATAATAGAAGCATATATGGTGTAATATCTAATTTTTGAGATATTTGATTCACTTTATCAAAAACTTCTTTAGATAAAGTAGCATAATAATTGTTACCTTCAAAACTTTGAGTAGAAGGTCTTGGATAAGTTGTAGGCATATTTAATAAAGGTATTTCATCTTCAAATTGATGTACCCAAAAATCTTTTGCTTCTCTAAATTTATCTGTTTTAAATTGTTCTTGCTCCCACAAAGTAAAGTCTTTGTAATCAATTGTTAGTTCAGGAAGCGGAGAGTCATTATATAAATCGCAAAGTTCTTGTAATAAAATAGCAAGCGACGTACCATCACTAATAATATGGTGCATATCTAGTAAAAGTAGCATTTTATCATCTTTTAAAGTAACAACCTTTGCTCTTAGTAAAGGAGCTTTTGATAAATCAAAAGGTTTCACAAAGTTTTCATAAATGCTGTTCAAGTTATTCGTATTGTTAGCCTCAGTCTCTATCGAAAAATCTACTTTTTTGTCAATTACTTGTACAATATCTTCGTTTTTTACAACAAAACGAGTGCGCAAAGCGTCATGTCTAACAATTAAAGTCGTAAAACAGTTCTGTAATTTTGCAACATCTAATTTTTTATCAATAATAATTCCGCCAGCAATGTTATATAAAATAGAATTGGTATCTAAGCTAGCAGTATAATAAATTCTCTTTTGGGCAGAAGAAAGTGGATAATATTCTCTTTCTTCCATCTTAGGAATAGTACTAGATTTACTTTTAGAAGCCATATCTAAATAGTCAGCCAAGCTGTGAATGGTAGGGTATTTAAATAATGAGTTAATAGTTATGTTGATACCAAAAGTATCATTCACAAAAGCAATTAATTTAATGGCTAATAAAGAGTCACCACCTAGATGAAAGAAATTAGATGTAGTGCTAATTTTAGATAATTGCAAAACTTCTTGCCAAATGGCTAATAATTTTTTTTCTGTTTCTGTTTGAGGCTCAATAAAATTGCTATCTTCTTCTTCAAAAGAAATATCTGGAAGAGCCTTTTTATCTATTTTTCCGTTCAAATTAATAGGTAAAGCTTCTAATTCTATTAACTGATAAGGCATCATATAAGAAGCTAGCCTTTGTGACAAAAAGGAACGAAGTCCATCAACTGTAACTTTAGCGTTAGTAGTATAATAACTTACAATATACTTCTTAGCATGATATTCTTTTATAATAGTACAACTTGAGGTAACATTAGGATATTGTAAAATGTTTTTGGTAATTTCATCAGGTTCAATTCTAAAACCATTGATTTTTACCTGAAAATCATTACGACCAATATAGTGAATAATATGATTTTCGTCAATAAATCCAATATCACCTGTTAAGTACATTGTTTGATTAGGAATAAATGGATCTTGGATAAATTTTTCTTGTGTCAAATCAGGACGATTCATATAACCATTTCCTACACAATCACCACTAATCGCAATTTGACCTGTGACATTAATAGGGCATAAATTATTGCAAGTATCTAAAATATAAATTTGGCTATTATCAATAGGAGAGCCAATTGGTGCCACAGAAGCATTGAAATCTTTAGGAACAAGATAAGTAGTTGTTACATGTGTTTCAGCAGGTCCATAATGATTAAATAATTCAATATCATTTTCTAATAATTTTCTAATGCCAGAGGTAATGAGCAAGCTTTCACCAGCTGTAATAATGTGCTTTACAGTAGAAGAAAGTAAAGTTACATTTTTTTCTTCTTCTACTAAAAGTCTTAAATAAGCAGGTGGAATAAATAAAACACTAATTTTATGAGATACAATATAATCTATTAAAAGATCCATGTTCTTTCTTTTCATTTCATCAATTAGTACAAGTGTTGCACCAGACAAAAGGGCAGAAAAGATTTCTTGATAGCTAACATCAAAGCTCATAGTAGCAAATTGAAGAATCTTATTTCCTAAAGATAAGAAATCATAATTTCTTTTTTCAAAGCATATCAAATTAACCATATTTTTGTGAGTTAAAGTTAAGCCTTTTGGTGTTCCAGTAGAACCAGAAGTAAAAATAACATAGAGGTTATCATTAGGCTGAACAGGATTAGCTTCAAAGTTTTTATTACATTTCACATAGTTGGAATAAGCAATGTCAATAATTGGCAAATGCATATCATTAGAAATAGGAGAACTACTTAAAATAAACTCTAATTTAGCAGTTTGTACCATATGTTCTATTCTCTCTTTAGGATAGAGAGGGTCAATAGGGACAAGAGTAGAACCTATTTTTAAAATAGATAAAATACCAACGATGGTATCAATGGTTCTATTCGTAAAAATACCAACATTTTTAGTTAAATGGAGGCTTTCTAAATAATTAGATAATTGATTCACGCGAGTGAACAAATCTTGATAAGAAATTTGTGTATCTTCATACTCGATTGCAATAGCATCAGGTGTTTTAATAGTTTGCTCTTCAAATAGATCAATAATAGTTTTATCAGTAGGATATGACATAGCGGTATTGTTAAAGTCATTTAGGATTTCATGTTTTTCTTCAGGTGTTACAATAGAAATATCTTTTAGTAAAAGAGTTTCTTGACTAATGACTTGTTCTATCATGGTTAAAATTCTATGATGTATGTTAGTAATTTCTTGCGCAGAAAATAAACTAGATTTATAATCATAAGCTACTGTCATAGAGTTTTCATCATTCAAATCAAATAAATGAATTTGCAGTTCGTCTGCAACGCTACCATTAAATACCCAATCAGTGGAATAGTGAACTTGATTACTATCCTCTGTGGTTTTGGTAATTTGGTAAGATAATAGAATATGATATAAATTAGGAATAGAAGAATCTCTTTTTCGAATATCTTCCAAAATATTTTGATAAGAGTATTTTTGATGTCTAAAAATAGACATAGTATTGTTGCTAATCGCTTTTGCAAAATCGATAAAAGAAGAACTTTCTTGAGCTGTTATTCTTAAAGGTGCAACACTAATAAACATACCCATAGTATGTTTTTGTTCAAAATTGGTTCTATTCAAAATAGGAGTACCAATGACAAAATCAGTTAAACTACTAATTTTGGCAATATATAAGGAATAAATTGCTGCAAAGAAATTATAAAATGAAATTTTATGAGAATCACAAAATACTTTTATATTGGCTAAATCATTAGAAGAAAAAGTGAATTTTTTACGAGCTCCTTCACAAGAAATATCTTTTTTATCTTCTTGCATAGGAACAAGAGATGCAACTTCTGGGATAGTAGTAAAAATTTCTTCCCAATAAGCTTTATCTTTCAAATATTTATCACTATTCTTATAAGCTTTTTCAGATTCAATATAATTTAGATAAGAAGGATAAGATTTGGTTTCGTAACAACCTTCTATAAGTTCAGAGTAAATCGTAGTAACTTCTTTCGCAATTAAACCTAAAGACCAAGAATCACCGAATTAAATGATGTACATTAACAATAAAACCGCCAGTTTCATCAGGAAGCTTAAAAAGTAAAAATTGAAAAAGAAATTCATTAGATTGCATAAAAGGTGTACTTGCCATTTCTAAAGCTTTTTCTTCAATATCTTCCTTCGTAGATAATTCCACAGTAGGAATGTAAAATGGCTCAAAATCACTTACATATTGTAAAGCACTATCATTTTTACTATTTATCTTTAGTCTCATGCCATCATTTGATTTTACCATTTCATAGATAGCTTTTCTTAAAATTTCAAGATTAACTACATCTGTGATAAAAGTATAACCACAAATTGTGTTAACTGATGTATTTGTAAAGTATTGCTCCGTTAGCCAGATTGGCTTTTGTGGATTAGTTAATTCATATAAATTTTGCTTCATCTTATGTCTCCCTTTGTTTTTCTTTTTTCTAAGTCGATTATATACTAGCAATATGTAAAAATCAACAAAAATATTGCTAAATTTTTCCTTTTAGTATAAAATGACAATAGAAAAAAGATCTACGGAAATAAGAAGGAGAGAATATGAAAGATAAAAGGGCTTCATATGAAGCGGATGCAGTAAAAGATTTTAGAGAATTAATTAGCAGAACAGAGAAACTTTATCCAGATTACATTGCTTATAAATATAAAATAAGGCATGCAAAAGATAATGTGGAATATGTATACAAAACCTATTCGCAATTTAAAAAGGATATTGAAGCACTTTGTACAAGTTTGTTTAGTATGGGCTTACAAGGAAAGAAAGTAGCCGTTATTGGTAGTAACCGTTATGAATGGTGTACAACCTATTTAGCAGTTACCACTGGTGGAATGACAATTGTTCCATTAGATAAAGCACTTCCTGAACAAGAACTACAATCACTTGTACAAAGAAGCGGAGCAGAAGCAATTGTATGTGAAGCAAAATATATTTCTATGTTACAAAAAGTAAAAAATACAGAGAATTATAATTTAAAATATATTATTTCAATGGACGAAACAATAGAAAAAGAAGTTATCTTGTATTCAAATTTACTAAGCCAAGGTAGAAAATTAAGAGAAAACGGAAATAGAGAATATGAAGCAATTACAATTAATCCAGAAGAAATGTCTATCATTTTATTTACTTCAGGAACTACTAATGTTTCAAAAGGAGTAATGCTTTCACAACGAAATATTTGCTCCAATCTACAAGCAATTGCTATGTACTCTCATATGTGGCCAAATGAGACATTACTTTCTGTACTACCAATACACCATACTTTTGAATGTACCATTACTTTCTTGTTAGGAATTTACTTTGGTTCTACAGTGGCATTTTGTGAAGGTCTAAAATATATTCAAAAAAATATGCAAGAGTTTAAAATAAGCATATTTGTTGGAGTACCATTAATTTTAGAAAATATTCATAAAAAGGTATGGAAAAGTATTGAAGAGCAGGGAAAAACAAAGCTCATCAAAACTATGATAGTAATCACGAAACTATTAGCTAAAATTGGAATCGATATTAGACGAAAAGTATTTAAACCAATTTTAGACCAATTCGGTGGAAATTTAAGAATTGTTTTTGTAGGAGCAGCACCGTTAGACAAAAAAATTATTAAAGGCTTTAATGATTTTGGAGTAGATTTAGTACAAGGATATGGATTAACAGAAACTTCACCAGTGGTATCCTGTGAAAGCGATAAAATGAAAAAGCCAGGTTCTATTGGATTTCCTCTTTCTAATTTAGAATTAAAAATTGAAGAAAAAGACGAAGAGGGAATTGGAGAAATCGTAGTGAAAGGTCCAAGTGTTATGTTAGGCTATTATGAGAACGAAGAAGCAACTAGAAAATGTATGAAAGAAGGCTGGTTTTCGACAGGAGATTATGGATATCTGGATAAAAAAGGATATTTATATATTTCTGGTAGAAAGAGCGACATTATCGTACTAAAAAATGGGAAAAATATCTATCCGCAAGAATTAGAATTTTTATTGAATAAAATACCAGGTGTACTTGAGACAATGGTATTTGCAAGAAACAAAACTTCAATGGATACAACACTTTGCGCTAAAATAGTATATGACGAAGAACAGTCAAAAGAAATCTATGGAGAAAAAACAGAAGAGGAGTTAAAGGAAGTTTTTTGGCAAAAGGTAAAAGAAGTAAACCAAACACTTCCTGATGTAAAACACATTAAAGAAATTATTCTTACAGATGAACCACTAGCCAAAACAACAACGCAAAAGGTAAAAAGGTATGAGGAAATAAAGCATACCATTTAAATTATTTATTTTATAGATTAAATAATCATAAAAATGGGAAAAATAGTATTGAAAAATACTATTTTTTTTTGAGGGATATGAATGGAAGAATATTTTAAAAATCAAAAAAGACAAAGGATAAAAAGTTACTGTTTAAATGTAATTATATGTATATTACTAGTGTTCATTGTAGCATTACTGTATTTACTATACCAAAATATTTATTTACCCAATACTAGTATGTTAACGCCACAAAAAGTAGACATTACAAAAACTTCACAAACAGTAGAACAAGTTACACAAGAAAATAAGACAATTACACAAGTAATAGAGCAAATTAATGAGTGTGTAGTAGGTATTTCAAAGTTGAAGAATCCAGGGGCAACTATATTTTTAGAAAATGGTAGTACAAGTTTGGGGTTAGGCACAGGAATGATTGTATCAGAAAATGGATATATCCTAACAAATGAACATGTATCAGGAGCAAAATATACTACTTGCTATGTCACATTACCAAATGGAAAAAGTTATAAAGCAAACGTAGTGTGGTCAGATTCTGATATTGATTTAGCAATTGTTAAAATTAATGCCAAGAACTTAAAATATGTTACTTTTGGTAATTCTTCACAAGTAAAAGTGGGAGAAAAAGTGTATGCAATTGGTAACCCAATTGGATATGAATTTCAAAGAACCGTTACATCAGGAATTGTTAGTGCAGTCAATCGTACAATTACAATTGAAGAAGAAAACAAATCATCTTATATGGAAGATTTAATTCAAACAGATGCTACAATTAACCCTGGAAACAGTGGAGGACCTTTGATTAATGCGCAAGGAGAAGTAATTGGTATTAATAGTGTTAAAATAACATCTGCAGAAGGAATAGGATTTGCTGTACCAATTAATACAGTAAAGTCAATTGTACAGAGATTTAAAACAGAAGATAAATTCGAAGAGGCAACATTAGGAATTTTTGCTTATGACAAAAATGTGATTCCTTATTTAAATAACAATTTAAGATTAACAAATGGGATTTATGTGGTACAAGTGAAAAACAATTCACCAGCTGCAAAAGCTGGTCTAAAAGAAAAAGATATTTTAGTAACAATAGATGGTAGAGAATTAGAAAAGATGTGTGATTTAAGATGTTATATTTATGAGAAAAAACCAGGAGATAAAGTACAATTACAAGTACTTAGAAATCAAAAAGAAGTAACGATAGAGGTTACATTAGGAAGGGGAAATTAAAAAATGAAATCATATTGGATAGAAAGTGTAAAATCAGAAAGAAAGCAATTTCCAAGTTTAGAAGAAGATACTCAGGTAGATGTATGTATTATAGGAGGAGGGCTAACAGGATTAACCACAGCATATTATTTATCCAAAACAGATTTAAAAGTAGCTTTAGTAGAAAAAGAAAGACTTTGTGAACATACTAGTCGGAAATACAACAGCCAAGATTACTAGCCAGCATGGATTATTTTATGATTATTTAATCAATTCACAGGGAGAAGAAAAAGCAAAACAATATTTAAAAGCGAATGAACAAGCCATTCAAAATATAGAAGAAATTGTAAAGCAAGAAAATATTGAATGCGACTTTGAAAGACAAGATAATTATGTCTATACATTAAAAGCGGAAGAAGTTTTAAAAATAAAAAAAGAAGTAGAAGCAGTAAATTCTTTAGGATTTCCAGCTAAATTTGTTTCGAATGTAAACCTACCATTTCGCATTCTTGGAGCAATTGAATTTCCAAACCAGGCACAATTTAATCCTTGCAAATATGCAAATGGACTTGTAAGAGCCATTAGAAAACAAGATAATATACTTATTTTTGAAAAAACAAAGGTAACAGATGTAAAAGGACCAAAAGAGGATAATTATACAGTTATTACAGAAAATGGAAAAACCATAAAAGCAAAATATGTAGTGTTAGCAAGTCATTACCCTATTATTAACATGCCAGGATATTATTTCTTAAAAATGTATCAAGAAATGTCTTATTTAATTGCAATAGAAACTAGAATGCCGTTACCGAAGGGAATGTATATTAATAGCGAAAATCCAACCGTTTCTTTCCGAGTGGCACAAAATAATGAAAAAGAATTATTACTAATAGGAGGAATGGGGCATAAAACGGGAGAGAGAAAAGATATTTCAGATAGTTACAAAAAACTAGAGGCAATTGCTAAAAAATATTACCCGGATTGTACTGTTAAATATCGTTGGTGTACAGAAGATTGTATTTCTTTAGATAAAATACCATATATCGGAGAATTTTCTAATTTAATGCCGAATATGTACTTAGGAACAGGATATAAAAAATGGGGAATGACTACTTCAAATGTAGCAGCAAATATAATTGTGGATAAAATTTTAGGAAAAGAAAACCCATATGAAGAAGCATTTACTTCTACTAGACTAGAGCCGATTAAAAATTACAAAGAACTAGGCAATATGGTGAAAGAAGTTGCTACTTCATGGACAGTAGAGAAATTAAAAATACCAGAAGAGAAGTTACAAGACATTAAGCCTGGTACAGGAGGATTAGTTGAATTTGAAGATAAAAAAGTAGGAGCTTATCGAGAAGAAAATGGAAGATTATATATTGTTAAACCAGTATGCAGCCACTTAGGATGTGAATTGACTTGGAACAATTTAGAAAAAACATGGGATTGTCCTTGTCATGGCTCTAGGTTTAATTACAAAGGTAAGTCCATCTATGATCCAAGTATTAAGGATTTGGAAGTTTGGGAAGAATAAGAAAAAGCAAGATTTTTAAATCTTGCTTTTTGGTGCCGTTGACGTAGATATCTACAACTTTTTTCACACCTTTAACGATTGATACAAATATCAATCAATTTATTAAAGTATATCACAATTTTTATAAATTGCAAGAAAAAATGTTAAAATTTATGAAAAACGGCAACCACGAGATGTGATTACCGTTTTATAAAACGCAAATTGAATCATGATTTTTTAGATTTTATTGACTTTAACTTGTTGTAAATGAACTCCCACAACATTTCGATTAAGAATACAGCTATTGTCAATAGGATAGCTGCCACTGCGTATACAAAACATCCTATCAGCACTGCAAGTCCAAGTGCCAATAACCAAAACATATATTGGTCTGTTTTTGAAGTCGATAATACTTCAAAGCTTTGGTCATATTTCACCGTCAGCTTGCACTCATCATTACTAAAAATGACTGTAATAACATCATCAGTTATGGATATATTACAGTTTGTCTTTAGTAACAAATCTGGATTTTGCTGAATAGCAGACATTTGTTTTTCCAATGGTTCATAATCAATTGCCGTAGCAAGTACTTTGTTGACAGACACAAATAATGCTATGCCTACAACAATTCCAATTACTCCACCTATAGCAAAACCTATTCTTTCTTCAATTCCCATTTTGCGTACCCATTGGATAAACCAATTAACTACCCACGTAAAGCACCGTTTCATAAAAAATCCTCCTTTACAATATTTATTGTTAAAAGCTACTCTATTCAAAACTTGCTTATTAGCAAGATACTTAATTTATGTGAATATTTTACCACATTATACAGAATTTTTCAACAAAAAGGGCTTTTTTCTTGAAACTTATAATCTTAATTTTTTACACTATTAAACAAATACAAAACAACTTTGTTTCGTTCTACTTGTTCCATCTCCATAATTTTAGCCATTGCAAACATTACAAGTTTATACTTTCCAAAGTTTATAAGTATAGTTCTATATTCTTCATCAACTTCTTTTAGCATAATATCAAATTTCTTATACATTTCAGTTTTATTATACAAAATATTAGCCCAATCACTTGTAGTTAAGCATATACCTAATCTTAATTTATCTTTTATATTCATATCTTTAATTATATTTATTACGTTTT
>CAOXTD010000021.1 GCA_948560265.1 uncultured Clostridia bacterium | reverse complement strand
GCTGGAAAGCATTAACAGATGCATTAGCAATGGCAGAAGGAAAACAATCAGAAATTGATAGCAAAACAGCAGCAATCAACAGTGCGTTAGAAGGATTAACAGTTGATACAACAGCATTAGAAGCAGCTAAAGCAACAGCAGCAGAAAAAGTAGAAACAGACTACTCAGTAGCAAGCTGGAAAGTATTAACAGATGCATTAGCAATGGCAGAAAATAAACAATCTGAAATCAACGCTAAAGTAGCAGCAATCAATAGTGCGTTAGCAGGATTAACAACTGATACAACAGCATTAGAAGCAGCTAAAGCAGAAGCAGCAGAAAAAGTAGAAGCAGATTACTCAGTAGCAAGCTGGAAAGCATTAACAGATGCATTAGCAATGGCAGAAGGAAAACAATCAGAAATTGATAGCAAAACAGCAGCAATCAACAGTGCGTTAGAAGGATTAACAGTTGATACAACAGCATTAGAAGCAGCTAAAGCAACAGCAGCAGAAAAAGTAGAAGCAGATTACTCAGTAGCAAGTTGGAAAGCATTAACAGATGCATTAGCAATGGCAGAAGACAAACAATCAGAAATCAACGCTAAAGTAGCAGCAATCAATAGTGCGCTAGCAGGATTAACAGTTGATACTACAGCATTAGAAACAGCTAAAGCAGAAGCAGCAGGAAAAGTAGAAGCAGACTACTCAGCAGAAAGCTGGAAAGCATTAACAGATGCATTAGCAATGGCAGAAGGAAAACAATCAGAAATAGATGCGAAAACAGCAGCAATCAATAGTGCTATTACAGGATTAACAACTGATACAACAGCATTAGAAGCAGCTAAAGCATTAGCAGCAGAAAAAGTAGAAGCAGATTACTCAGTAGCAAGCTGGAAAGCATTAACAGATGCATTAGCAATGACAGAAGGAAAACAATCAGAAATAGACGCTAAAGTAGCAGCAATCAACAGTGCTATTGCAGGATTAACAGTTGATACAACAGCATTAGAAGCAGCAAAAGAAGCAGCAGCAGGAAAAGTAGAAGCAGATTACTCAGTAGAAAGCTGGGTAGAATTCAAAGAAGCATTAGAAGCAGCTTTAGCAATGAAAGAAGAAAAACAATCTGAAATCAATAGTAAGGTAGAAGCAATTAATAATGCAATTGCAAAATTAAGAGCACTTCAACCAGAATTTACAGTAACACTTGATCCAGAAACAATAGTAATTAACGGAACAGCAAATGTACAAGTAAGTGCAGAAGGAATAGGACAAGTAAGTTATGAAAGTGATAATACAGAAGTAGCAACTGTAGAAAATGGAATAGTAACAGGACATAAAGAGGGAACAGCAGTAATTACTGTAAAATATGCAGGAGATGATACTCATGCAGAAGTATATGCACAAGCAACAATTACAGTAGAAAAAATACCAAGTAAATTCCCAACACTAACTACTATTAACATGACATACAGTGCAACAGCAATTGTAGGAAATATTAATTTACCAACAATGGATAGCTATGGACAAACTCTAGAAGGAACACTTGCATTTGCAGACACAGTAGATCAAACAGCAAAAATTGGAGATGCAGGAACAAAAACATATGATGTAGTATATACACCAAATGATACAAATTACGCTCCAGTAACAGATAAGATTACTGTAGTAGTAGGAAAAGCAGACCAAGTAGCAATCAATACAGCAAGTATTCCAGGTAAAATTAATAAAGAAGAAACTACAAACTTTGAAATAACAATTGCTAACGCAGAAAACTTAAAAGGAACACCAACATTTACTTCAAGTAATGAAAATGTATTAACAATCGATAATGAAGGAAATGTTACAGTAATAGGCGTTGGAAAAACTACTATTACAATAGAATATCCAGGTGATAATAACTATAATTCAGTATCAGCAACAAAAGAGGTTATAGTAGTAGCTGGAACTAAACCAGTAATCATGTTAACAGGAAAACCTAATATGGAAGTAGAATTAGGAACTGAATATAATGACGAAGGTGCAACAGCTTCTAATAACCTTGGAGAAGACATTACAGAAAACATTCAAACTGCAATTAAATTTATAGCAAAAGGTACTGAAGAAGTTCAAGACGTTGATACAGTAGATACTACAAAATTAGGTACTTATACTATCACATACAATGTAACTGATAGTGAAGGAGTTGCAGCAGAAGAAGTTACAAGAACTGTAAAAGTAGTTGACAAACAAAAACCAATCATTGGATTAAAAGGCGAAAGCACAGTAGAAGTAGAAGTAGGAGATACTTATACAGATGCAGGTGCAACTGCAATAGATAACTATGATGGGGACATTACAGAAAGAGTTAAAACAACAATCGAATTTGTAGCAAAAGGTACTGAAACAGCTGTAGAAGTTAATACAGTGGATACTACAAAATTAGGTACTTATACTATTAAATATAATGTAACAGACTCAAGTGATAATACAGCAGACGAAGTTACAAGAACTGTAAAAGTAGTTGATACTCAAAAACCAGTAATTGAATTAGAAACAACATATCAAAGACTAGAAGCACAAATCGGAGGAAATTATCCAAAAGTAGCTGGTAAAGCAACAGATACTGTTGATGGAGATGTTGAATTAACAGTTGAATTCCCAGAAGACTTTGATATGGGAACAGTAGGTGTTTATGACGTAGTATATAACGCAGAAGATTCTAGTGGAAACAAAGCAGATCCAGTAGTTGTTACAGTACAAATCATAGATACAACAGCACCAACAATTGCATTTAAGAATGCAGCAGATGCAACACAAGTGTATACTAGAGGTGGAACATACAAAACACCAGAATTCAATGTATCTGATAATGCAAATGGTGAAATTGTTATCGTAGATAGTGGAATCGTAGATTCAAGCACACCAGGAAAATACACAGTTGAATATTATGCAGTTGATAAGAGTGGAAATAGATCAAAAGAAACATTAGTAGTTGAAGTAACAGTACAAAACTATGCACCAGTTATTTGCTATGTAAGAAATGGAGCAATCAATCCTATTATTGAAGGAGAAGATTACGACTTTAACTTAAAAGTAGAATTCGATGAAACAGCAACAGCAGTATTGACAAACAAAACAACAGGAGTTCAAACACCTATTTATAATAATAGTGATGCTATTACAGATGGAATATATAGTTTAACAGTAACTTTACCAGATGGAGCAACAACAACAGTAAACTTTGAAGTTAATACAAAAGGACCAAAAACAAACTTAGTAGACAAAAAGACATACGTTGGAGAACAAACTATTATCGTAGATAGACCAGAAACTCTAACAAGAGCTACTTTGATAGGAAATGACGGAAATGTTATTGAAGGTGTAAATAAAGATAATATTAATAACTATACCACACAATCAACCAAAACCGGACTTAATAAATATGTATTAATATTAGTAGACAACAAAGATAGAAGAACTGAAATAACATTCACTGTATATATCAAACCATAACGATTAAAAACCTCTAATAGGAAATTCCTATTAGGGGTTTTTTAATTAAAGATAAAATTTCCTAGTCATTTCCAGCAAAACAAAAAAATAAAAATATCTTATTGGAAAATAATGGAATGAATAAGAAATGTTTTTACATAAAATAAAATAGGCAAAATACTATAAAAATAAAAGCAAATAAGCAGAATAGATACAATTATTTACAAAATAGGACAAAAAGAAAATAATAGGTAAAAAATGGGAGGAAAAAGGACAAAAAAATTGAAAGAAAAAGGAATTTTGGATTGACAACGAATAGAGAATAGTAGTATAATATTTATACGGTTAAAAGCCAAAAAAACGGAAAATGGCAAATGTTACAAAAGATGTAAAATGCCGGAAGAAAGGGTGTAATAAATGAAAAAGAAAATTATCGTTTCAATAATGACAATTATCATATTATTAGGGATATGTGGAGTGACAAAAGCTGCAAGCACTAGCATATCAGCAACAAATACTAGCCCAACAGTAGGAGCAAATGTAACTATCACTGTACGATTTTCACAGCCAGTAACAACAGCAGATTTTAGATTCAATTATGATAGTTCAAAATTACAATATGTCAGCAATTCAATTGGCGGAACAAATATGGGAAGTTATGTAAAGGTAGATTATATAGATTTAGACTTGAAAACCATATCAAGTGTAAGCTTTACATTTAAAGCGAAAACAGCAGGTACAGCAAATTGTTCTATTTCCAACATTGTTGCTTCAGATGCTAATGCAAATGTATTAAACACAAGTGCTAGCAGTATCAATATAAATGTAAAGAATAAAGCTAGTACAAATAACAACAATAACAACAATAATAATAATAATAATAATAATAATAATACAAATTCTAGTGGTTCAAATAATAACAATTCAAGCAGTAAAAAACCAACATTTACAAGTGTTAATCAAAAAGTATATGCAAAAGAAAACGTATCAATTAGAGATAGCTGGAGCACTAGTGGAAAATTGTTAGGTACACTTCAAAAAGATAGCAGTATTACTAGAACAGGAATTGGAAGTAATGGTTGGGATAGAGTTACATATAATGGAAGAACAGCATACATTAGCCATACATATTTAACAACAACTAAACCAAAAGATGATAAAGATGATAAAAAAGATGATGATAAAAACAATACAACTAATGAAGAAAATAATCAAGCAAATGAAGTTGATAATAATGCAGTCAATAATGTAACTGCTAACAATGAAACGAATGATATAACTAATAATGAAACAAATGAAGCAACCAATACTCAAACACCAGGTAAGAAAGAGGAGAAAAAAGGATTTAATGTTAATACAATAGAAATGATTATTATAGGCGTTATCATACTTGCTATTATTGTTATTATCGTTAATGAAATTGTAGCTAAAAAAAGAAGAGAAGCTAGAAGAAAAGAAGAAAAAAGAGTAAAAGGTAGCAGGAGGTAGAATATGAAAAAAAGTAATAAAGTACTTTTAATAGCAGGATTAGCAACAGCAACAATAGGAACAGTTGGAATACTTCATACTAATTATAGAAAATACCCAGAAGAAATTGCTACAAAAATGCAAACATATAATCATCAACCAGATAATATTTTAGACAATGTATTTGAAAAAGATAATGTAACATATTTACCTTTCATTTTTGACAATGCAGACCAAAGAATTACAAAAGAGAAAATAATAGAAGAATTTGCAAAAAAAGGTTTAACAATAACAAGCGAATTAAAAGCAGAAGTAGGGACAGGCACTCAAATTAAGGTAAAAGAGAATAGTAATGTTTATACTGTTATAGTTTATGGAGATGTCAATGGGGATGGAAAGGTTAATTTAATAGATGCTCAAGTAGCTATTTTACATCATAAAGGAACAAGAAAATTGACAGGACCTTATTTAATGGCAGGAAATGTAAGCAATGAAACGGATAATATTATTAATTTAATAGATGCGCAAAGAATTATCATGTTTAAAAAAGGAAAATTGAAACAGTTAGTAGTAGTAGAACCAACTTCACTAAAAGAAGCAGATAAAATAGCACCAGTTATTACAATAAAAGGTGATAAAACAATTGAACTAGAAGAAGGAGCTGCATACATAGATGAGGGAGCAACAGCATTAGATAATTATGATGGAGATCTTACTTCTGAAATATCAAGAATTATTGAGTTTGTAGCAGAAGGAACAACTCAAAAAGTAAAAGTTGGACAAGTAGATACTAGCAAAGTAGGAACATACACTATTACTTACTCAGTAGTAGATAGCAATAATAATCCAAGTGCAGCAATTAGAACAGTTATTATAAAAGCAAAAGAAGTTCCACCAATTCCAGAAAAAGCAGTAGAAAGCATCGAGCTAAGCTTAGATGCAAATTTTAAAACAGAATATCAATATGGAGAAGCAACAACATTAGACTTAACAGGAGCAAAAATTGTTGTAACATATGAGGACAAAACTACAGACACAATAAATGTTACAAAGAGTATGTTATCTGCATATGATTTAACAGCAGAAGGACAAAAAGAAATTACAGTAACATATGGTGAGAAAACTGCTCCAACCAAAATTAATGTAAAAGTATTAAAACCAATTAGTGAACTTGTTATGACTAATACTGGAATGAATAATGTACAAGAAATAGTAGGTGGATATCAAACAAACTCTAAAGAAGATTTTGTTTTAGGAACCATTCAAGCAAAACAAGAAACTGATGGAAGTACATTACAACAAAGTCAATTAAAAGTTACAACAACAGTTACACCAACAGAAGATAGCACAGTAACTGCTAATGACTTAAGTGTTAATTTTGAAACAGATGCAAGTGGCAATATTATCATTAAAGGAAAAGCAGAGAAGGTAGGAGAATACACAATTAAAGCATATATTGAATATGGAAGTCAAAAAGTTGAAAAAGCTATTAAATTAGTAGTGAAAAAGAGTGATATTGTAAAAGAAGTTAAAGTAGAGCCAATTGATGAAAATGAAGTAATCAAAGTAGGTAGTGTGGCTAAGAGAAAATTAACTGTTATTAATATTAACGACGAAGAAATAGAAGTAACAAGTGGTAACCTAGAAATCTCACCAATAGCAGGAGTTACTATCACAAAACTTGATGAAAATGGAATTTTAATAGCTGATAGCCATCAAGATACAAAAGTAGCAAGTTTACAAATAGCAACAACTTTAGAAGATGCACAATCTGTTACAGTTAATATGACAGTAAATAAAAAGCCAGTAAGCTTTAGCTTTGAAGTAAAAGCAAAATCAATTTTAACAAGCTTCGAAATAGCAGAGGATGTATTAAATGTATATGCTGTATTACCAAATAATCCAAACGTAGTACCTGGACAAAGTGTTAATGGAAAGAGAAACTTCTATACTTTAATAGAACCAACATTTAAAGATCAATATGGAGAAACCATGACAGCACAAGCAAAGGACATTGTAGATTCTATCTATCAAACTGAGATTGACGCTGCAGTTCAAGCCGGACAAGTAGCTGTTCAATTCCCACAAGTAAGAGCAACATTAACTGTTAATATTCCTGACTTAGGTGAAATCGTTGATGTAAGAGATAATGAAACTGGAATTGATTTGAAATGTTTTGATTCTAAGGGAATTATGCAAGATGGTGCTAATGAATTTACAAAATTAGGATTCAGTATTATCTTAAATGAAGAAGGAAAAGTTGTAGATTTATCAACATTGAATGGAAAGAAAGTAATTGTTAAATTAAAAGATATAACAAAAGAATTAACAATTAGAGTAAACTATAAAGATTTAACAAATTTAAGTATCAACACTTTAACAGCTAGTATAGAGCAAGACAGTGAGAAAAATTATATAACAAAATTAAATGAAGAATTTACTTTAGGAATGATTACTGTAGGAGAAGGAGAAACTCCAGTTACTGCTGATATGCTTTCAACAGAAATCATAGGAGATGCAACAGGAATTAGCATTAAATATGAAAATGATGCAGATGGTAACATTATAGTAAAAGGAACTGTATTAAAAGAAGGGCTTTATCAAATTATACCAAAAGTGGGAGAAATTAAATCTATTATAAGGCCAAAAGTAAAGGGAATTAGTATTCCTGAAATTAGTAACATTAATATAGATAATTTCGAAGTTCAAATTGGGGAACAAACACAAAAAGATTTTGTAGCAATAAGTGATATAAACCCAACTGGACAACCTATAAAAGCAAAAGAAATTACATTTAAACAAGAAGATCAAAGTGGTACAATAGTAAATGATTTGGAAATTCAATTGTTGGATGAAAGAAATCTGCCAATTTATACAGAGCCTGTTGGAGATGGACAAGGCAACAATGCAGCAAGACCAGATGTAATTGTAAAGAAAATAAATGTAAAAGCAAAAGAAACAATAGCAGCAGATAAGCAAATAAAACTAACTATGACAATATTTAAAGACGAGGAAAATGAATATTCTAAAGCAATCACAGTTTCTACCTATCAGCCAATTCCTAGAGGTATAGTAATAGGAAATACAGTAAACTTATATGATACACATGTAGAAGGAACTACTGTTCAATCTAATGGACTAATTTACACATTGCTACCAGTTGAATTATTTGCAAGTAGTGATAATACAAGAAAGATTTCCGCTAAAAAAGATTATTTTACAGAAGCAGAAGCAGATAAGGAAGCAAAAGTATATATTAAACAACCTAGTGTAGAATTATATATTGATGGAGCAGGAATAGGAGATTTCAAAGAAGAATTAGTCATTGAATATTTTGGAGAAGATAAGTTACCTACTTCAAGTGATGTAGCATATATAGGAATAGCAATGGCAAATGAAGAAGATCCATTTAGTTATAACAAATTAGATTTTAATGGAAAACAAATTAAGCTAATTTGTGGAGATGCAACAGAAGATGCACCAACTGCAACAATCACACTTAACTATACAGAAAATAACTAAAAAATTAAAAAGCTGTTATCAAAAGATAATAGCTTTTATTTTGTATTTGAAATTTGAGTTGAAAAAATTTAAACAGATTAGTCAGTAACGCCACAAAATTACCTTAAAACATTGACTTTGAAAAATATAAGTTATAAAATAACAAAGAAATCATATATTGATATCACAATCGTTCTATGATAGATGAGAAGGATTTTAAGATAGAAGGAGAAAAGCATGGTTATATTATTAGATGCAATGGGAGGAGACAATGCACCAGATGCTACCATTAAAGGAGCAGTAAAAGCAATTAACCAAATAGAATCAGAAGTTGTATTAATTGGAAATGAAGAAATCATAAATCAAAAAGTAAAAGAATTTTATGGAAAAAATGCAATTTCAGAAATATCACCAAGATTAAAAATTCATCATACATTAGAAACAATTGAAATGGAAGACATACCAACACAAGCTATTAAACATAAAAAAGATTCCTCTATGGTGGTTGGCTTTAATATGCTAAAAGAAGGAAAAGGAGATGTATTTATTTCTGCTGGAAATTCAGGAGCATTATTGACTGGTGCAACATTATTAGTAGGAAGAATAAAAGGAGTAGATAGACCGGCATTAGCAGGCATTTTGCCAGCATATAAAAGTAGATTAGTGTTAATGGACTGTGGTGCAAATACAAATTGTAAGCCAATTAATCTATTACAATTTGCACAAATGTCTAGTATTTATTTGCAAACTACTTTAGGAGTAAAAAGCCCAAGAGTGGGGTTACTCAATATTGGTACAGAAGAAACCAAAGGAAATGAGTTAACCAAAGAATCCTATCAATTGTTAAAAGAAAAAAGCAAAGAACTAGGTGTTAACTTTATTGGTAATGTAGAAGGAAGAGAGGCTTTTCTAGGTGGAGTAGACATTATTGTAACAGATGGATTTACAGGTAATATCTTTTTAAAGGCAGTAGAAGGATTAGGGAAATTTGTGAAAAGAACTTTGTCAGAAAGTTTAAAGAAAAATTTGCTTTCTAAATTGGCAGCAGTACCAAGTTTACCTGCGATTAACCGATTTGCAAAAACTGTAGATTACAAGGAGTATGGTGGAGCATTATTCTTAGGAGTAAAAAAACCAGTCGTAAAAGCACATGGAAGTAGTGATGAAAAGCTATTTGAATTTACCATTAAACAAGCAGAGCAATTTGTAAAAAATAAAGCGGTAGAAAAACTGACCGAGGAGTTTAGTAAACAAAGAGAACAAAATATAGAAGAAAGTGAAACTACAAATTCTTAGAGCCGCAAAGGATATAGAATTGCAGTAAGAAAACTAAAAATATTTCACAGAAAATTCTTGACAATTCAAAAAAGTTGTATTATTGTTAAATAAACGAATTTAAGGTAGAATAAAAGGAGGTGACTTTAGGAAATGAGTTCAGAAGAAGTTTTTGAAAAAGTAAAAGGAATTATTGTAGAGCAATTAGGTGTTAGTGACACAGCTGTTACAATGGAAGCATCTTTTATTGATGATTTAGGAGCAGACTCTTTAGACATCGTTGAATTAATTATGGCATTAGAAGAAGAATTCGATATGGAAATTCCAGACGCTGATGCAGAAAAAGTAGTTACAGTTGGTGATGTTGTAGATTATATAAAAGACCACGTAGCTTAAATAAAACAAAATGAAAGATAGCTAAAAGGCTGATAATGATTGCTCATTATTGGCTTTTTTTCAGTATTGTTTGGTTGATTTTTGAAAACAATTATAGTAAAATAGGAATATAAAATGTTTTAAGAGAGGAGGAATTATGGATACAAAAGAATTAGAAAAGAGTATTGGATATGATTTTAAAGATAAAGAATTGTTAAAGAGGGCACTTACACATACCTCTTATGCATATGAGCACCATGTGGAAAGTAATGAAAAGCTAGAATTTTTAGGAGATAGCATTCTAGAATTTTTATCTAGCAAATATATTTATCGTAACTATCCAAAACTAAAAGAGGGAGAAATGACTAAAGTGAGAGCAGAAGTGGTTTGTGAGGATAGTTTATATGTTGTCGCACAAAAACACCATTTTAGTGATTTCTTGTATTTAGGAAAAAGTGAAGCAGTGAGTCATGGCAGAAATAAGCCAGCAATTTTAGCAGATAGTGTAGAAGCAGTTATTGCAGCAATATATTTTGATGGTGGATTAGAAGTGGCAGAAAAGTTTATTATTGCAAACTTAAAAGAAGCAATAGAAAAGTCTAGCAAGAATGTGGGAATGAAAGACCATAAAACAGTATTGCAAGAAAAATTGCAAGAAAATGGCAATGTTCATATTAGCTATGAGGTAATAGAAACTGTTGGACCAGACCATGACAAAACCTTTGTAGTTGAGGTTTCTTGTGATAGCAGAAAATTAGCTACACGGAAGCGGAAAAACAAAAAAGCAAGCGGAAATGCAAGCAGCAGAAAAGGCATTAAGTAATATTGCAAAGAATATTTAAACAAAAGATATGCAAATATAAAAAGAAGAATGTAAATTTTGGAAATAGAACAAGAATAGAATGGAGAAATGACTGTGAAGAAGGAATATATTATACCAATTTTCGTACCACATTTAGGCTGTCCCTACAAATGCACATTTTGTGACCAGACTAAAATTAGCGGACAACAAAAACAGGTAACAGCAGAAGATGTAAGAGAAACCATAGAATATTATTTGAAAAACTTTAGAGATGATTCTAAATATGTTGAGGTAGCTTTCTTTGGTGGAAGTTTCACAGCAATTGATGAAAAAATACAAAATGAACTACTAGAAGCAGCAAACGAATATATTGCAAAAGGAAAGGTAAATAGTATTCGTATTTCTACAAGACCAGACTATATCACTAAAGATATTTTAAAAAGACTAAAAAGATACAAGGTAAAGACGATTGAATTAGGTGTACAGTCCACCAATGATTATATTTTATCGAAATGCCAAAGAGGTCATACATTTGAAGATGTGAAGAAAGCCTCTAAACTAATTCGATGGAATAGATTTATTCTAGGGCACCAAATGATGATAGGACTTCCAGAAAGTACAAAACTAGATGAGAGGAATACAGCAAAACAATTAATTAAATTAAAGCCCAAAATAGTTCGTATTTATCCCGTTTTAGTCATTAGAGGGACAAAGCTAGAAGAGGAATATCAAGCAGGAGAATATTTGCCACTTACAGTGGAACAAGCAGTAGACCGTTCAAAAGAAGTAATGCAATTGTTTAATCAAAAGAAAATTCAGGTGATTAGATTAGGATTACAAAATACAGAAGAAATCGCAGACCCGAATGCAGACAGTAGCCAAGTAGTTGCAGGTCCATACCACCCAGCGTTTAGACAATTAGTAGAAGATAGCATGTGGTATGAGGAAATCGTAGGTCAAATTAAAAAGTTCAATATAAAAGTAAAACAGGTCAAAATAAAGGCAAATCCTGAAAATGTGAATAATATCATAGGGCATAAAAAAGAAAATATTTTGAAGCTAAAAGACATATATGAAGTTGATGTTACTGTTGAACCAGATGAACAAATTAAAAAAGGAAAA
The DNA here is from genome assembly GCA_948560265.1 of uncultured Clostridia bacterium. GTDB lineage: Bacteria > Bacillota > Clostridia > TANB77 > CAG-508 > CAG-273. Next base: position 10,448 of record CAOXTD010000021.1, on the reverse strand, counting down.
TTTAAAATTGAAATTGAAAAAACTTTTAACGATTTCTTAGCCGTGTGAGCGTAAGCGAATTACGGATAAGTTATGCGTAATGAAATGAAGTCTTCTTGGAAGTGTGAATAAAACCACCTATTATTACCAATACTTGTAATGATAGGTGATTTTTTTATACGTAATGGAGTGAAGCTTATGGATTATGTAAAAAGTAAAAAGGTATTCAATTTTAAAAAATATTTCATAGATTTATTATATTTAGTATTAGGTTGTTTCATTATGGCAATGGGAACATCTCTCTTTTTGCTTCCTAATCAGTTATCATCTGGAGGTTTTTCAGGTGTTGCCACAATTATTTATTATTTATTTCAGTTCCCTTTAGGAACAGTTATGCTTGCTTTAAATATTCCCTTTTTTATATGGGCATTATTTAAAGTAGGGAAAGAGTTATTAATAAAATCAGTGATAGGGACAGTGTTACTTGCAACTTTTATTGACCTCTTAGACTATGTACCGCAATTAACACAAGACAGATTTTTATCTTGTATTTATGGTGGCGTGTGTATTGGAATTGGTATGGCCTTAGTATTAAAGTCAGGCTCTTCAACAGGAGGAACTGATTTAATTACCTATATTGCAAAAGCATACAAGCCATATATTGGAACCAGTAGAGTTATTGTTATTATTGATATTATCATTGTAACATTAAATGTCTTTTTCTTTAAAAAGATAGAAATAGGGCTTTATTCTGCTATCAGTATTTATATCATGGGAAAAATGATAGATATTGTTTTTGAAGGTGTTAATTTTACGAAAATGATGTTTATTATTTCCCCTAAATACAAAGAAATTGCAAAAGAAGTAGGAGATAATCTAGGTAGAGGAAGTACAGGGATTTATGCAAAGGGAATGTATACAAGAGAAAAGCGTATGATGTTAATGTGTGTAGGGACAAGAAATGAGATAGCAAAAATTAAGCAAATTGCAACTAGAATGGACCAAAAAGCTTTCATTATTATTATGAATGCAAGGGAAGCATGGGGAAAAGGGTTTAAAAAGGTCTAAAAAGGTAAATAAATCTTTATCAATTCATTGAAACTCTAAGCTCAATTTGATACAATAAATAGTATGAAAGAGCAAATTTATCAAATACCTAAAATAGAAACGTTCCAAGCACAACACATTTTTGAATGTGGGCAATGTTTTAGATGGAATCAAGAAAAAGACGGCAGTTATACTGGGGTCTTTCAAAATAATGTACTAAATGTGAAAGAAGAAAATGCTAAAATTACTTTTCAAGGAATTTGCCAAAAAGATATTCAAGAAGTAGTAACAGAGTACTTTGACTTAAATAGAAATTATGAAGAAATACAAAAAACATTAAATCAAGTGGACGATCCGTTAAAACAAAGTATTTCCTATGGAAAAGGAATCCGACTATTAAATCAAGACTTATGGGAAACCATTATATCTTTCATTATTTCAGCTAATAACAATATTCCGAGGATCAAGGGAATTATAGAGAGAATTTCTAAACAATATGGTAACGAGATAGAATGGAAAGAGAAAAACTATTATACATTTCCAAGCATAAAACAGTTATCTAAAGCCAGTATAAAGGAATTAAGAGCATTAGGTTTAGGCTTTAGAGATAAGTATGTATATGAAACAACACAAACTATTTTAAAGAGAGAAGTCGATTTGGAAAAGTTACATCTAGAAAAAGATACTAAAAAAGTACAAGATACATTATTAACTTTATCAGGAGTAGGACCAAAGGTGGCAGATTGTATTATGCTATTTTCTACGCTAAAAAGACTAGACGTTTTTCCAATAGATGTATGGGTCAGAAGAGTCATGAATGATTTATATATTCACAACCCACAAGAAGAAAAAGTGAAGAAAAAAGAAATCGAAAAGTTAGCAAAGCAAAAATATGGTGAGTTAGCAGGAATAGCACAACAGTATTTGTTCTATTGGAAGAGAGAAGCTTAAGCAAAAGGAGGAAAAAGATGAGCCTACGAATTATTTATGGTACAGCAGGAACAGGAAAAAGTACCTATTTATTTCAGGAAATACAAGAAAAGTTAAAACAAAAAGGTCAAGAGAATATCAAAGTAATTACGCCAGAACAATTTTCCTTTACGCTAGAGAAAAAGTTGTTAGAATTTGCACCAGCAAGTAGTGTTTTATCAGCAGAAGTAATAACCTTCAACCGTATGGCTTATCGCATTTTAGAAGAAGTAGGAGGAAAAACGAAGGAACATTTAACGAAAAGTGGAAGAGTCATGCTATTAGATGAAATTTTACTTTCTCAAAAAAATGATTTTACTTTTTTAGGAAAAACAGATGAAAATATAGATATGATAGCAACTCAGATTACAGAACTAAAAAAACACCATGTTTCCACAGAGGCACTAAGAGAAATTTCGCAAAATACACCAGATGTGTACTTGCAAAAGAAATTGCAAGATATTTATAAAATATATGAAACATATACCACTAGAATTCAAAATCAATACATAGATGAAAATGATAATTTAACAATTTTAGCAGAGAAATTAGAGGAATCAGAGAAATTTCAAAATTGCGATATTTACTTAGATGAGTTTGTAGGGTTCACTCTGCAAGAATATCAAATTTTGCGTGAATTGATGAAGATTTCTAAAACGATAACTGTCACAGTTTGTGCAGATAATTTAAACGAAAGTACGAATCCTGACCATGATAGTTTTTATGCCAATAAGCAAACAGTAGCAAGGCTAATGAAGATAGCTAGGGAAGAGAACGTGAAAGTAGAAGAGCCTATTAACTTAAATGAGGTAAGTGCTTCTAAAGAGCAAGATATCATTTCAAAGAAGCGGGAGATTTAAGACACCAGAGTTAAAACACCTAGCAGAAAATATGGGAGAAGCTTTCTATCATAAATATGAGAAAGAAGTAGAGAATTTATCTGTATTTTTAGCCAATAATCCATATTCTGAAATAGAGCATATTGCCATAGAAATTACTAAGCTAGTAAAAGAAAAGGGATATCGTTATGAAGATATTGCCGTAATTACTAAAGATTTAGGCACTTATGGCAGCCTATGCAAAGCAATTTTTAGAAGTTATCACATTCCAGTATTTATGGACGAAGAGAAAGACCTAAGTGAAAATGTACTGATAAAATGGATATTGTCTTTATTAGACATTTTCGTAAAAAATTGGTCTTATGAAGCGGTACTAGGATATATCAAAACAGGTTTTACCGATTTAGAAGAACATGAGATATCCTTACTAGAAAATTACAGCTTAAAATGGGGATTAAAGGGCAATAAATGGTATGCCAAAGAGTGGAAGTTTTATGATGAAACAGATGATGAAAAACAAATGATTCTATATGCCAAAGAGCAAATCGTAGAACCATTATTGCAATTCAAAGAACAACTAAAAGGATTAAAAACAGTCAAACAAATTACACAAAGTTTACATCACTTCATGTTAGAAAAGCATATTCCAGAAATATTGGAAAAGAAGATATCTCATTTAAAAGAGATAAATGAATTAGAAAGAATGAATGAGTATATTACTAGTTGGAAAGTAGTAGAACAAGTATTAGAAGAGATGATACAAGTTTTAGGGGAACAAGAAATTACGTTTGAAAGATATAGCAAAATCTTAAAAATGGGATTTGAAGCTAGTCATTTAGGGGCAATTCCGGGGACAGCAGACCAAGTGATGATAGGAGATACAGACCGCTCAAGGTCACATAAAGTAAGAGCAGTGTTTATTATAGGGTTAAATGACGGGGCTTTTCCGGGCAACCATAAAGAAGAGGGCTTTTTAGATGACAGAGATAGAGAGGTTTTAAAAGAGCAAGGGATAGAACTTGCCAAAGGAACGATGGAACAATTATATGATGACCATTTTAACATTTATAAAGCATTTACAACTGCGGAAGAAAAGCTATATTTGTCCTATGTTTCATCTGACAGTGAAGGAAAATCGCTAAGACCTTCTATTATGTTAAATAAAGTAAAGAGAATGTTTCCAATGTTACAAGAGGAAAGTGATGTTGTAGAAAGAAAGAGTGAGGTTTTGTTAGCAGAAACGACTTTTGATGAATTGCTAATACAATTGAGGAAGTTCCAAGAAGGAGAAGAAATAGATAAGGTTTGGTTTCAGTTATATAGGTATTATCAAGCCTATGAGCCCGAAAAACTAGTAAGTAGTTTAAAAGCCTTACAATACAAAAATGTACCAGAAAAATTACAAAAAACAAACTTAGAGAAGCTATATGGTAACACCTTAAAAACTAGCATTTCTAGGTTAGAACAGTATGAGGCTTGTGCTTTTTCCTATTATTTAAAATATGGATTAAAATTGCAAGAACAAAGTACCTTTCAAGTAGGAACCATAGACACGGGGAATTTTATGCATGAAGTGATTGATTGTTTTTTTGATTACTTAGAAGAAAAAGAGTTATCTGTTAAACAATTGACAGAGGAACAAGTCGCACAGATTACAGAAGAAATCGTACAAGAGAAATTGGCTTTGAAGAAATATGATATTTTCCAAAGTATACCAAAATACAGAGTATTAGCACAAAGACTAAAAAAAGTGGTGCTTAAGTCAATGGAGTATATTGTAAATAGCTTGAAATATAGTGAATTTGAAGTATTTGGGCATGAAATGGAATTTAAGCAAGGGAAGGATTATGAGCCAATCATTCTAGAACTACAAGACGGGAAAAGGGTAGAAATTACAGGAAAAATTGATAGAGTGGATATTGCTAAAACACCAGAGGGCAATTATATTCGTATTATAGACTATAAATCATCTATTAAAAATATTGATTTAAATGAGGTGCTAGCAGGGCTACAATTACAGTTGCTAACTTACTTGGATGCGACTTGCAAAAAAGAAGATGTATTGCCAGCAGGTGTATTCTATTTTCCACTCATTGACCCTATTCTAAACAGTGATAGGAGTTTAGCAGAAGAACAAATCAAGGAAGAATTACAGAAACAATTTAAAATGAAAGGCTTAATTTTAGCAGATGTGAATGTAGTTAAGAAAATGGATACAAACTTGGTGTCAGGTAATTCTAATATCGTTCCAGCATATATTAACAAAGAGGGAGAAGTAAGTGACAAAGCAAGTACTTTGAATAGGAAGCAGTTTGAGAATTTACAAAACTATATGGAAAAGATTTTGAAACAAATCTCCAAAGAAATATTAGAAGGGAATATCAAGATAGAGCCATATTATCAGGTACAAAACAAGAAAACACCCTGTGAGTATTGCAGTTATAAATCGATTTGCCAGTTTAATCAAGTAACGAAAAATGATTATCGATATATTTCCAATAATAGTAAGGAATATGTATTAGAGAAGATGAAAAATTAAAATGCGACCTTTCGGTCGCTTTTAACATTTTTTAAGTTCTAGGAAAGTACATTTATGTACTTGACATAGAAATTAGTTATTACAAATTCTACAACATCTTAAAAAATTTATTTTTTAGATGTTGTTAATTTGTTTTTATACTTGACGAATTGCTCATAAATTATATAAAATAAGAAGGAAAAGAGAAAGTGAGAAAAATATGCAAGAAAATTTCAATAGCCATATAGTTTGTCAAAATAAAAATGGAATAGAGTATATTCAATTTAAAAAGTTATTAGAATATCCAGAAGTAGCACATTGCTATACCTTAAGAAGCGGAGATAAACTTAACTTTCCACCAATTTACAAAGACGAAAAAACACTAAAACAAAGCTATCAGAGAATTTGCGAATGCTTGGGTTTAGATGCTAATAGAGTAATGAAACCACATCAAACTCACACAGATAATATAGAGGTTGCAAATGAAGTGACAGCATTAGAAAATGTAGATGGAATGATAACAAACCAAAAGGACTTAGTGTTACTTACTACTTCAGCAGACTGTACTTCACTACTATTTTATGACCAAGTAAAAAGAGTAAGCCGGTAATGTGCATTCAGGTTGGAGAGGAACTTTGCAAGCCATTGGAAAAAAGGCAGTAGAAAAAATGATACAAGAATATGGTAGTAAACCGCAAGATATTATTTGTTGTATATGTCCTTGCATTAAGCAATGTTGCTTTGAAGTGGAAGAGGATGTAAAAGATTTATTTAAAAAAGAGTATTCTGACTTAGAAAATATAGATAAAATAATCCAAAAGGGAGAAGTAATAGAAGGAAAGCAGAAATACTATATTAATACAACTGAAATCAACAAGCAATTATTAAGACATGTAGGATTAAAAGAAGAAAATATTATTGATAGTGGAATTTGTACAATGTGTCATTCAGAGCAATTTCACTCCTACCGTGTAGACAAAGAAAAGTCAGGAAGAAATGCAGCAATTATTTGTGTCAGTTAGGGGAAACATGTCAGTTAAACTAACGTCCCCTAACTGACAAAAAGGAGAAATTATGATACCAGATAGATTGAAAAAGGGAGATACCATTGGACTAATTGCACCATCTAGTCCAGTAGAGAAAGATGATTTAGAAGTGATTAACAAGTCCATTTTATTAATGGAAGGTGCAGGCTTTAAAGTGAAGTTTAGCAAAAATGCTTTAGCAAATACTTTAGGATATGGAACTACTGCCAAAGAAAAGGCAGAGGATATTAATGAAATGTTTGAAGATGAAGAAGTAAAGGCAATTTTCAATATCTCGGGAGGTTTTAATTCTAATTGTACTTTTGAGTATTTAGACTATGACAGAATGAAAATTCATCCCAAAATTATTTGTGGGTTTAGTGATTCTACCTCTATCTTAAATGCAATATATGCTAAAACAGGGTTAGTTACTTTTCATGGACCTACCTTTAAATCCTTAACTTCTTGGCAAACTCAATATGGCTATGAAGAGGTGATGAAGCGATTTGTAGAGGGTGGCTTATTACTAGGAAAGATGGAAGATGAATATACAACTATTCAAGAAGGCGTGGCAAAAGGGATACTAGTAGGTGGAAATTTAAGCTTAGTAAATGAGATGGCAGTAGGAGCATATAGTATTGACTTTACAGATAAGATTTTATTCTTAGAAGAGTTATTTTTAGAGACACCACCAGAATTAGTCAGCAATTATTTATATCATATGAAGCAAAATGGAGTATTTGATAAGATTAAGGGAATGTGGATTGGAAATTATGATGGAAGTATTAGTTTAGAAAGAATTTTATTAGATACTTTAGAGGGAGAATACAAATTTCCAATTATCAAGTCTAATAATTTCGGACATATTGATAAAAAGGTTGTTATTCCAATTGGGACAATGGCCAAAATAGATACCAATCAAAAGATAAAAATAGAATTAGTAGAGAATTGTGTGAAATAAGTAGTAAAAGAGGAAATAAAAAGGATGTATCAAGATTGGGAAGAATTAGAAAATGGCATTCAAAATTGCCAAAAATGTAAATTGTGTGAAAGAAGACAACATATTGTTTTAGGGGAAGGTAACAAAGAAGCAAAATTGATGTTCATAGGTGAGGGACCAGGAGCAGATGAAGATGCACAAGGAATTCCTTTTGTAGGAAAAGCAGGAAAGCTTATGAACAAAGCTTTTCAAGGACTAGGAATTGATAGAAGTACAATATACATTACAAACATTGTAAAATGTAGACCACCTGCTAATCGTGTACCAGAAGAGGAAGAAGCCGTAGCTTGTTTAGATTACTTAAGAAGCCAAGTGATGCTAGTAAAGCCAAATATTATAGTTCTTTTAGGAAGTACTGCCCTAAAAAATATTCTAGGAAAAGAATATGGGATTACTGCTTGTAGAGGAAACTGGATTGAACAAAAGGGAATATGGTATATGCCAACATGGCATCCAGCAGCATTACTAAGAGATGAAAACAAGAAAGTTGAATTTTGGAAAGACTTAAAAGAAGTTACAAAAAAATATCAAGAATTAAACTAATCAATGTAAAAAATTATGATTTATAAGTAGAGTAAGAGAGGATACAAAATGAAAGAAGAAATAAAAGAAAAAGCAGAGTATTGTTTAAACTGTCAAAATCCACAATGTAGAATAGGATGTCCATTAGGAAACCATATTCCTGATTTTATAGCGCAAGTAAAGCAAGGGGATTATCAAAAGGCATATGAAATTTTATGTGAAACGACAGTGTTGCCTGCAATTTGTGGTAGAATTTGTCCACATCAAAAACAATGCCAGGAAAAATGCATTAGAGGAATTAAAGGAGAGAGTGTTTCTATTGGAGAGTTAGAGAAAACAGTTGGAGATTTGGCATTAGAGAAAGAGAATAGTTTGTTAAATTGCTATCTAAAACAAGGAATGCCAAAAGAACCGAATGGAAAAAAAGTTGCTATTATAGGGGGAGGACCTGCAGGTTTAACAGCAAGTAGTTTTCTTAGAAAAGCAGGATATCAAGTAACGATTTATGAGAAGCAAAAAGATTTGGGAGGAATTTTGAAAAGGGGAATTCCTGAATTTAGGCTAAGTAAAGATATTGTGGAAAAGGTAATTTCACAGATTTTGTCTTTAGGAATTCATGTTGAGTATAAAAAAGAATTAGGAAAAAACTTAAATATAGCAGAATTAGAAAAGAAATATGATGCTATATTCTTAAGCATAGGAGCTAATATTCCAAGAAAAATGATGATAGAGGGAGAAGAAATAAAGGGAGTATTCGGAGGGAACTCTCTATTAGAATTAGGAAATCATCCAGACTATCATGGAAAGAGAGTATCTATTATTGGTGGTGGCAATGTTGCTATGGATTGTGCTAGAACAATTAAGCGTTTAGGAGCAGAGCAAGTAGTAGTCATTTATAGAAGATCAGAAGAGGAAATGCCAGCAGAAGTAAAAGAAATAGAAGATGCTAAAAAAGAAGGCGTTGAATTCCTATTTTTAACAAATATTACAAAAGTATTAGGAAATGAAAAAGTAGAACAAATTGAATGCATTAAGACAATGCTAGTAGAAAAAGAAGGAGAGAAGAGAAAAGTTCCAGTAGATATAGAAAATAGTAATTATTGTATGCCAATGGACTATGTAGTAATGGCAGTAGGAGGGAAGGCAGACAAAGAAATGTTAAAAGAGCAAGACATAGCTATAGGTACTAGAAAATATGTATCAGTAGATGAAGATGGCAGAACTTCTAATCCAAAAGTATTTGCAGGGGGAGATGTAGTAGGACAAACTGCAACAGTGGCTTGGGCAGCAAGAGATGGTAGAGAAGTAGCTAAAAAGATAATTGAATATTTGCGAGTAGATAGTGAATAAAGAATAGAATAATGCAAAAGTAGTCATATTTATTATGACTACTTTTTTTGAGTTTTATTTTCAGTATTATTATCCTTTTCAAAAGAAATAAGTTCCCCAATTTCACAGTTTAGTAATCTACACATTTCCTCTAAATATTTAAAGGAGATAGAAGAGGTTTCTCCATTTAAAATTCGATTTAAATTACGAGACGTAATATTCATATTTTTACAAAGCCAATATTTTGTTTTTTGGCGATTTTGTAGTAATTTTTCAATATTAAAACTTATCATACTTCTGCAATATTAGTATAAGAGATACTAACATATATTCCTTTCATAAAAATAGTATATAAATTGTAATATAAATAAAAAATTAAAATAAGATATTTACAAATAACATACTTGGAGATATAATGAAATCATATTTAATAAGTGATGTATAGAAATTGCAAAAGTTGATAATAATGAACAAGGGAAAAGTTATGTAATTTAAAGGTTACATGCGTGAGAGGGAGGATAAAAGAGAAGGAATGAAGAAAAACAGAGGAAAATTATTGAGCTTAGAAAATGAGCAAAATGTGAGGAATGTAAAAGAAAATCAAAATAATCGGAATAACTTTAATAGCATTAGTTGTAACAATAGTAGTTTTACTTATTCTAGCAGGCATTACAATCATGTATGTAATGGGGGATAATGGAGTTTTCAAGAAAGCATCAGACGCAAAACTAAAAGCAGATATAGCAAGTTGGCAAGAAAGACTAGAACTAGCAAAAGAGCCAGTCTTTATTAATGGACTAGGAACGTTTGATGCGGACGAATATTTTGAATATATAGAAAAGCAAGAATTTATTGAAGATAAAGATGCTGATGTAACAGATAATGAAGATGGGACATATTTAGTAACAACAAAACCAGGATATATTTTTCAAGTAGAATTAATGCCAAATAAAGAAAATCCAAAAGATGCTGAGATAGAATATATAGGAGAAGCAGGAAAGCTATTTCCAAAAATAAATAGCATAGAAGTTACAGGAAAGAACAGTAATAGTATAGCAGTGAAAGTAACAGTAAGTAGATTAAATGGTGGAAAATTAAGTTACTACTATAAAAAAGAAGAAGAAACAGAATACCATGAACTAGAGGGAAAACAAAATACAGAGGACTTAACAGCAGAATATACGGGATTGGAACAAAACAAAATATATAATATCAAAGTA
>CAOXTD010000020.1:452-24215 GCA_948560265.1 uncultured Clostridia bacterium | reverse complement strand
TATTGCTAGAAATCTAAGTGAGAAAAAAATTTTATATATAATATAAAAATAGTATAGACTTAGTAACTGCTAAATCTATACTATTGCATATCTATCAAATAAGTATTTTTCTTTTAATTTATTAAATTATCATTAATGTACATTAGAATTTTCTTATATATTTTTTTGAAATTAGGAAATACATCTTTGTCTAAACTTTTGTATAACTGATTCTTTTCTTGTTCTTTTATGCTTTTTTCATTATAAACTTCTAAGAACTTGTTAATAATCTCATTTAATTCTTTTTCTTTAATGCTTTCACTATATTCTTCTAATATTTTTATACTTCGGATTAATCTCTCTTCAAGATCCGTAAATAACGCTTTGTATTTATCTTGCTTTTCTGTTTCTGAAAGATGATATGGATAATGTTCTACTGCTTCATCAATACTATTATACTTATAGTAGTTAATATGTGAATAGATTACATAGAAACTGTATATCAATTGTTCCCAGTTCTTTAACTTATCATATCCACAATTTATTTCTTTGTCTGCTACTGTTTGAATAATATTTTCCTTGGTATCATCAAATAAGTCAAAGTGGTAATTTTCTTTTTCGTATAGATTCGCCCAATAATCTTTTTCTTCAATTCTAATATAAACATCATCGCATACTATAACCACTTCGGATTCGTCAAATAAAATATGGATTTCATATTTGTCTTCTACTAAGTATAACTCATTATATATCCAATAGTCATCTTTAATCTTTTCGTTATGTTTCATAATAGCATTTTTAAAAACAATAAATGCTATTCCCCATATTCTTTCTTCAAGTTTTATAATATAATTATTCTCTTCAAAATATCCCTCTATGATGTGACTATCGTGTTGATCCAGTGCCTTCTCAATACTCTTAGAAATTCTATTTTTTATTGTTTTATAATAATTATTATATTCTCCTAGTATTCTTTCTGCATTAGAAATTTCATTATCCCAACCTCTTACAAAATATTTCACTTTATTTCTCCTATGATTTGGTAAGCTTTTTTCGCTTTAAAAATTGTTTGAATTCATCTGGATTCCCCACGATAAATCCATCTTTTTTTAGTGCAATTACCGATTTTGCTTTGCTAATTAAAATATAATAGTTTTTGGTTTCTATTATTTTTTCCATATCCTTAAATTCTACACTTATATTTTTTTCTGAATTTAGAAAAATACTTATGTCTTTTTCATTAATTAATATTTTTAATGTTCTCGGTTTTCCTTCATTCAGCTCAAGGCTTTTTTTATATGCACGTTTTTTACTTTTGAAATAAACATATATTTGAAGGCATATTATTAATACTGTAGTGATATTTGCTCCTGCCATATTTGCATCCAAAGCATTTAATTGCGGAAACATTATAGATAATAGACTAATAATAAAATTTATACTCAATATGATATTTATAGCAAGCATTATCGGTCTTTTAAAGCAAATATACTTATGATACTCCTCATAATAATCCTCTGTATAGGTAAATTGATTTTCAAAAATAGTTTGCATACAAATCTTCTCCTTAATCTAATACTCTATTTTGTTACTATAATCCTATTTTCATTTCCTTTGCTAGTACCCATCCTGATAAACCATGAGAAGATTCTATAACAAAATATTTATATTTTTTCTCTTCCAATGACTTCTGTAATTCGTTAAGATTATCATAGCACATAGGCCAACAACTATTCTTCTTTTCCATTAACATTTTCTCATTTTCCATGATAAAGTCTTCTATTTTATCTGTAACAATATCAAAGATAATATTTTGGCGACCTCCTTCTTCAAAAAAGTTAGCCAATACCTCTTTAAATATAACTTTTACTTTCTCATTTTCTTCACTAATAGTTTTTAAAATAATCGTTTTTTCTTTGAAGTCTACTTCATAACTAACTATTTCATTATCATGTACATCTAACATCAATTTCCTCCTTAATATCCCATCTCCATACTCTTTATATCATCGACCTCCGTTTTTATCCACTCTTTATGTTTTTCGATAATTTTATTAAACATTTCTGGTGTATAATATTCTTGTGGTGTAATATTATTTTGTACTGATTGATAAATATGTGGGCAATTTTTGGGTTGCCCCAAAGAAATCCAAAATTCATTCAGTTCAATTAATCCTTCTGTATAATCATTTGGTAGTTTATTTAGCATCTCGTTTACTAGACAGACTATCCATTTACGCACTTGTAGTTCTAAAGATTCCTTTTCTAGCGTTTGTAGATGTTCTAATATTATATTAAACTCATAGCTATCTTGAGAATAACTCACTAATTGCGATACCAAATCATTATGACAATCTTTCTCTTCTAGTAAATAGACTCCATACTGTATTATTTCTTCTTTGCTTAATTGTGGAGTAATTTCTTTGTATCCTTTATACCCTATATAAATATATTTCCAATTTACTTTTAAATTTATTGTAAATTCTTTACTTAATTTATGGCATAATTGGTATTCCATTAATACCTCCTCTTTTTACAAACATTCTATGAGTTACTTTTTCATATCAAATTTTAAACCGATATTGGATAAATAGTTAATTTCATCTTTGTCGTATGGATATATACTGCAAATACCTTCATGAGATACTGTTTCTAACCAACAATAGCTTCCATTAAAAAAAGTTATATCCTCTAAACAATTCGGAAATTTCATACTATAGAGACTTTCCTGTTGTAATAAGATTTCTTTTACTCTATCAGATATTTTATAAAAGTATTTATCACAAGTATTCATATATTTCATCTTTCTTGATATTCTATTTTTATAAGATCTTCCTGTAAAATATTTTTCAATTTATCCAAGTTTTCTTGAAAAATTACTCTACCAACTTCGGAAAATATTGTAGATTCAATAGTAGTCCTAATAATATGTTCTTTTACTGTCTCAAAATCTTCTATCTTAGCTCCTTCTTTTTTCATCTCTTGATATAGTTCCTTTATTCCTTGACTCCAACTCATATCTTGTTCTTCTTTTAATTTTAGGTATGCTTCATTAAGAAATTTTCTATTATGGTAATTCTCCCTCATATCTTGTTCTGTTTTTTTTAGTATTTTACAGAATTTCTTATACTCTTTTTCTCCTTCTAATCTACCCGCATCATAGTTTATTGCTACAAACATTATTGTATCATTATTATCACAAGCATATTGCATTAATTTTTTATATGTATTTCCTCTAGGTTCTTCATTTAATGATAAAAACATTATATTTTCTCCTTTTTTCTAACTCTTTCTTCATCATAACTATAATAATGTACTCTAGCATTCTTCTTCTAGTCCAAGTATAAGTAGATACTAAGTCTATACGATTTCACACCTTTTAATGTATTGATAAAATATTACGAGTTCTCATTTTTCTTTACATTGTTCATTGCCATTAAGTATTGCTTACCCTCTCTCTTACATCTAACTTTCATAATATCGTAAGTTTTTATAGTTATTTATTACATTTTTGATAACTCTTTTTTCATCTTCAAGGTTTTGGGCAAAAAATATCAAGTCAAAATGATGCGTTGGTTCAACTATAATAGATTTATCTGGAAAAAACAAACACAATTCTAAAACATATCTATAGGCTCCCTCAAGAACCATTTCAATAATTTTTCTATTTTCTTTAATTTCAATTTCAATTCCAGACTGTGAACCCTTTCTAATATTGTTTCGCTTTAAAAGTTCCATTGCTTCTCTATATATGTCATTGTATCTATCATCCTTTTCCATATCACCTTTCCAAGCAAATATATTAAAGTTATGAAGAGGTGCAATAATCACTTTTTCTACATTATGAAAATTCATATATTCATATAAAAAATCCACCATCTCTTCTAAGTCTTTATAAAATTCTCTCCTTGTGCCATCATAACCACCCCAACTATAATAGCCATGATCCCATTCATGACAATGATAAGGTCGTATGATTGGCATATTAAGCATATTTTCTAAATCAAATCCACACTTTTTTACTTCTAACATTAATTCATTTTTTGATACTTTTTTCATCTTGTTCCCTTTTCCTTAATCTTGTTATGCTATATGCTTTTGTTGTTTTAAGAACTATTTAAATACCTTTTGGTCTCCCTTAATAAAACTATCCTTTTTCAGTCCAATTTTTAAATTTCTGTTGCTCATCAAAATATAATTTTAGTTGTGGAAACATTATAGACAATAAACTAACAATAAAATTTATACTCAATCTAACATTCATAGTGAGCATTATCGGTCTTTTAAAGCAAGTATATTGATAATATTTCTTATAATATTCCTTTGTATATGTAAATTGATTTGCAAAAATAGTTTGCATAAAGATTGTTATCGGTTCGGCTTTTTCCTTAACTAATTTTAAACATTATATCTTCTTTGTTCTATAATCCATGTGCTTAATAAATCTGGATTCATAATTACTTCTCCTGTTGATTTTAAAGTATATTCTCCTGGTTTTGCTTTTTCTATAGAATCTAATATTGGTGGAAATTCTAATTCTTCACCTGTTTTCTCTCTTCTTATTACAATTCCTCTTCTTTCGTCAGATATAATTACTTTACCATAAAACTGTTCCCTTTTAATTATATTACCTTTTTTATTAAGATAAGTTATTCCTATAATCATATACTTCCCAAGAATAGATTGAAATGTTATATTCATATCATTCCTCCTTAAAACTATTTTGGCTCTATACTTCCATCTGGAAACCATCTGTATGATGGTCCATTTCTAGTCAACTTATAATCCCAATGTGGTGGAATTGGTTTTGGATGGTTTAAATCTGGTCTTAAGCTTTCTCCTGTTTTAGGATTATAATAGTTTCCTTTTCCGCTTCCAGGAGTTCCTTTTCCTTTCCATTCAAACCCTGGTGCTGGCGGTGTATTTATATCGGTTGGATATTTACTAGTTGGTGGTTTCGGAATGTTTGATTTCTTTTTATTGCTTTTTGTATTAGTTTTATTATCTTGTTTCGTTGTATTCCTTTTACTATTCGAAGTAGTTGCTTTAGCTATTGCATCTACTGTAGCTACTACTCCCACTGTAACAATAGTTCCTCCTACTATTATGCCAGTTGCTATTGCTACTTTTCCTGCTATTGTCAAGAATACTGATGTTAGTGTAGCCAGAAGTTGCCCATCTGGATCACAGTAGTTTATAGGATTATTTGAACAATATGTATACAAATTATTTCCTAGCACTTCATGTCCACTTTCAAATAATCCATCTGCATTTAAAAATCTGCCCCACTCTGGGTTATAGTATCTAGTCTTTAAATAATAATATCCTGTTTCGTAATCATAATAGTACCCTTTATATCTAAATGGGTTTACCAGTCCTATATTATATTCATCTGTGACTTCTTTTCCTTCAGCATCTGTTACACTTAAAACTTTTCCCCAACTGTCATAAGTATATTTTACCACTTCATTTAAGTTGCTGTCTAGTATTCCTATAATATCTCCTTGTAAATTTTTCTTATAAACATAATCTGCTCCATCATATGTCATTGTATTTAAATAACTTATTCCTATAGGCTGTCCATTCTCATCATAACTATAATAATATACTCTAGCATTTTTCATCTCAAAAACAATTTTATCATCTCTTATGGAATAAGTATGCATATTGCCATTAGCATATTTTTCAGTTCTCATTCCATTATGGTCATATTTATACTCTACATTTAAGCCAGTCACTTCGTTTTTTATGCTTTGTAACATCCTTCCTCTAGTCCAAGTATAAGTATTTCCATTATAACTTGTAGGATTTCCAATCTCATCATATGTAATTGATTGATTATCATATGATGTCAATTGATCTTTCCAATTATTATTTCCATACGAATATGAAATTGTTTTAGTTGCTTGTGGCAAATCTTCACTTTCTGTATATAAATATTCTTTTTTATTTAGGATGTTTCCACCCACATCATATTCATAAGTATAAGTTCTATTTTGTTCCTTGTCATCTTCTCTAATAAGCTGATTTAATCCATCATAATAATATTTTTGTTTTAATTCTGAACCTTTACTAATCGTTTCAATATTTCCATTTTTATCATAGGTATAATTTAATGTTGCATCATTACCATTTTGCATGCTTTTTATTTGAGTTGTCGTCTTATTTCCCTCTAAATCTTTGTATGTATAATTAACATTATATGATAACTCTTCTCCACCATATGATTTCGAGAACTTTCTATTATTAATTCTTTGTAATCCATCATAATTATACACTAAATTATGGGCTGGCATATTTATTTCTGTAATACTATTATCTAAATCATATGTATAATTAATATATGGATTGTATTTTCCACGATTGCCACCAATAAATATATAGCTCTGTATCTTTTTTATATTACCATTTTCATCATATTGATACTCTTCATCAAATTCATCTTGTACACTGTGTTTTTCTGTCATTCTTCCTGACATATCGTACTTAAATGTTGCTGTTGGATATTCTGAACCATTATTAAATATTTTTTCAAGGTTTCCTCTTCCATCGTAAGTATATTCTGTTGTTTTTCCTGAATTTGTCTGCTCTTTTATCAACCTATTAAATCTATCGTATGTATATTGAATACTATTTCCATTTCCATAGTTACTAGAAAGTAATGTTCCATTATTACTGTTATATGTATGAGAAATTAATTCATTATTTCCTATTGCTACTTTCTTTGTATTTCCATACTCATCATATGTGAAATTATAGTTCATTCCATTATGTCCAATTGTTTTTAACTTGTCGTTTTCATAAGTATATGTATTTTGATATGTTTTATTTCCATCTGTCATTTTAGAACTTAAAGTTCTTCCTATGTTATCATATGTATAGTCCACTTTACTTCCTTTTGGATTTATTACTGAACTTATTAGTCCTTTATTATATGTGTATGTCGTTTTTTCTCCTAATTCGTTTTCTATATCTGTTGTATAATTTCCATCTTCTGTATAGGTTGCCTTATTTTCAATGTATTTAGTAGTTTTTGTTGGATTTTCTACTTTTACATTTGTCACATTTCCATATGCGTCATATTCTAAGGAATATTTATTTCCAAAATTGTTTGTTGCATTTAATAATCTCCCCTTTATTGCTTTATCATATTCATAAGTAAATTTGCCACCTTTAGGATTAACTGATTTTATTAAATTATTATCACCATCATATTGGAAAGTGCTATTTTGGTTAGCTAAATCTTTGCAACTTATTATATTTCCCTTACTATCATATGTATAGCTTGTACCATATTCTTCTTTAAATAGTCCTACATTGTCAAAATATACATCATTTGCGTTTTGATATACTTTTAAATATACCATAACATTCTTATAGTCTTCCTTTGCGATAAATTGAGTTGATACAAATTGCCATGCATCTGTGCCTGAGATAGCTTCTTTATCTTGCCATTGTACAGTTCCATCTTGCTTAGTTAACCCTATTGTTATTCCAGCATAAGTCGTACTTCCTGATCTATTAGGAACTCCCAATGACTTAGCCCATCCATAGAAAGTGAAGATATCGCCCTTCTTTCCAGAAATATCTATAACTTGTTTTATATGCTTTTTCTTCGCTATTTCTCCTGTAATTTTAAACATGTTATTCCCATTTAAACTTACTACTTTATCATTAGTTGAACAACTACTTTTTTGCCAGTTATTATTTCCATCATCAAAATTAGCATTTTCTAATAAATTATCTTCTAAATCTTTTACCGATACAAGATTTCCTTCTAATGTTAATTTATTGTTTATTCCTCCACTCGTACCATAGTCATATGCTTTTCCATAAGCATTGTTTATATTTTCTCCTTCTTTTCCAAAATCTGATATAGAAATGCAATGTCCGTTATTATCAAATGTGTATGTATTTGAATATCCTTGATTATCTGTAAATTTTGTTAAATTATGTCCATATGTTATAGTCATACTATTTCCTACAGTACCGCTTGATCCATACTCCGTAATACTCTTTACACGATATACACTACCTGAATAATAAGTATAGGCTAAATAACTGCCATCAAGATCTTTTACTTTGATTAGCTCATTCTTGCCACCATATTCATATTCTGTAGTTCTACCATCAAGATGTCCAACCATTATTAAAAGTCCATTATTGTAGGCAAATGCTAACATTTTCCCATCATTGCTCTCTATCTCATATGGTGCTCCATCGAAATATCTTAATGTCAGTATGTCACCTGCTGCATCTGTTACTTTTGTTATTATATACTGGGAGGTAGCTGAACTCAATGTTAAGGAAACCATATTATTGTTTGTATCTTTGATTTCTTTTAGATGCCATCTATTTCCGCTACTGTGCTTTACAAATTTCATTGTATTTCCTGATTTATCTGTCATAATTCTATCAGTTCCAGAGGCTGTAATATTTAATCCTAATCCATCCTCATCTTCATATGTATTAGTATTGGCTTTTTTCTCGAAATAATGAGTTGTTGCATCTTCATCTATATATTTTAAATATTCTGTTCCACTAATTGTTTGTGCCTCTAAAGTTTGTGATAAGTTTAACCTAATTCCTTTTCCATATCCTATATCTACATCTTTATCATTTGTATTATATATAAGTTCAATTGTTGCTGGTAGCTTATTTCCAGAGGTGCTTATACTGTCATATACCATAGTTAAATTACCATTATAATCATTTGTATATACATTAGTTCTATCTGCTGATTGGCAATGGTAACTTAAATAATCTTCCAATCCTGTTTGGTTTCGATATGCAATAATAATCTTCGGTCTATAATTAGTATAAGTTCCACTAGTATTAGCGGAATAAAAATATGCATCTGTTCCTGTTGTAGCATTAGCTTCTTTTTCTTCTTTAATCATTACTCCATAGTTTTTTCCATTTATATACCAATCTTTTACAATTGAAGTAATATCAAACCTATTATCTTTTCGTGTATCACTAGTACTATATTTATATTTAATAAAGTCTACTACTTTTGAATCATATTTACTTGATATATTTGACCAATTTGCGCTACTTCCTGTCCAACTTGCTGTAACTTTATGTACGCAAAAAGTTCTTTCTTCAGTTGGAGGATTCCATTCTTGTGTTTCTGGATAGTTTCTTAAGCTTAATTCCGCTGCTATTACTTGGTCTCCACTTTTAAGAGTTGGTAAAGAAAACTTAATTAAACTTCTAAGTGGATTTCCTGATAAAAATTTTCCATTTCCTACTCTTAATATATGTGCATTATGTCTAGTTTTATTATTCGTGTCACCTTTATAGATAAATGTATCGTCAATATCTTCTACATAAAGTGATGTTTGTATTGTTGGATCAATTGTAATAGGATACGTTCTTTCTTCACTTTCTAGCCATTCTTTATCAGGTACTAATGTTAATACATATTTCGCACCTTCCTTTGTTAACTTCATCTCTATCTTGTCTGAAAACTCTAGTTTACTGTCATACATAAATGGTGCTTCTATTGTAAACTTAACATTACTTTCTTTGTCTTTATATACAATAATATCCTTATTGTCTTTTAATTTCATTTCTAGTCCATTTGTATCATACTCAAACACAATTTCATTTTCTACAGCTTCCTAATTTATATTCTTTTGTTTTGTTAGTAAACATCGTTTTATATGAATTTGATTTATTTTGATATATTTGCGTTTCCTTTTGTTTTTCTTTAGTTTCTATTTCAATTCGTTCATTTAATCCTTCTATCATAATCGCTACACTTTTAGCTTCACTCTCTATTTCTTCCTTTTTCATTTTTAATGTTTCTCTTGAGTCTTTTTTTGTTTCTAACGTGTTATCTATTTCTACAAACTTTCCATTTTCCTTGTAGTGTACGTTAGATGGATAAACTGTAGCAATTTGAGTTCCGATCTGCTAATATATAATGTTTTTCATTTCGAGTCCTTTTTTCTATATTTTCTCCTATAATCTTTTGATGTCTATAATCTCCTGCTTTCTCAATTTCTGCCATAACTTCTTTATGTGCATTTGCCATTGCCTCTCTTATTGATATTGCAAATACGTTCATTGGCAAAAAACAAAAAGTCATTACAATTACACATAGTAACGCAATGACTTTCTTAAAGCGACCTTTTCCGAGTAAAATCTTTCTTCATAAAATCCCTTCCCTTCTATTTTTAATTTTTATTAACAATAATTTTACTGTTAACAATAGTATTATAATCATAAATCACGAATAAAGGGAAGAAAAGCGGAAAAAAGTGGAAAAGTTTGACTTGTGCGTAAAAATGTAGTAATATAAGTATTATCAAAATATCTTGTCATATCTTAGTGTTTTATTTTATAAATTTTTTAGGAGATGTTGTTTATGAAAAAAACTATAGTAATAGCAGATGATGACTTGGATTATTGTAACAATATGAATTATTTTTTTAATAATGTTAATAAAAAAATGAAAGTAGTTGGCATAGCTCATACGGGCAAAGACACACTAGAGCTAACCACTACATATAATCCTAATTTTTTGATATTAGATTTAAATATGCCTGATGGAAGTGGCTTGGATGTATTAAATACTCTTGAAAACAATCATAACTGTAAAACCAAAATAATCGTAACTTCTGGAGAAATTCCTATGTTAAATATGTTAAGTTTGCTACATTCTAATAGGCTTATTACTATGCTTATAAAACCTTTTAATTTTTCTATTCTTAGCTCTGTAATTGATGATATAACTTTTGATAATCAAGAAGACATTGATGTTATTATTGATTCTATTTTACATCAATTTAATTTCAACTTTACAAGTAGTTCCTATGTCTATTTATGCCTAGTAATAAAAAAATTATTGTATAAACCTTTTGTATTAAATAATGCATACAAGGAAATAGCTATAGAACAAAATGTCACTCCTCAAAATGTAAAATGGGGAATTGAAAAATTAATTTCTTCAATGACTAGATACACTTCTAAAGAAATACTATCTCAATATATTCCTTATAGAACTTCTCCTTCTCCCAAAACATTTATATTCGAAATAATAAAATTAGCTCGAATAAAGATTAATGGAAACTAATACAAAACATTTTGTTATATGTATTCCTCTAACAAAGTACTTAGTTCTTCCCATTCTGTCATTTTTTCTTCTATTACTTGCTCTATTTCAATAATTTGGTCTTGTATCTCTTTTAGCTTTACATAGTCTGTACAAATCTCTTCCTTTTGCATTTCTTGTTTTAACACTTCTATTTCTTGCTCTTTTTGCTCTATTTCATTTTCTAACTTTTTAATCCTATTTTTTCTCTTTGTCATTTCTTTATTTTGCAAATACTGATTGTTACTATTGTTCTTCACTTTTGTAACAACTTCTTCTATTTTTTCCTCTTGTTGTCGGCTCTCTTTGTACTCACAATATTGCTCATAGTTACCATTAAAATAGATTACTCCCTCTGGTTCAAAGGCTAATATACAGTCCGCTATTTTATTGACAAAATATCTATCATGTGAAACAAATACTAAAGTTCCTTGATATTCCTTCAAGATATTTTCTAAACTTTCTTTTCCTACAATATCCATATGGTTAGTAGGCTCATCTAAGAATAGTAAGTTAGCCTCTTTTTTAAAAATCTTGCACAATTGCAAACGTACCTTTTCTCCTCCAGATAACACCTTTATTTCCTTAAAAACATCTTCTCCTGAAAAAAGAAAAGTACCTAAAATCTGTCTAGTTTTAGTTGTTCCTAAGTCTGGGAATTCTTTACTAAAATCGTCAAAAATGGTGGCTTCTGGATCTAAAAATTCCATTTGCTGGTCAAAATATTCCTTTTTTACATGATAGCCATATTCATATTCTCCACTTATTTTTGGAATATATCCCATTAAGGTTTTTAATAAAGTAGACTTTCCTTTTCCATTTTCCCCAATAATACCAAGCTTTTGTCCTTTATATAGTTCAAAAGACACTTCAGCTAATGTTTTCTCATACCCTACTTGTAACTTTTTAGCGGATAACACTAAACTACCACTTTCCACTGGAATATGGAAATTGGTATGAAATGTCCTTAAATCATATTTACTTGGCTCATCTATGATTTTCATATGCTCAATTTGCTTTAGTTTCGACATTGCCATTTTTGCCTTTGATGGCTTATATCGAAATCTGTCTGCAATAGTTTGTAAACGTTTAATTTCTTTTTGTTGATATTCATAATCCTTTAACTGTTTTTCATAATCTTCTCTTTTTTTCTTCTCAAAAAAGGTATAGTTACCTGAATATTCTGTCATAGTTGCATATTCTATTTCATACACTTTGTTCACAATTTTATCTAAAAACATTCTATCATGTGATACAATCACAACTGCTTTATTATAGTTTCTTAAATACCCTTCTAACCATTCTATTGTTGCAATGTCTAAATGATTAGTAGGTTCGTCTAATAGCAAAATATCTGGCTTACTTAATAGCAATTTGATAAATGCAATTTTCGTTCTTTGCCCACCTGAAAATTCACTAATCTTTTTTTCTTTATCTTGCTTGGTAAAACCAAATTTTTGTATAGCTGTTTCATATTCTTTTCGATAGGTATATCCACCTTGTATCTCATATTTCTCTAAAGCATTTGTATATTCTTTAATCAATTTATCATCCGTTTGAGTTTGTAATTTATTTTGTAAATCATTGATTTTTTTCTCTAAGCTAATAATATCTTGATAGGATTTTAAAACCTCTTGCAAAAAGGTACTATTAGGATCTTCAAATTCAATTTGTTTTAAATACCCAATTGTTGGAGTCCCTTGTTTATATATTCCAAATTTATCTTCTCCAATGCCTTCTTCTAACATTTCACTATCTACAATTGATTTTAGCAAAGTGGTTTTTCCGCATCCGTTTTTTCCTACAATTGCAATTTTATCTTTTTCTTTTATTTCAAAATTAATTTCTTCTAGTATGGTATCTGCCCCATACGATATTGCTCCATTTACAATTTTGTAATTCATAGTTTGCTCCTTGTTTTATCTTTTGCACTATTATATCCTTTTTTATCTAAAAAAACAATGCTATGAATTTTCTAGCATTGTTTCTATTTTAATTAAATACAGGTTGTTTCTTTCTAAAATAATCCTGTAGTTTTCCTTGATATATTGGCTTTACATTCTTTAATTTTGTAAAATCTTCTGGTTTAATAAGTTCTGGTAAATTCGTTTCTATTTCTTGGCTTTCAATCACATATTTCACAAATTCAGCACAATAAAAAGAGTTTCTTCGTTGTATCTTTTTGTGAATTGCTACTGAAAATAGTCCTAAAATATTAAATTTATATTGTTCTTTATTTACTGCAAACTTTTCAATTAATTCTTTCATACCTTCATATTGCTCATCTGTTACTTGAAAAGTATATATCATAGCTTCTGCCTCTTGAAATCTTTTGAAAAATCCTTCCTTTGAACTTTCTTCTACAAATCCTGCAAAAAACGGATTATATGGATTTCTTCTACCAAAAGAATACATTTTATCACTATCAATATCTAATGCAATTGATACATGAGAGTATCTTTTTTTGGTATAAAATTTAATAATTCTAGATAACACTGTCCCTGAATGTGTTAACACAATATAGATATCTTTCATTTTCATTCTTCTTTCTTTTGCATATTTCCCCTTATATATTCACTATACTTAATTTTCATCGCAAAGTCAAGACTTCTATATAAAAATCCAGTTTTTGACAATTATAACTCTAATAAATAATTCTTTCTTTCAAAAGTATAGATTGGTACTGTTCTTCTTTTATGTTTAGAAACCTGATATCTTCTTATAATCTCCTGTTTTGCCATTTCATCTGTTGTTCCTGTTTCTATCATTTCTTCTACTTGGCTATATTGGATTCCCATTTTTTCCTCATCTGTTTGCCCACCTAAGCCATCACTTGGTGCTTTTTGTAATATCTTTTCTGGAACTCCTAGCATTTTTCCAATTGCTAAAACTTCTTCTACTGTAAAATTTCCAATTGGATTAAAATCAGAACTATTGTCTCCCCATTTTGTAGTATAGCCAACCATTGCTTCACAAAGATTTCCTGTTCCAATTACTAAATATCCTAGAGTTTGCGCAATACTATATAAGGTAGTCATCCTTAATCTTGGTTTCATGTTGACAATTGCTTCTTGTGTTAGGCTTTGAGGAATTTGGCCATTTATTTCATTTTCCATTTCTTGATAAGTATTACTTAAATCTACTTTTAGAAGCGGTACTTCAAAAGCTTCTGCCACAAGTTTTGCGTCTTCTAAATCTGTTTCTTTTGAAAAACAAGGCATTGCTACTGAAAGTACTTTTTCTTTTCCAATTGCTTTTACAGCCATAGCTAAGACAGTAGAGGAGTCTTTGCCTCCGCTATTTCCTATTACAATTCCATTTGCTTTTGTCTTTTCCACATATACCTTAATCCACTCAATAGCATTTTGAGTTTCCTGCTCTAAGGTTGATTTATCTAACATGTTTTCTCCTCTTTATTGATATAGCTTATTTTCTAAAATATAGGTAACAACTTCTGGTGGAGTTAAGTATGTAATGCTTTTTCCTTCTTTTATTTTATTCCTTACATAAGTAGAACTTAAATTACTAGTTACTTCTTTACACAAACTATGAAAAGCTTGCCTATGTTCTTTTAATAAACTATTATTTTGTATAATATTTTCCACTTCATCTTTATCTCTTTTTAGTACATATATAGTATAATCACTCAATAACTTATTCACATTTTTCCAAGTATCTAATTCTTTTAGATTATCACTTCCGTATCATAAAAGCAATTTCATATTCTGGATATTGTTTTTGCAATTCTTGTAATGTTTCAATGGTATATAACGGTCTTGGACTATCCATTTCTATTGTAGAAACTTCAAATTTTTCATTTTTATCACATACTGCCTTTAACATTTGATACCTATGCTCATTGCAAATTAGTTCTACTTTTTCATACAGACTATTTACTGGCACAAATATTACTTTTTCTACTTGTTTATTTTCATTCACTATTTGCTCAGCTAATGAAAAATGCGAATTAAGTGGTGGATTAAATGCTCCTCCAAACATAACGATCTGCTTTTTTTGCATATTTTCTTCCTCTACTAGTCTTGTGAAAATATTAATGAATTGATGATAAATGTCCCTACTTCTTGCCATTCTTCTTGTAATTCTTTTGTACAGTTAAAACTTACTACTCTAAACTTTTCATTACATGAGAATATCATCATATGATTATAGATATCCGTATCTGGTGCCTTTGAAATAAATTGTATTTGTCCAATGGTATGTCCTTCTTTTTCTTTTGTTCCACTTTCTAACACTTCATATTGAGCACCTAATTGTGCCTTCATACTTTCTAGAAACGTTCCAATTGCTTCATTGCTCATTTGTGTATTTGTAATACTTATAGCCACATTTACTGTAGTTTCTTCATTAGTATAAGCAAAAGTTGGTGGATTCCCATTAACATATTTTTTCTTGAGTTTCTTTTCATCCATTAGTTTAAACTCTTTTGGGAGCTTTAAATAAAATTCTCCGTTTTCAAAATTCATATATTCTAGTTCTACTTCTTTTCCACTTTTCGTAGTAATGTCAAAAGTATTTAGTATCTCTTCTTCTTTTTTTAATTCCTCTGTTTTTTTGTTAAAATAATTTTGAACTATTAATGATGTAGCAACTATAGCAATTACTAAAATACTACTAATAATAATTATTGTTTTTTTCATTTGCCTTTCTCTCCTTCTATTTATTTTATATTTTGAATATATCATAAAAGAAATAGCTTGTCCATATATTTGTTTTTAAATTATTAAGTAATAAAAATCTCTTTTACAATACGATATGTTTTACGCTTGCATAATATAAAGAGATAAACTAAAAAGTATTCAATTACTTTTTAGCTTATCTTCCTCTTTACCCTAAAGCTACATCTAATACCATCATTAATACAAAGCCTGCAATTAGCCCTAAGGTTGCTAAATTCTTGTTTTCTTGTATAGATTCTGGCAACAGTTCTCTTGCTGCTACTGCTATCATAGCACCTGCTGCAAAAGCTAGTAAAAATGGTAATACACTTCTTACTGTTAATACTAGCACTACGCCAATGACTGCTGCAATAGGCTCTACTAACCCTGATGCCTGACCATACATAAAGCTTTTAAATCTCGAAAATCCTTCACTTCTTAGTGGCAATGATACAGCTGCACCTTCTGGGAAATTTTGAATTCCTATTCCAACTGCAAGCATTAAAGCTGCAACTAAACTCATTCCTGGTGTTCCACTTGCAATTCCTCCAAATGCTACCCCTATTGCCATTCCTTCTGGTATATTATGAATAGTAATAGCTGATATTAAAAGAATACTCTTTTTTAAAGAAACAGCACTTCTTAAGTTGGTTCTTCCCTTTAGTACCTTGTCTAAAAATTTATCAGATAATAATACAAATAAACCTCCTATGGCAAATCCAAGTGCTGGAAGTAACCATGCTATGTATCCGAAGTTCCTCTGACAATTCTATGGCAGGTGCTAGTAATGACCAGAAAGATGCTGCAACCATAACTCCTGCACTAAATCCCAAAATAGTGTTTAATACTTTACGATTAACTTCTTTAAAGAAACATACTGTAAGTGACCCTAATGCAGTTACACCCCATGTGAATATTGTTGCTAGTAACGCTTGAATGGCAGGATTTAACTCTTCAAACCAATTCACTCTTTTCTCACCTCACATTACATAATATGCTTTTATCTTATATAATGTGAGAAAAATGTCGTATAAGTGACATTAAGTTAGCTGTGTGAAATGAAATGAACTACAGCGATGAAACGTATAGTTTGTGCGACATGTGTCCCCATGTGCGACATTTCTTCTAAGCAATCTTCCTCTTCTTTTTATCTATCAAATTTGTCACAATTACAAATCCAATAGAAAATAGAAGAACTACTCCCATGTTTATCATAATTGGTTTCAATGTCTCTAGATTAAACTCTTCCATCGTCTTTATTAATTCATTAGATTGAATATACCAATAACTTGGAAGACAGTGTGCTATTTTTAGTACTGTATCTGGCAACCACTCTACTGGTACAAAAGCACCACATAAAAAGCTAGACCCCAAAGCAATTACATTGACAATTCCACTCATTGCATTTTTGTTATTAACGATATTTCCTACTAAAACTGCGATTGTTAAGGCACATAAAGTAAATACAAAAGAATTCACAATATATATAAGTCCTTGTATACTAAACATCACATTTCCTACTACAAAGAAACTAATCAATACATAAAATAGCCATAAAACTAATGCAAATAACCCATTAGATAATAGCAATATTCTGTTATGCTTTTGATACTTCATACTACTAACAATCGTTCTTTTTCTAATTTTCTCCTCATGAAAACTAGATAAAATTAAACAAATCACTAAGATAGCTCCTGCTAGTAATGTATAATTAGCAAAATTATAGTAAAAAGTTGCTTTTTCTAGTCCTGTTGTATCTAACTTTGAAGTCATTTCAATTTCTGTTTGTTTGGATATAGTTTGGTTTATCTTTTCTATTATTTCCTTTTCTAGTTTTTCCTCTGCCAAAGTCTTGTCATCTGCTTGCTTTGCTAACTCTTCTACATAGATATTTTGTACTTTCACATATCTAGCTAACAACATCTCAGCATAACTTGCCTGATAATCTCCTGTTGATTTGATTTGAATTTCTGGATTTTCTCCTTTTAATACATCTTGTCTATAGTTTTGTGGAATATATATTACATAATTAACATCTCGATAAAACAAAGCATCATTAATTGCATCTTCATTATCCTTTACAGCTATGATTTCGCAATTTTCCTCCAAATACTTCATCAAATTTTGAGTAATACCAATATTGGTATCTTGATTGACAATTAAGATATCTGGTTTTGTTGCTTCAAAATTCATTTGTGTATCACTTGTTGTCATATTTACTCCTGCAAAAATGAGCAATATTACTGTATTTAGAATAACACTAAATTTGCATTTATTAAGTACCTTTAAAAAAGTTTTAAATACTGTCATTGTTTCCCCTTCCTTCTATATTATAGTGCTTCATATTTTTGTTTTCTTAATCCATTGATAGAAAGTATTATCATAACTCCACTAAAAATCAATAAACTCACTATGTTCAAGAAATATCTATCTAATGTATCATAATAATACAAAGCATAAAATCCATCTGTTATCATACTAGCAGGATTTACTAGATTAACAATAGGTACATTTTTGTCAATCATATATTTCATTGTAATTCCCATCATTCCTGATAAGAAACAACCTAACATAGTAACTGCTATTAAAATTCCAATTTTAGCATTTTCATTTGCTTTTATCAGTGTAGCAACTGCAATTCCTAAACTTAGTCCTGCCAAGCTTCCTGTTAAGGATAATAGCACAATTAGTGGTAAATTCGTTCCATAGTCTACTTTTAATACAAATATAGTGTAGACAAACAAAATGGCTAATCCGATTAATTGTGCTAAATAACTTGCCATTAAACTAGAAAAAATAATCTTTCCTTTGCTTGTTGGTGTAATAGAAGTTCTTTTTCCCACATTCCCCATATTTGCCAAATTGTGATTAATAGCAGTCATTCCTAATATTCCACCATATAGACAAGTCATAGCAATTAGAGTATAAAACTCAATCATGGTGTAACTTAAATTACTATTAGAAATATTTTTAAATTCCACTTGATTATCTTCTAACATTTTCACAACATCATCATAAATGTTCTCCACGTTAGGCATATTGTAAATTCCTTCTGGATAACCTTGCATAGATTCTTGTACTCGTTTTTCCACAATGTTACTTATCATTTCGGTATTTTGCATGATTTCTTCTGTCACATATTTTAAAATAGTTTCATTAATCCCATTAGATTTGATAACTACTTTTGGCTCTTCCTTTAGTAAAACTAGATACCCTGTTATTTCGTCATTTTCTAATAACTCTTTTGCTTTTTCTTCTGTTACATATTGTGTTTTGAAAAGCCTATCCTCATTTTCTTCATCACTTAATGTCTCAAAGGCTTGTTTCATAATTTCGTTTTCTTCCTTTTCTACAATGGCAATGGAGATAATATCTAGTTTCTCGCTATTCTCAATATTAGAAAATGCCATATTAAAGAATGTCCCTAATATAATGGGAAAGGCGAAAGTCCAAAAGATTAGCATTTTATCTCGAAATAGAGTCTTAAAAGCATATTTAAAATTATGGTAAAACATTAATCTCTAAGCTCCTTTCCTGTTAATTCTAAGAACACATCATTTAAAGTTGGTCTTTCTGAATAGATTTTGCTATATCCTAGATTTTCTTTCTTTAAAAATTCAATTAAATTGCCTAAGTTGTTTTCTCCTTTATTATAAGTAACTACTAAGGTATTTCCTGTGTAATTCACTTCTTCAATATGCTCTATCTTCTTCATTTTTTCTAACATACTATCTTCTAAATGATTAATTTCTACTGTTACTTTTTCTTCAATTTTAGCAAGTTCTTTTAGTTCATCTGCTGTTCCTTGTGCTAAGATTTTTCCTTTATCCAAAATGATAATTCTATCACAAAGAATTTCTACTTCTTCCATATAGTGAGTAGTATAAACAATTGTCGCTCCATTGTCTCTTAGTTTTTTAATTCCATCTAATATATTATTTCTACTTTGTGGATCTACTGCAACAGTTGGTTCATCTAAAAAGATAAGCTTTGGTTTATGAGCAATTCCACAAGCAATATTTAATCTTCTTAAAAGACCTCCTGATAATTGTTTTGGATAAAACTTTTTAAACTCTTCTAACCCCACTAATTCAATAGCTTCCTCAATATATTGTTTTCTTACCTTTTTATCTTTGATATATAGCCCACAAAAATAGTCAATATTTTCATAAACAGTTAATTCTTCAAACACAGCAACTTCTTGAAAAATAACACCTAGTTCTTTTTTGATATCATAAGCATTTGGTGTCATTTCCTTTCCAAATATTTGAATACTTCCTTTACTAAATTTTAGTAAGGATAAGATACAATTAATAGTAGTAGATTTTCCACTTCCATTAGGACCAAGTAATCCTAAAATCTCTCCTTCTTTTACTTCAAAAGATAAGTCATCAATGGCCTTTAAAGTTTTGTATTCTTTCGTTAAATTTTTCACTTCAATTACATTACTCATTTTTTCTTATTCTCCTTTTCAAATTTATAGCCTATTATCATTTGCCTTACTGTATTTTCAAGTAACTCTCCAATTTCTTCATCAGAGAGTTCCACCGTCTTAGTTGCAACTAAGCAAGCTATTCCATGTGTAAGCATCCATACTTCCACATGGAAAGTCTTTTGTTCTTCATAAGATAGCCCTGTTAATATTTGCCCTGCTTTAATGATTTCGTCCCCTGCTGAATCTGCCATAATAAAGTTTTTGGCATCTAATTTCGTTGGGTTCATAAACATAATTTTAAAAAATTGTGGAAAGTCTTTGGCAAATCGAATATAGGATAAACCTGTTTCTTTATAGTATTTTTCTTTGCCTTTTCCACTTATCATATAACTATGATAAGTTTCTACTATCTTTTCTACAACTGCTTTTTTTAGTTCTTCTATGTTTTCAAAATGATTGAAAATGGGATGTACAGAAGCATTTAATTTCTTAGCTATCTTTCTAGCATTTATTCCTTCTATCCCTTCTTCTTTTACAATTTCATAGGCTACTTGCACCACTTCTTCTTTACTATATTTCATTGCTTTTGGCATATTCTCACCTCTTTTAAAATAACATTTGTTAGGTAACGATTGTTATTATACATATAATTTTTCTACTTGTAAATAGTTTATAATAAAAAAACATCTAAAATATTTTAGATGTTTTTCACTTCTTTATTTTTTCTTCCAAATAACTACTGTTACTGCAATAATAACAGTTCCTATTACCATCACTATAATTGGAACAATACTTTTATTTCTCGCTTCAGGAGAATTTTGATTTCGTTCTTCTTTCATCTCATCAATTTGAAATGCCTGCTCCACTTTTTGTATCTGCTGTTTTTGTTCTTCTTCATATTGTTTCTGTTCCTCCTCATTCCTTTGATATACCTGTATTTGATATTTCTTTTTACTAAAACCGTTTGCAGCAGTTACTACAACTGTTACTGTGTTATTTCCTTCTTTTAAATTTTTATCTCCACTAATTTGTACAGTCGCTTTCTCATTTTCAGGAACAGCAAATACATTTAAATCATTAACTCCCTTTGCAACTTCCGCTGCATAATTAGTTTCATTTGGATCAAAAGGTGGACTTAACAAAACATTCTCAATTGCTAATATTTCTAGGTTAGTATTTGCTAATGCTAGATTAGCTGTTCTTGTTACTTGTATCGTATAAGTTTTTTTCTCCTTTTTGTCTTCTGATGTTACTTGAATTTTTATGGTATTTAAACCTTCTTTTAATTTTGTATTCCCTGTAATTTGAACACTCGCCTCAGGATTACTAGTAACAGCTAGCACTTCTATTTCTTTTACTTCATTAGTTACTGTTAAATAATACTCTGTAATATTCTTGTCAAAAGCAGGTGTCATTCCTTCTCTATCTAATCTTAAAACTTCTAAATTTGCATTTCCTTTTTGTGTGTTATCGCCTTGTTCTTCTTCTCCTTGCTGTTGAAAAATAGTTTCCTCTTTTCCTATTTGAACCTGTTTTTCTTGAAAATCCACTTTTAACTTTTGACCAACTGAATCATAGAAATCTCCCTCTATACTAAAAGTAGATAGCCCATTTTCTTTTGCTTTAAACCTAAATTTTACAAGTTCACCTTGTTTTGCACTTCTTCCGCCATTTGTGTCATACCATACAAAAAGAATACGATTTTTTTCTACATTAGTATTGTCCATCTTAGAAAGATATTCCCATTTGTCCTCATCAAAATAGAGAGAAAAATCGCAAGCTGCCGTTGTCACCCCTTTTAAATTGACTGTAATTTCTACTTCATCATCTTTTTCTACTACATCTTGGCTACTTTCCAAATATACTGTACCTTTCTCAGTTGCATGACTTATTGTGCCTATTGCAAAGATGATGAATATGCTTACTAAAAAAATAGTTATTTTCTTTTTCAATATTCTCTCCCTTCTATTGAACAATTCTTTGTAATTCTAGTATATGCCTTTGGATTAATAACAAATCTACAGAACTTGGATTAGCTCCATTTTTATTAATATTCGTTGCTTTTCTAAAAATTGGTTCTAATGTTTTAATCTCTAAAATATGACGTTGTAATACTAATAAATCTACACTGTTAATTGCTCCATCTCCATTTGCGTCACCATATACCACGATTTGGTATTGTCTAATTACCTTATCATTTTCTTTTACTCGTATTTTACAACCAGTTCCTACAATATCAGTATCTTTCAAAACTTGGTTATTGTAATTTACTATTTCAATTTCTAAATCTGTTGTAATCTTATCTTTAATATCTTTTACTGTATTGCTGGTATAATCTATTCCGCTAATTTCTAAACTATTCACCGTTAACGAACTGTCAAAATGAATTTCATCTTCTGCCATTTTTCTTACTACATTTACTTCACATTCTGCCTTTATATTAGAGTTCTCTTTGCTACTTGCTAATATCTTTGTCGTGCCCTCTTGAATAGCAGTAATTATGCCATCTTGTTGAATTGTTGCAACTTGACTATTTTCACTTGTAAATACCACTGTTTTATCATCACTATCACTTGGTTCAATATTCGCATTTATTTGGAAGGTATCTCCTATCTCCATATAAATTTGTTTTTGGTCTAAATGAATTCCTGTTACTGGACTATATACTTGTATCGTTATTTGTCCTTGTACTGTATTTTCTTGTGCTCTTACTGTAATGGTAGCTGTTCCACTACGAAGTGCTTGAACAACTCCCTTATCATCTACAGTTGCAACTCGATTATTACTAGAACTATACACTACTTTATGAGTACTTGCTTCTGGTGGGCTAATCGTTACTTTTAATTGTTCTTTTTCTCCTTTTTTCAAAGTTGTATTATCCATACCAACCTCTATTTTTTGTATTTGAACACTTGGAAGTTCTGTTACATAAGTTTGATAAATATATCCTACAATTCCATTTTCTAAAATCACTTGATCCCATCTTTCTCCTGACTGCTTTCCTTTTCTTATTCTAGTCATTTTCGTATTTTTTGCAATTGTTGTAATAATTTCATAAGAAGTAGATGGACCTGTTCTCACATTTACATCTGCCGTATTACAATACACTTTTGTGTTGTCTGTTGTAAAATCCTTTGTATTAATATTCGGGCTTTGTGTTGGAATGTCTGGCATATTGTTATACACAGGAATAATGAAGGTCATTGCATTATTTAGTAATCCACTTTTTTGATATCCACTATAAATAGACTTTGCTTCACTAGAAGGTGCTAATACATTGGTCATATATTGGTGGGTAAATAAAGTTCCTGGTCTATCGTCATTTACATCGAATTTTTGTAGATAAATTGTATTTTGTCCCACATTAATATAGCTAGAACCTATGAAAATAGCCCCACCTGTAATAGCTCTTTCCTTAGTATTCCATGGAATTAAATATTTATCTTTTGTACTTTGACTTGCTCCTTTTCCATCTTTGGCATACTGAAGTCCATTTTTAATCGCTCCCATAGGTTCTGCTGAACTTGTTGCTCCTATGTTATAGAAATTATATAATCCTTTAAATCCCTCTAC
>CAOXTD010000020.1:0-442 GCA_948560265.1 uncultured Clostridia bacterium | reverse complement strand
GCTAATAGAACTATGAGATAAAAAGGGACCTACTTCTTGTTTAATACGAGACGCCAAATGATAGGGACTAACTTTAGAAGTTTTTGCTCCTTTTAAAATAAGGTCTGAATACTTTTCTGTCATATTGACTGTACTTCCACTACTAGTCAAATAGGAAACCTTTCTGTTATAGAATTCTGTTCCATATAAAATTTTTTCAATTCCATCTAAACTACTGTTAGTATCATAAGATAAAGTTTCAAATTGAAATAAACGTGCCTCATTTAAAAAGTTTCTGGGATCCATACAGTATTCTACTGCTTGCCTAGAACTATCTACCCAACCACTATCAATTTCTACATCAAATTGTCCTGGTGTAGTATTTTTCCAGCTATTTGAATAATTTTTAGGTACTAGATTTTTTCCATATTTATTTTCTTGGTCTATGACATATTTCCAATCA
>CAOXTD010000019.1 GCA_948560265.1 uncultured Clostridia bacterium | reverse complement strand
AACAGGTAAAGAAAAAGTACATTGCAACATATTATAGTGCAAGTAGCGTAACCACATGTAATGATTACTTATGGTTATTGGCAGCAAGCGAGGTAGTAAGTAGTGGATATCAATCAGGAGCATATGCATACGCAATCACATCAGAGGGAAGTCAGTATCCATACTATCAAAAGAACGCAACAGTGGTATGGAACGGTACGAGCACGGGACGTCAGAAGAGACCGAGTGCCTCAGGCGATACGCGCTACTGGTGGCTTCGTTCACCTGGTTACCAAAACTACAACGTCTTCTGCGGTATCTACAGCAACGGCGGTAGCAGCAATAACTACGCGAGCTACACTGGTGGCGTTGCGCCTGGCTTTTGCATCTAGGATCTGGCCCTTGACACGAACTGCAAGCGAAGAAGAAACAAAATAGAGCCACGATCCAGAAACGGTGGAAAAAATCTGTCCCTCCGAAAGGAGGGACAAAATTATATAAAAGGGAGAGCAATCATGTCAGTATATGTAAGTAAAAGAAATGAAAGCAAAACTTTATTTTTGGAAAATGCAAGGAAATTGTCAGCCCATACTTTGACATATTGCTTGAAGGCTCCAAAAAGATTAACATTTTTTTTGACAAAAGATATTTGCGGTTTGGCAAGAAAAGTATATTATGAGGCAAATATTGCCAATAATATTGTCCCAGAAAATAAAATAGATGTGCAAAACCGCAAAATGCATTTTCAGCAAGCACTAGCTGCTTGTGAAAATATGGAATTGCCATTGACAGAATTGAAATCAAGGCTGGAATTAAATCCGCAAGAGAATAAAGAGTGGAAAGAATATGCTTTCCAAGAATGGGGCAGACTTTTGTCAGAAGAACAAAGACTTTTAAAAAGCATCATGAAATCTGATGCTGAAAGATTTAAAACGATATAGGTCAAATTTCGATAATTACGTTGTCAGACAGTACGGTCTGGTGGTGGCTTCGTTCACCTCGTTACAGCAATGACACTAGCTTCTGCAATGTCAACAACGACGGCAATGTCAACAACAATAACAACGCGAGCAACAACAATGGCGTTGCGCCTGGATTTCACAAGATATAAGTAAGACATAGTAACTGTAAAAGGTGAAGCAAAACTTTTGTGAAAGGGAAATTTGTTCCTGAGTTTGTGGTGACCACAAACCGAAAAGAACCTTTGATGTAGATGACTGGACGCTGCTTGCATGGTTGACATATTTTATAGTGTGTCAATTTCATAGTCAATTCTACTTCGCAATTATCATGTACGGAGGTTAAACATACAAATGACAAGTGAAGAAAGACACGAACTAAGATACCAAAGAAGAAAAGCTATGAGGGAAGAAAAAAGAAGAAAGAAAAGTGAAGCATGTGGTAGTTTTGAAGAAGTATTTTCTTATGAAAATCTATATCAAGCTGGCACAAAATGCATGAGAAATGTATTATGGAAGGCTTCTACACAAAATTATGCTAAAAAAAGAATTTCTACTACTTATAAAATTTATGAAACTTTACAAACAGACAAATTAAAGCTTTCAAAGCCATATATCTTTTATGTTTGTGAAAGAGGAAAAAGAAGAAAAATTCAAGCGCAAAAGTTAAGTGAGAGAATTATTCAGCGTGATTTATGTGATCATGTAATTGTTCCTATTTATGATAATACATTTATTTATGATAATGCAGCAAATAGAGTAGGAAAAGGGATGGATCATACTTTAGATAGAGTAAACTGTCATATGCAAAGACACTTTAGAAAATATGGCTTAAATGGCTATATTGTTACTTGTGATTTTAAAGACTTTTTCAATTCTGCACCACATTACGTAGTATACAAAGAACATGAAAAACGTATTTTTGATGAAAAGATTAGACATGTTGCTAATCTATGTATGGAATTATATGGTGATACTAGTTTTGGACTTGGGGCCCATACATCCCAAATTTATACCAATATTGCTGTAACCCCCTTAGACCATTACATCAAAGATACGTTAAGAGTGAAATGTTATGCAAGATATGTGGATGATTTCTACTTTTTTACGGCAACTTTAGAAGAAGCAAAAGACATATTAGCTAAAATAAAAGTGAAAGTTGCTGAACTAGGATTGATGTTAAATGAAAAGAAAACTAAAATACAAAAATTTGCTACTGGTTTTAAATTTTTGAAAACAAAATTCTTTTGTACAGAAACAGGAAAAGTAATTAGAAAAATGAATAGAGATGCAACTCCTAGAATGAGAAAAAAGATAAAGACTTTTAAAAGATGGATAGAAGAAGGAAAAATGACAAAAGAGCAAGTATGGAATTCCTATTATAGTTGGAGAGGCCATATGAAAAGGGGAAATAGTTATAAAGTAATCAAAAAAATGGACAGATATGTTTATGAAAAATTAAATTTTTAAGGAAAAAGAACACTTCAACCAATAGAAATCTAATGAGCTAATTTTAGCAAATTAGATTTCTTTTTTATAGAATATTGTAACATTAGGTTAAATGGTGTATAATAAGGCAAATGTGACAAAAAGGGGAGAAACGTATGTATAGAAATCATAATTGCGGAGAATTAACGATTAAAAATGTAGGAGAAGAAGTAATATTAGCAGGTTGGGTACAGAAAATTAGAAATTTGGGGTCTATGGCTTTTATTGATTTGCGTGACCAATTTGGTATTACTCAAGTAGTTATTTCAGCAGATAATAAAGAAATTGATAAAAATGTACTAGATAATATTGTAACAGAATGCGTGCTTCAAGTAGTAGGAGATGTTATTGAAAGGTCGAATAAAAATGATAAAATTCCTACAGGTGAAATTGAGATAGATGCTAAGAAAATTGAAATTTTAGGAAAGTGCAAAAATGTTTTACCATTTGAAGTGAATTCAGAAAAGAGCGGAGAAGTAAAAGAAGACTTAAGACTAGAATATCGTTTTCTAGACTTAAGAAATGATAAATTACATAAAACCATTTTGCTTCGTAGTGAAGTCATGAAAACCATTCGTAAAAAAATGGACGAATTAGGATTTACAGAAATTCAAACTCCAATTCTAGCGAATTCTTCACCAGAAGGTGCAAGAGATTATTTAGTACCAAGTAGGCTACACGCAGGAGAATTTTATGCACTTCCACAAGCACCACAACAATTTAAACAACTTTTAATGGTTTCAGGTTTTGATAAATATTATCAAATTGCACCATGTTTTAGAGATGAAGACCCTAGAGCAGATAGAGCACCAGGTGAATTCTATCAATTAGATTTTGAAATGAGTTTTGCAGAGCAAGAAGATGTACTAAAAGTATTAGCAGAAATTTTTACAACTGTATTTAAAACACATACAGACTGGAAAGTAGATGAAGCACCTTTCCAAAAAATACCATATTTAGAAGCAATGGAGAAGTATGGTAGCGATAAGCCAGATTTAAGAAATCCATTAGTTATTCAAGATGTAACAGATATTTTTGAACATGTAGAATTCAATAATTTCAAAGATAAGACAGTAAAAGCAATTGTGGTAGAAAATGGAGCTGAGCAAGGAAGAAAATTCTTTGATGCTATGACAGAATTTGCGATGCAAGAAGCAGGTGCAAAAGGTTTAGCATGGCTTAAAGTAGATAATGAAAACGTTGTTTCTGGTGGAATTGCAAAGTTTATTACTACCGAAGTACAAAAAGAGTTAGAAGAAAAAATCGGTATGAAGCCAGGATGCAGCGTATTCTTTATGGCAGATGAATTAAAAACAGTTCAAAAAATTGCAGGAGCAATTCGTATTGAACTTGGAAATCGTTTAGATTTATTAGAGAAAAATGTATATCGTTTATGCTATATTGTAGATTTTCCAATGTATGAGTTATCTGATGAAGGAACAATTGACTTTAATCACAATCCATTCTCAATGCCACAAGGTGGAATGGAAGCACTGATGACAAAAAATCCATTAGAAATTTTAGCTTATCAATATGATGTAGTATGTAATGGTTATGAAGTAGCATCAGGTGCTGTAAGAAACCATGACCCAGAATTAATGGTGAAAGCCTTTGAAATTGCAGGTTATAGCGAAGAGGAAGTAGAAACAAGATTTGGAGCATTATATAATGCTTTCCAATATGGAACTCCACCACATGCAGGAGCAGCACCAGGCTTAGATAGAATGGTAATGCTAGTAGCAGATAGTAAAAATATTCGTGAAGTAATAGCCTTTCCTAAGAATAAAAAGGCAAGGGACCTATTGATGAGAGCACCAAGCAGAGTTCACCAAAAACAATTAGATGATGTACATATTAAAATTGTAGAAGAAAAATAAATGATTGTGTTAGTGGCTTTGCCACTTACAAATCATTATATGGTTTACTATGAAAACAAAATTTCGTAAAATGTATTGACCAAAATATAACATAATGGTATAATGTAACAGTATAGAAAATACAAATTTACGAAAGAGGTGGTAATATGTCTAAGAAACTAGACGAAAAAGAAACACTAGAAGGACTAATTGAAGAAGTAAAAGAATTATTAAATGAAGTAAAAAATGAGCAAACAAATGTAAAACAAGAAATGGAAAGACATCATAAGGTAACTATGAGAAAATTAGATAAACTAAGAGAATTTGAAGAAATTGCTGACATGACCAATATTGTATTTGAAAAGAGATTTTCGAATATTGAACAAGCATTAGTGAAGATTTTGAGCAAATAGAATTTTAAGCCTAAGATTAAATATCTTAGGCTGTTTTATATTATAGATATATTCTTAATTTACTTGCTAAAAATAACAATTTGTGGTATAACTATCTTGAAATATAGGAGAAAATAAATTACTATGAAAAATATTAAAGATTACAACTTAGATGAATTAAAGCAAGAACTTATTTCTCTGGGAGAAAAGCCATATAGGGCAGAGCAAATTTTTAATTGGCTTTATATAGAAAAAGTGAAGTCATTTGATGAAATGACGAATCTCTCTTTAGAATTAAGAGAAAAACTAAAACAAAATTATACCATGTGTAATTTTGAAATATTGAGGAAACAAGAATCCTCTGACGGTACTAAAAAGTATTTGTTTGATGTTCTAGATGGAAATGCAATAGAAACTGTACTTATGGAATACCATCATGGAAAAACAATTTGTGTATCTTCTCAAATTGGTTGCAAAATGGGATGTAAATTTTGTGCTTCAACAGGAATTGCCTTTGTAAGAAGTTTAACTTCAGGTGAAATTGTAGAACAGATTTTAGCTGTAGAGCAAGATATAGGAGAGCATATCTCTAATATTGTATTTATGGGGATTGGAGAACCATTTGATAATTATGATAATGTAATGCATGCGATTCGTATTATCAATCATCAAAAAGGACTAAATATAGGGGCAAGGCATATTAGTATTTCCACTTCAGGATTAGTTCCTCGCATTTATGATTTCGCAAATGAAGAACTACAATGTACCTTATCCATTTCTTTACATACAACGACAGATGAAAAACGTAGTCAGATGATGCCAGTTAATAATCTATATCCATTAAAGGAATTAATGCAGGCATGTAGAGACTATATTGCCAAAACTAATAAACGTATTTCTTTTGAATATGCATTAGCAAAAGATAATAATGATAATTTAGAAGATGCAAAGGCTTTAGTACAATTATTAAAAGGAATGATTTGCCATGTGAATCTTATTCCAATTAATAAAATTGAAAATGGAAAATTTGTAAAAAGTAGTAATGAAAATATTATTCAATTTAGGGATTATTTAAATGACCATGGTATCGTAGCAACAATAAGAAGAGAATTGGGAAGTGACATTGATGCTGCTTGTGGTCAGCTTAGGAGAAAGAACTTATAATAAAAGCAAACTCAAATATAAAATAGCGGGAGGAAAAAGTGTATGATAGGTTTTGCTAAATCAGATATTGGCAAAGCAAGAGAAATCAATCAAGATTATTACTCTATTCCAAATTCAGATGACAATTTGCAATTGTTTATCTTAGCAGATGGAATGGGCGGATATAATGGCGGAGAAGTAGCAAGTAAACTTGCCATAGAATCGGCTAAAAGTTATATAGAAAATAATTTTGAACAAATTGAGCATAACAAGGAAGCAATTATAGAATTAATCAAAAATGCAATTGAATATGCTAATATGATAGTTTTTGAAAAATCAAAACAAGAACCAAATTTAGAAGGAATGGGTACTACTTTGGACATCTGCTTCATATATAATAGTAAAGTATATATAGGACACGTTGGTGATAGTAGAGTATACCGTATTAGAGGAGAAATTATTAGGAAGTTAACAAAAGACCATAGTTATGTGCAACAATTAGTAGAGGATGGTAAAATTACAAGGGAAGAAGCAAATCATCATCCGAAAAAGAATATGTTAACAAAAGCACTTGGATGTACGGCATATGTAGAGCCAGATTTAAGGGCTAGAAATTATGAAGAAGGAGACATTTTGGTAATGTGCTCAGATGGACTAACCAATATGGTAGCTGAAAAAGACATATATAAAGTGGTAAAAGAAAATCCGGAAATAGCACCAAAAGTATTAGTAGATTTAGCAAATGAAGCAGGCGGATATGATAATATCACAGTGGTAACAATAAAATAGAGGAGAGAAACATATGAATTTAGTTGGTAAAGTAATAGGAAACCGTTATGAAATTCTAGAAAAAATTGGAGAAGGCGGTATGGCAACAGTCTATAAAGCAAGATGTAATATCTTAAAGCGTTATGTTGCTGTTAAAGTTTTAAGAGACGAATTTACAACAGATGAGGAATTTATAAAAAGATTTAATTCAGAAGCACAGTCAGCAGCGAGTTTGACTCATCCAAATATTGTATCTATTTATGATGTAGGACAGGAAGAAAATATCTACTATATTGTTATGGAATTAGTACAAGGAAAAACATTAAAAGAAATCATTAATGAAGATGGTGTACTTCCTTGGAAATGGTCTGTTAACATTGCTATCCAAGTAGCTTCTGCGCTAG
The DNA here is from genome assembly GCA_948560265.1 of uncultured Clostridia bacterium. Classification (GTDB taxonomy): domain Bacteria; phylum Bacillota; class Clostridia; order TANB77; family CAG-508; genus CAG-273. The sequence goes on along the minus strand of CAOXTD010000019.1, from coordinate 19,541 downwards.
AAATGGCACATAGAAATAATATTGTACATAGAGATATCAAACCACATAATATTATTATTACAGAAGAGGGAATTGCAAAAGTAACCGATTTTGGAATTGCAAAAGCAGTTTCTAATTCTACAATTACAGCATTTGGAACAACTATTGGTTCTGTTCACTATTTTTCACCAGAACATGCACGTGGAGGGTATACAGATGCTAAATCAGATATATATTCTTTAGGTGTAGTTATGTATGAAATGCTAACAGGTAGAGTACCATTTGATGCAGATACACCAGTATCTATTGCTCTAAAGCATATGCAAGAAAAACCAGTAGAGCCAATCAAACTAAATCCTTCTATTCCTTTGGCAATAAATAAAATTATTATGAAAGCAATGGAAAAAGAGATTAGCTTAAGATACCAATCAGCAACTGAAATGCTAAAAGATTTAAGTATGTCATTAAAAGATCCTGAAGGGAATTTTGTAAAAAGAAATAGTGAAACCATGCAATATACTCAAAGAATTCCAAGTTTAAATGATGAAATGGAGGAAGAAAAGACGAGAAAGACGACTGATAAAAAGAAAAAAGGAAAATTAGCAACTTATTTTGCTCAGCATCCAACTGCTAAGAAAGTATGGATAACAGTGATTGCAATAGCAATTATTGTATTAATTCCACTAATTGGATATGGAGCTACTAAACTTATTTTAGATGGTGGAAAAGCGCCACAGGTAGCGTTAAAAGATGTGAAAAATATGACAGTTGATGAAGCAAAAGCTGCCTATAAGAATGATAAGGTTAATATTGAAATAGAAGAAGTACATGATAAGGAAGTAGAAGAAGGAAAAATTATTTCACAAGAGCCTCCATACAGTGAAGGAAAAACAGTAGACGAAAACTCTACTATCAAGTTTACTGTCAGCTTAGGCGCCCAAAAAGTTGAGATGAAAAAAGTAGTAGGAATGAAATTTGACGAAGCAAAAGAACTATTAGAAGAGATGGAATTGGAAGTAGAAAAAATAGAAGAAACTAGCAAAACTGTTGAAAAAGATTATGTTACAAAACAAGATCCAGAAGAAGGAGAGGAACTAGAAACAGGTGATAAAGTAAAAGTTTATGTTAGCATTGGAACAGGAATTAAAAAGGTAAATGTTCCATATGTCATTGGAGAAACAGAAAGTAGCGCCAAAAAGAAATTATCTGATTTAGAAGTAACTGTTGTTTATGAAGAAGATACAACAAAAGTAAATGGAAAAGTTCTAAAACAAAGTATTGATGCAGGAGAAAGTGTTGATGAAGGAACAAAGATAACCATTACAGTCAATCGTATTGAAGCAATCAAAACAGGAACTATTAAACTAAACCTAAAATCTTTATTAGGTGCAGATAGTACCATTGATACAGATCCAGAAACAGGAGCTGAAATAAATAGCACAGTAAACTTAAGAATCGAAGTTGGTGGTGATACTGTATATAGAGATACATCACGTAAAGATAGCACAGATATTACGGCAACAGCTTCAGGAAAGGGAACTGTTACAGTAAAAATATTTGTAAATGAAGTAAAGAGAAAAGAAGTACAATTTGATTTATCAGTAGCAAATCCAGTATTAGTAATTGATTAATTTTTAATAGGAGAAATAGCAATGGTAGAAGTTTCAGCATCACTTTTAAGCTTAAAAAGCGAAAATACAATTCAAACATTATATAATTTGGAAACAGCAAAAATAGATTATTTTCACATTGATGTTATGGATGGAGAATTTGTAGAAAATAACACTGTAAGTAAGATGACAGAATATTGTGAGTATTTAAGTAGTATTTCTAATTTACCATTAGATGTTCATTTAATGGTAAAAGATGTACCAAGTTATATTTCTAGTTTTTTAGTATTTGAACCGAATATTATAACTTTCCATTTAGAAGCGGCAAAAGACAAAGAACAAGTAATGGAATGGATAAAGATTATTAAAGAAAATAATGTTAGAGTTGGAATTTCAGTAAAGCCAGACACTAAAATTGAAGAAGTAGCAGAATTTTTACCATTTGTTCATTTGGTATTAGTTATGACAGTAGAACCAGGACAAGGAAGACAAGAATTGATTCCAAAAACGGTAGAGAAGATACGAGCATTAAAAAAATATGTGCAAGAGAAGCAAATAGAAGTGGATATTGAAGCTGATGGTGGAATTAATTTAGAGACAGTAGCTTATGTGAAAGAAGCAGGAGCAGATATTATTGTTTCAGGTAGCGCTATTACAGATTCTGACAATTATGCAAGTGTAGTAGAGAAGTTAAGAAAATAAATTGAATAAAAAATCCTAATATAATGTGTTTTTATATTAGGATTTTTTTGATTAAAAATTTAATTTTTTTCTTTCACTTTTATAAATGATGTTATAAACATTCCTAATCCTACTACAGTAATAAATAGAGATACATATGTACCAAGAACTGGAATGCGTTTAGCAAACCATAATACAATTGCTGATAAAATAGATAATAAAATGAATTTTCCTTTTGAAGTCATATTCCATTTTTCTGAAAGTGACTTTGCAATAGCTAAACTGAAGAGAGAAAGGCTAATTGTTAAAATTAAACCATAAAACACAGCTATTACAATAGACAAAGATGTTAAAAATCCTGTAAAAAGTAAGAATAGAGCTAACACAGGAATTAGAACAATAGATAAAATACCAATGCCGCTACTGATAAATGGTCTTTTCATTAAAGCATAATTTATTTTATCAATAAATTTAGGAGCTAGGAAAATAGCAAACAAAATAATAATGATAGCAAGTGAAATATCAGAGATAAATTGTTTTACATATTTTAAAATAATTTCACCAGTAGTAAGAGTATGAGTTTGATATTGAGTATATTTTACATTACCCATAATTGCTTTTTCAGGAAAAGTAAATTCTTTATCGCTAGTGTAATGTAAATTTCCACCAATAACATTTTCGCCATTGTCATTCATTAAAATATTATCAACAAAAAGAAAAGCATCTTTTTTGATAGAACCATATAATTTTGCATTAGCTGCAAAAATTCTGATATCACGATTGATATATGCTTTATCTGAAAGCTCAAAATCTTGTCCTATAAAGTATACATCATAATTTACTTTTCCATTAATTGTCATATCATTAGCAAAAACAAATATATTACCATGAATAGTTGCAGTCTCACTAATAGTAAGTGATTTTGCTGAGACGAAAATGTCTCCTAGAATTTCTCCCTTAATTGTAACAGTAGAGCCGAAGGCAAAAACATTGCCATTTACTGCATCGCTAACTACGACATCTTGACCGCCAAGATATAAATCAGTATTAAAAACTTTGATTGTTTCATTTGTAGTTTGGGGAGTTGATGCTACAGCTTCATTGGTTGCACAGACAAAAGGAGAAAGAAATAATAGAAAAGCTAGTAGCAAAAATGTTAATTTCTTTGTGAATTGCATATAAAAAACCTCCTTAATTTTTTAGTAGAATAAGTTTACTATATACCAAAAAAATAGGGAAGTCAAATAAAAATCTATTTTTTAGAGAAACAAGAAGTAGTAGTTTTAGGCGTAAAATAAGCACAATCCGTATGAGATGTTACTTTCTTTTGATTAATATTTTCAAAAGAACAGTTGCCATCTTTTTGATATTTACAATTCTCAGAACAATTAATATTAGTCAAAACAATCACCTTCTAATAACTTAGTATGGAAATTTAAACAGAAAAATATTCATTGTTTTTTATAAATTATTTGATAGGATTTTGACATAAGTGACGGACTGCACATTTTTCACATTGTGGATTTTGTGATTTGCAGATATTTCTGCCATGCCAAATTAAAATGTGGTTGGTATCTTTCCAATATTCTTTTGGAATTAGTTTCAATAAATCTTGCTCAATTTTCTCAGGTTCACTTTTTTTAGAAAATCCAATACGATTAGATAATCTTTTAGAATGAGTATCTACTGCAATTCCTTGTGGGTCATTAAATGCCTCTAGCATAACAACATTGGCACTTTTTCTACCAACTCCAGGAATGGACATTAGTTCATTCATAGTATGAGGAACTTCACCTTTAAAGTCTTTTAGAATTTTTTGAGAAGCAAGTTTCATATTTTTAGCCTTATTATGATAAAAACCACAAGAATGAATGAGACTTTCAATCTTTTCTAGTGACATATCTGCGAAATCTTGGGGAGTATGGTAATGAGGAAAAAATTCAGCAGTTACTTTGTTTACTCTTTCGTCTGTACATTGCGCAGAAAGCATAACTGCTATCATCATTTCAAATGGGCTGTTAAAATTCAAACTACATTGTGCATCTGGATATTCTTTTTTTAATATTTCGAAAATTTCAATTACTTGTTCTTTTTTCATAATGATTCATACCTTTCAAGCGTTATAAGATTTATTAATAGTATAACAGTTTGCAAAGAAAAAGTAAATATTTTAATAGGATAAGCTTGTGGAATGAATAGAGAACATAAATAGGTAACCAATAACAAGAAAGAGAATATAATATTAATATAGAAGATAGGAGGATAAAATATTATGTTGTGTGCACTAAAAAAGACGCTAGGGGTATGTTTAATAGGATTAGGTCTTGGAATTTTACTAGTTTTATTACTTCCTATATCAGGCTGGCTATTTGCTATAGGAATTGCTGTTGTAATTGTTGGGCTTGCATGGCTATCTTGTAAATAAGAAGAAGATAGTTTATCTAAAATTTGACAAAAGGGGAGGGAATAGAAATGACAATTGTTGTAAAGAAAGTTCCAAAGTGTTTAAGGGGAATAGTGAAGCTCCTATTTGGAATTAAAGAAAAGTAGTACATAAAAATATGTATGATGAATATAACAAGAAAAGAGGCTATTTCTAAAATAGTCTCATTTTTGTTAAAACATATAATGATTTTTTATTTTCAAATTACTCATAGTAATAATTAAGCTCTAACAACTTTTCCAGAACGTAAACATTTTGAACAAGCATGAATTGTTTTTGATTGTCCATTAATAACTGCTTTTACTCTTCTTAGATTTGGCTTAAATGTTCTAGTAGCTCTTCTACTAACGTGAGAACGAGCGATACTAATTTTATTTCCATGAGATAATGTTTTTCCACAAATATCACATTTTGCCATTGAATTGCACCTCCTATGTGAAATCTTAAATCGACTATTAACTATATTAACACAGAATGAAAAAAAATACAAGGATTTTTGCAAAATTAGTCTAATTAATTAGCCTATTAGTCCATAAAAGTAGATAAAATGTATTATTTGATTAAATCTTTAATTACTTCACTAGCTAAAATTAGACCAGCGACAGAAGGAACAAAGCTAATACTAGCAGGTGTTTGTTTATGTTCTTCATCAAAGCGCTTAGGAATTTCTTTAGAATATACTACTTTTAAATGAGATATGTCACGTTCTTTTAGTTCTTTTCGCATAACCTTAGCAAGAGGACATACAGAAGTTTTAGTGATATCTGATACTTCAAATTGAGTAGGGTCTAGTTTGTTGCCTGTTCCCATACAAGAAATGATAGGAATATGGCGTTTAAATGCTTCTTCTACTAAAGAAAGTTTAGAACTTACAGTATCAATAGCGTCTATAATATAATCATAAGAAGTAGCAAAAAACTCTTCAGCTTTTGTGCTATCGTAAAAAGTTGGATGAGTGCTAATTTCTAAATTAGGATTGATTTTTAGTAATCTTTCTTTTGCAATATCAACTTTAAGTTTACCAACGGTTGTAGTATCAGCAATTAATTGACGATTGATATTTGTTATATCAACAACATCTTTGTCAACTAAAGTAAGATGACCAATACCACTACGAGCAAGAGCTTCAATGGTATAAGAACCAACACCTCCTAGACCAAAAACAGCCACATGAACGTTTTTTAATTTCTCGATAGGTTCTTTTCCAATTAAATATTCTGTACGATTTAACCAATTATCCATAGTATGTACTCCTTTAACAGTTTAAAGTATACCATTAAAAAAAGATAAGGTCAATACAAAACAAACAAAAATTTGCAATAAATACTTGCAAATTTTTTTAGTTATGATAAAATAAATCAAAATACAAACGAGGAGAAAATTATGTTAGCATATGTAAAAGGATCTTTAGAAATTAAAACAAAAGGATATATTGTAGTAGAAACCAATGGAATAGGATATAAAATATTTATGCCAGAATCTACAATAGAAAAGTTAGGGGCAGTAGGAGAAAAAATTAAAATCTTTACATTTATGAGAGTAAGAGAAGATGATGTTAGTCTATATGGCTTTTTAACCAATGAAGAATTGAGAATGTTTGAGCTATTGTTAAGTGTTAGTGGAATAGGAGCAAAGGGAGCTTTAACGATTCTGTCTAATATAACACCATCTCAATTTGCATTAGCAGTAATTAGCAATGATGTGGGAATGCTAAAGAAATTACCAGGAATTGGTCCAAAAACAGCTCAGAGAACTATTCTAGAGCTAAAAGATAAATTAAAGAAGGAACAAGAAATTGCAGTATCAACAGAGGAGGAAAGTTCTTTCCAAGAAGCAATATTAGAAGACGAGAAGGTGTCAGAAGCTGTAAGTGCATTACAGGTACTAGGCTATAGCAAAAAAGAGATTGTACAAGCTTTAGAAAAAGTGGATATGAAATCTTTGAGTGTAGAAGATATTATTCGTAAAGGATTGGGAAACTTAGCAAAAGGAGTATAGATTATGGATTTAAGCAAACCACTGGCTTATAGAATGAGCCCAAAAACATTAGACGATTATGTTGGGCAGGAGCATATATTAGGTAAAGATAAGATTTTATACCGCACCATTAAAGCAGACAGACTTTCTAGTATCATACTATGGGGACCTCCAGGCTGTGGTAAGACTTCACTTGCAAGAGTAATTAGTAATACTACTAAATATAAATTTATTAAGATTAATGCTGTAACTTCAGGGGTTTCTGATATTAAGAATGCAGTTGAAACAGCACAAAATGTATTACTGAATCCATCTGGAAAATGTATTTTATTTATTGACGAGATTCATCGTTTTAATAAATTACAACAAGATGCTTTACTTCCTTTTGTAGAAAATGGAACGGTTATTTTAATAGGAGCTACAACAGAAAATCCATATTTTGAAGTGAATAAGGCTTTAATTTCAAGGTCTATGGTATTTCATTTACAGCCATTAACAGAGGAAGACATTTTTCAAGTATTAAGAAAGTCTTTGGTATCACCTGAGGGATTAGTAAGTTATACGATAGAAGTAGAAGATAGTACACTAAGAAAATTAGCGCAAACTTCTAATGGAGATGTAAGAACAGCATTAAACGGGTTAGAAGTAGCAGTGTTAACTACGCAAATGAATGAAAAAGGTGTTATTATACTAACAGATGAAATCGTAAAAGAATGTGTACAAACTAGAAAAGCAGTATTTGATAAAAGTGGAGATAGCCATTATGATAATATTAGCGCATTTATTAAATCTATGCGTGGGACTAATCCAGATGCGGCACTTTTCTATCTAGCAAGAGCATTAAATGCAGGGGAAGATCCTGTATTTATGGCAAGAAGAATTGTGATTGCGGCAGCCGAAGATGTAGGAATGGCGAATCCAAATGCATTAGTAGTAGCTACATCAGCAATGCAGGCAGTTACTATGGTTGGAATGCCAGAAGCAAGAATTATTTTAGCAGAGGCTGCAGTGTATGTAGCAACGTCTAAAAAGTCAAATGCATCTTATTTAGGAATTAATAAAGCACTAGAAGATGTAGCTAATAAAGATACAGGTACAATACCAATGCACATACGAAATGCTCCAGCAGAGGGAATGGCAAAAGAAGGATATGGAGTAGGATATAAATATCCACATGACTACCCAGGACATGTTGTAGAACAACAGTATTTACCAGATAAAATGTTGGGAACAAAATATTATATTCCAGATGATACAATAGATTAAAAGAAGGAAGCACTGGCTTTTACGCCAGAGCTTCCTTTTTACACCCCCTTCACACAAAGTATTAAAAGGGGAGGAGCGTTAAACGCTACCCAGAGGCATTTCTTCCTGCTTCAACTGGCGATAGGATTTACCCTTCTTACCAGGCGTTTTGCCAAGAGCCTTGCCACGATCAGTGGCCTTGACCAGATGGACGTAGCGCCGGTCCTTAGAGGTCCGCTGCTGCTTTTTCTTCTTCTTTTTCTTTCCTTTGACAGAATCGTCGGCGGGAATATCAGTAGAATCGGCAGGGTGACCATAGATAGGGTTAATGATAGGTTTGTCGACAGGATACATGTGGGCGGGTCCAGTGCTGGTAATCATGAATCGACCATAATGATCAACATCAAAACGGTCGACATCGTCTGCCTCGCCCTCACAGTCTCCTGTGGTATCGACTTCTTGCCTATCCTCGCTGCTCTCAAGCCAGGCAGACATCTGCTGTTCAGCGTGGTACTGGTCCCACATGGCGGCTTCTTCCGCAGGAATTCGAGCAATCCGCTCAGCCTGCTCAGCAAAGTAGTCGGCCCACATAGCATCCTCCTGCATAGCGATAGTTGTCAACGAGGTCATGTTGTTCATATCCATTTGTTTTGCTCCTTTCAATTGGGATATAATAACTATTATATCAGCTTATGGGTATTATGTCAAGAACACGGGAAAAGGAGAAGACCAACTCTGTGAAAAGTTGGTCTTTACTTTTTAATCTTTATTTTTTTTATCTTTAAATATTTCTGCTGCAGAACCTAAACTACTTAATGCTTTCGTTGCCTCAAAAGGAATAAATATTTTGTTAGCTTCTCCTTGAGCAACTTCTTTTAAAGCTTCTAAAGATTTTAATTGTACTAATTTTTCATCAGGATTTGATTTCATCATAGCATCATATACTAAATGAATTTCTTCTGCTTTTGCTTCAGCTACTTTTTTAATTGCTTCAGCTTCACCAGTTGCACGTCTGATTTTAGATTCTTTATCAGCTTCGGCTTCTAAAATAGCAGCTTCTTTTTTACCTTCAGCAAGGGTGATAGCAGATTGTCTTTCACCTTCAGCTTGAAGAATTAAGGCTCTTTTATTTCTTTCTGCATTCATTTGTTTTTCCATGGCATCACGGATATCAGCAGGTGGGGTAATATCTTTAATTTCAACTCTGTCTACTTTACAACCCCATTGGTCAGTTGCTTCATCTAAGATAACTCTTAATTTGTCATTGATAGCATCACGAGAACTAAATGTATCATCTAAGTCCATTTTACCAACAATATCACGAATAGTTGTAATTGCTAAATATTCAATACCTTTCTTTAAGCTTTGAATTTCATAAACTGCTTTAGCAGGGTCTGTTACTCTATAGAATACTACAGTATCAATAGTAATAGTAACATTATCTTGGGTAATTACACCTTGTGGTGGAATATCCATTGTTTGTTGTTTTAAACTTACCACGCTACGAACATGGTCTACAAATGGAATAATAATGGTAAGACCAGCATCTGCTACTTTATGAAATTTACCAAGTCTTTCTATAATGTATACTTCAGATTGTTTTACTATTTTAATTGTGTTAAATGCAATAATTAAAATAATAACTAATAGTGCTAATAAAATCCACATAAAATTTTCCTCCTCTTATTTATATATATATAAAATACTAATAACAAAAATTAAACAGTTTCCTCTACTGGTTTGGTTGCTTTAGCAGATACAACTGCTTTGACACCGTCAATTGCTAATACAAAAACTTCTGCATCTTTTGAAATGATTTCTTCGCTTTTGCATTTAGCAGACCAAACTTGACCATCTACTTTGATTTGTCCTGTGCTAGTAGTAGGGTTAATATCTTGTAATACAACCGCTTTTTTACCAACAATAGCAAAGGCATTAGTTACTACAGTTTTACTTTTTTTCTCTAGTTTTCTAGCAAGAGGTCTAGTAAAGAAAATAAACACCGCTGAAGAGATGACAAATACAGTAGTTTGAATAATAATATTGTCTGTAAAGAAACTTGTAATCATACCACAGAAACTACCAGCACTTAGCCAAATAACTAAAAATCCTGGAGTAATAATTTCTGCAACGGCAAAAATGCCAATTAAAAGTAACCAAATTGTCCACATAGAAATAAATCTCCTTTTATATTTATAGGTATACAATTTCGCTATGCTCAATTGCATCAATTATCCGTATAGTCACTTTGTTCCTCACGGCTAACTGAATACTATTATACTATATTCTAGAATAAATTGGAATATGTTTTGAAAAAAATGTCGAGAAAGATAGTTTGATAAGAATTAATAGTTCATAAAAAATAATTAAAATTATATTTAACTCTTGCGTCTATTCAAAAAAAGTGCTACAATAAACTATAGTTTAAATAAAAACCAAGAAAAAAGCAAAGTAAGTAAGAGAAAATTTGAAACAGAGAGATAAACGATTAGCTGAGAGTTTATTATCATAACTTTTACCCAAATTTCACTTTTTTAGGACTTCTTTTGAACGGATAAAGTAGGGAGAAGCGTTTGCTACGTTATAGCTATAATGAGATTAGTAAATAAAAACTAATAAAATTAGGTGGTACCACGAGTTATTTCGTCCTAAATAGGGATGAGCTAGCTCGTTTTTCTTTTTGTCAGGTTGGGGACGTTCCTTTTTCTGATGAATAAGTGAGCGCTGCCTGTGGCAGAAACAGCGAGCTTATGAATATGCATAAACTATTGTTTTAGGCTTTGCAAAGTCAAAGACTAAAATAATTAGTTTGATGCTCGCAATTGCCAGATTAGAAGAAACACCTAAAAATAAAAGGAGGAAAAGCAAAGATGCAAGAGCAAATTTCACAAATCAAAGAAAAGGCTTTAGAAGCAATTCAAAATGCTAAGAGTGCAAAAGAACTAGATGAAGTAAGAGTTCAGTATTTAGGAAAAAAGGGAGAACTTACTTTAATTCTAAGAAGTATGGGAGGACTTAGCCCAGAAGAAAGACCCGTTGTAGGAAGTTTAGTAAATCAAGTAAGAGATGAACTAGAAAACAAAATTGAAGAGGGAGAAAGAAATTTTGCTAACAAAGCAATTGAAGAAAGATTAGCAACAGAAAATATAGATGTTACAGAGCCAAGTAAAAAAATGATGCTAGGAAGTGTGCATCCAATTACACAAGTAGTTAATGATGTAAAAGACATTTTTATTGGTATGGGATATCAAATTGCAGATGGACCAGAAGTAGAACTTGCAACATACAACTTTGATAAATTAAATACTCCACCAGACCATCCAGCAAGAGATGTACAAGATACTTTTTATATTACAGATGATATAGTACTTCGTTCTCAAACATCACCAGTGCAAGCAAGAGTTATGGAAACACAAAAACCACCAATTAAAGTTATTTGTCCAGGTGCTGTATATCGTTCAGATAGTGTAGATGCTACTCACTCGCCTGTATTCCACCAAATTGAAGGACTGGTAATAGACAAAAATATTTCTATGGCAGACTTAAAAGGAACATTAGAGATGTTTGCTAAAAAATGCTTAGGCGAAAAAACGCAAATTAGATTTAGACCACATCACTTTCCATTCACAGAGCCAAGCGCAGAAGCAGATGTATCATGTTTCGTATGCGGAGGAAAAGGCTGTAGAGTATGCAAAGGTGAAGGCTGGATAGAACTTTTAGGTTGCGGAATGGTACATCCTAATGTACTTCGTAATTGCGGAATTAATCCAGAAGAGTATTCAGGATTTGCTTTTGGTTTTGGCGTAGAAAGAATAGCCATGGCTAAATTCGGCATTGACGATATGCGTTTATTATATGAAAATGATGTGAGATTTTTAAAACAATTTTAGTGTTTTAGTGTCACACTTGGGGACACATGTCGCACTTGGGGACGTTAGTTTGTGCGACATTTTTGAAAAAGAATGGAGAAATGTCGTACTGAGGGACAGATGTCGCACAAACTAACGTCCCCAAGTGCGACAAATAAAGGAGGAAAATAAATTGAAAGCAAGTATTGAATGGTTAAAAGAATATTCAAATATTAATGTAAATGCTAAAGAGCTAGGCGATATTTTGACAATGACTGGTTCTAAAGTAGAAACTATAGAAGAACAAGGTGGAGATATTCAAAATGTGGTAGTAGGAAAGATTTTGGAAATCAAACCACATTTGGATTCTGACCATATGGTTGTAACACAAGTAGATGTAGGAAATGGAGAAGTTGTACAAATTGTAACAGGAGCAAATAACATTCATGAAAATGATATTGTTCCAATTGCTAAAGATGGTTCTACTTTACCAGGAGGAGTACAAATTAAAACTGGTAAACTAAGAGGAGTAGATTCTTGTGGTATGATGTGCTCTATGGGGGAATTAGGATTAGATATCCATAATTATCCAAATCAAATTGAGAATGGTATTATGATTTTGTCTTCAGAGCAGAATGAGAAGATAGGTAAAAATGAAGAATTAGAGAAAAGTTTAGGTAAAGATATTAAAGAAGTTTTAGGGCTAAATCAAACAGTTATTGATTTTGAAATTACTCCTAATAGACCAGATTGTTTATCAATTGAAGGCTTAGGAAGAGAAACGGCAGTGTCTTTAAAAGAAACTTTCAAAAATCCACGTAAAAACTTAGAAGAAATGAAAGTGCCTGATAAAGAGAATATTGAAGGATTAACGGTTAGCATTGAAGCACCAGACCTTTGCTATAGATATATTGCCAGAGTAGTGAAAAATGTAAAGATTGGTCCATCTCCAGATTGGATGGTAAAAAGATTAAATGCCTGTGGAGTAAGAAGTATCAATAATATTGTAGATATTACAAACTATGTTATGCTTGAATTAGGGCAACCAATGCATGCTTTTGATATTAACTCTATTGATGGAAAACATATTACAGTAAGACGAGCTAAATCAAATGAAAAAATTATAACACTAGATGACCAAGAAAGAAATCTAGATGAAACCATGCTTGTAATTGCAGATGAAAAGAAACCAGTAGCAATTGCAGGTGTAATGGGTGGTCAAAATTCTGAAATAGAAGGTGATACACAAACTGTTGTATTTGAATCAGCAGTATTCTATGGAGGAAGTGTAAGAAAAACAGCTAAAGCAGTTGGTTTAAGAACAGAGGCATCGGCGCGTTATGAGAAGGGATTATCACCTGAAAATGCATTAAAAGTAGTTAATCGTGCAGTAGAATTGGTAGAACAGCTAGGAGCAGGAGAAGCGGTTGAAGGTAAAATTGATGTATACCCAACCAAACAAAAAGTAAATCAAATTCCTTTACAAGTAGATAGAATTAACAATTTGCTTGGCATTAAAGCTACCAAAGAGGAAATGATAGGCATTTTAGAAAAACTAGAAATGAAGGTAGAAAATGATACTGTTATTCCGCCATATTTTAGACAAGATGTGGAACAATTAGCAGATGTAGCAGAGGAAGTATTAAGATTTCATGGATATGATAAATTAGGAACAACATTAATCAATAGTGAGACAACTTTAGGTGGAAAAAATAAAGAACAAACCATTCAAGATAAAGTGGCAGGACTATTAGTGAATCTTGGCTTATCTGAAATTTGTACTTTTGGTTTTATTAGTGAAAAGGATTTAGAAAAATGTAATATTACAGGTGAGAATGAATATCTAACACAAGCAGTTCGTATTCAAAATCCATTAAGTGAAGATTATACAGTGATGAAAACAACGTCTGTTCCAACTATGATGCAAATGCTTCAAAATAACAACAATTACAAGAACAAAGATGTAAGATTATTTGATATTTCTAGAACATACCAAAACAAAAATGAGGCAATTGGAAAAGGAGAGTTACCTCTAGAAAACAACATTCTAACAATTGGAATGTATAGTGAAAGTGAAGATTTCTATACTTTAAAGGGATTAGTAGAAAACGTTTTAGAAGTAGCAGGAATGGCAAGATTTGATGTAAGAAAAGAAGTAACTAATCAAATGTATCATCCAGGAAGATGTGCCAACATTAATGTAGGAAATGATGTAGTTGCTACGATTGGAGAAGCCAACCCATTATTAACCAGAAATTATGATATTTCACAAAGAATATTATTAGCCGAAATCAATTTAGATAAGATTGCGAAATATGCAAGAAGCAATAAGAAATATGCACCAATTACGAAATTTCCAGCAGTGGAAAGAGATATTAGTATGTTAGTAGATGAATCTGTAGAGGTAGGAAAAATAGAGGCTATTATTCAAAAGAAATCTAAGAAAATGCTAGAAGAAGCAAAATTATTTGATATTTATAGAAGTGAAAAACTCGGAGAAAACAAAAAGAGTGTTGCCTATAGCTTGAAATTCAGAGTACCTGACAGAACTTTAAAAGATGAGGAAATCAATGGTGTTATGACAGAGATTATAGCAGAACTAGAGAAGAGTTTAGGGGCAGAACTTAGAAAATAGAGGTTGCTTTTATGAAATAGCAAAAAAGAAACGATACTGAAAAGTGAAGTATCGTTTCTTTTTCGTTTTAAAAATTTGCAATCCACTTATTTAAAATCTCTTTTGCAAGATTTGCAGTTTTGTCATCTTTGTCAAACATAGGATTATATTCCACTAAATCAGCAGACTTAATTATATTTGCATATTTTACAATTTCATCTACTAGCTCATATGTCTCTTTTAAGTTGATACCATCTTTAGCAGGAACAGAAACACCAGGAGCAACTTGTGGGTCAATTAAGTCTAAATCAAAACTGATGTGAACTCCGTTTGTACCATTAGAAGCAATTTCAAAAGCTTTTTTACAGATTTCTCTAGCACCATATTTTTGAATATCTTTCGTAGAAAATACAGTAACGCCAGCTTCTAAAACATTACCCCATTCCCAAGGGTCGATATCTCTTCCACCAATAATAACAGTATGTTTCGGGTCGTAAAAAGGTCCCTCATGAAAATCAGCTAAAATATCTTTTTCAAAATGGGTAGCAACTGCTAAAGGAAGTCCATGTAAATTACCTGTAACGGAGGTAGCATATGTATTGTAATCGGCGTGGGAATCAAACCAAATAATACCTAAATTTTGATGTTTTTTAATAGATGCTAAGCTAGAAGCAATTGCGATAATATGGTCTCCACCTACTGTTAGAGGAAATTCATTATCTTCTAGTATTTGTAATACTTGAGAATATAATTTTTGGTTAAACTCATTGATTTGTTCTAAATTTCTTTTTTCATTTTTAGTATCTAATGCCTTAACAGATAATACTAAATCATGCATTTTTTTCTGATATAGTTTTGTGTTTTCTTCAGACATTTTTTCTTCAAAGTGTAGTTCATGCATGGCAAGTAATAAACGATTAAATTCTTGTACAAAGTCATCTATTTCTTGGCATGTAGTTACTGGATTTTTAGGATTAGCTTGTTCTTTTGTTTGACTATCTTTTAATGTATAGCAATGTGAAACTGTGCTATTAGAACATAAATCCTTTGTTAGTATTTGGGCTCCTAAGCTAGCACCATTTACGTGAACGCCCAAATCGGTGCAAGCGTTAATAATTGCAATTTTTTTCATTATTTTATTAACCTCTGTATTAATTTTCTTTTGGACATAGCAATGATAATTATCAAATACTAGTAGTCACAACATATGAATTATATCACAGAAATAGAAAACGTCAACAAAATGAAAAATTAATTTTTTATTTATTGAAAAAGTAAGACTTTTATGCTATAACTAAAATATGGGGAATCGTAAATCCTTAAAATATAAATAAAATCCAAGTAGGAGGAAATAACAAATGGCAAAAGAACAAAAAAATAAAAATATAGGAAAATTAGCAACAAAAATTATGGCAATAATATTAGCTGTTATGATGGTATTATCTATTGCAGCAACATTAATTTTCTATATTCTAGGAAGATAATACATGCTAATGTATTATCTGACGTAGAAGATAGTTATACTTTTGTACTTTTATATTGTAGCAAGATAATGAAAAAAGAGGTAATATATGTTTGAAAATATAAATATCAGTTGGACTGGGATTTGGCAAGCATTTACAGGGTACATGGTGGACTTATCTCAAAATCCATTTAGACTAATAACATTAATACTAGATTTAGTAATTGTAGGTTATTTAATTTACAAGTTTGTATTGTATGCTAAAAAAACAAGAGCATGGCAATTATTAAAAGGTATTGTATGGATTATTGCGATTGTGGTTTTGAGTGAAGTATTACAATTAAGAATTTTGAATTTCTTTTTAACCTTTTTTATGCCTTATGGAGTTATTGCTTTAATCGTTATTTTTCAACCAGAACTTAGAAGAATGTTAGAGCAGATAGGAACCAACAGAATTACAAAGTATTTTGGATTTGATAAAGATTTAGCAACTAAAACAAAAGAAGATATTTATAAAATTGTCATTGCTGCAACAGAACTTGCAAAGGCAAAAACAGGTGGTTTAATTGTTTTAGAAAGAGATATTCAAATCAATGATATAGCAGACACAGGTGTTAGGATAGGTTCAGAAGTTTCACCACAACTGATTGTAAATTTATTTACGCCAAATACACCATTACATGATGGAGCAGTTATTATAGCAAATAATAAAATTGCAGCAGCAGCTTGCATTTTACCATTAGCAGATGATAAAGATATTGCAAAAGAATTAGGAACTAGACACCGTGCAGGTTTAGGTATTTCTAAAGAATCTGATGCGATAGCTGTTATCATTTCAGAAGAGACTGGCAAGATTTCAGTTGCCAAAGAAGGAACTTTAATTGTAGATGTGAAAGAAGATAGTTTGAAAAATATCTTAATCAAACATATTGTTACAAAAAGATTTGGCGACGAAAAGTTGAAAAGAGTAGAAAAAGTAAAGGCAAGAAAACAACAAAACATAGAACAAAATAAATTAGAAAAGCAAAAAGAAGAAAAGTAAACCAAAAAAGATACTGTGTAATAAAAACATAGTATCTTTTTTAAAACTCTACAAACTGATAAACTGCTTCTGCAAAGCCACCATCACTAGCAGAACTTTTTGTAGTATAATTAGCTACTTTTTTAACAGGTTCGTAAGCATTAGCAACAGCAATACCTACACCAGAACTTTTTAATAAATCAATATCATTTAAATTATCACCAATTGCCATAGTATCATTGGTATTAATTTTTAAATAGTCTTTCAAAAAGTTCAAAGCAGAACCTTTCCCAATATGTTGTGGGGCTATAGAAAAATAGTCATATTCCTTATTTAACAATTCATCTTTGTAATCTCCTTTTTTAGAAATGAATTGAACTGTTAAAGTAGATTTACTTTCCAATTCAGAACGAATTTCTTCTAAGTTATTTTCTGTTGATAAAATAACATTAAAAATAGTAAGTTTATGTTCTTGAACATATTTTAATAAGTTTTTTACAATATAAAAAGAAAGTTCAGTTTTGCTATTATGTAACATTAAATTGAAAGATGTGTCATATTTTCCAAAAACAGAATGTTGTGATTTAAAATATGTTGCATAATTGCGAAGGTCCATATATTTTAATTCTTCCGTAATTACAAAGTTATCTCCATAAGCATGAATGTGTAAGTGGTGCTTTCCTGCTAATTGATAGCAGAAAGTTAATTCTTCCATTGTTAAACAATGACGATAAATTTCTTTTTGTTCTTTTAAATCAATAATTTGTGTACCATTTCCAAAAATGCCATATTGAGCATTGCATTGATTGCAAATATCTTTTGAGATAGCATAACTTTTCCCCGTGCAGATAGCAAGAGGAATACGTTTATTTTGTATTGTTTTAATAGCTTCTAAATTTGCTTGTGGGATAGAATTATCTTGAGCAAGCATTGTTCCATCCAAATCAGTAGCAATTAATTTGATTGACATAATTTTCACTCCATTACCTATTATGCAGGAAAAATCTGGATTTGTCAAGTTTGTCAGGTTGGGGACGTTCCTTTTTCTGACAAAAGTGTCATACAGGGGACACACCTTGAAAATAAAGATTGAAGGTATGTCCCTAACCTGACAGAAATGTCAGAAAAAGGAACGTCCCCAACCTGACAAGTTGCAAACAAAGCAATAATATAGTATGATAAGGCAAAATGAGTAAAGGAGCAAACAAATGAGAAATATAAAATTAACAATTGAATATGAAGGGAAAGACTACAATGGTTGGCAAAAACAACCGAACCATTTGAATATTCAAGGAGAAATAGAAAGAGCAATTGAAAGTGTAACAAGAGAGAAAGTGGAATTAATAGGTTCTGGAAGAACCGATGCTGGAGTGCATGCTTTTGGGCAAGTAGCAAATTTTAAGATAGAATCAGACTTTCCCATTGAAAAAATGGCGACCGCCATTAATTCACAATTAAAAAAGTCTATTCGTATTTTAAAAGCAGAAGAAGTACCAATAGAATTTCATAGTCGTTATCATTGTCATCAAAAAACGTATGCTTATATTATAGATAATTCAGAACAAGGAACCGCTATTTATAGAAATACAACCTATCATGTATCACAACCATTAGATGTAGAAAAAATGCAAGAAGCGGCAAACTATTTAGTAGGAGAGCATGACTTTAGTAGTTTTAAATCTAGTGGAACTAGTAGCAAAAGTAGTGTAAGAACAATTTACCAAGCACAGGTTTTAAAAGAACAAGCAAGAATAATTATTATGCTAACAGGTAATGGCTTTTTGTATAATATGGTTCGTATTATAGCAGGAACTTTGGTAGAGATAGGATTAGGCAATAGAGAACCAAAAGAGATGAAAGAGATTTTAGAAGCCAAAGATAGACAAAAAGCAGGAAAGACCTTAGCAGCACAAGGACTATTTTTAATGAATGTAGATTATGATAATAAATAAAAAAAGTGATAATGGCAACTTCAAAAAGAGAAACTTAAAATGTAACAAAACAAAGAAAAGTGACATAAAATATAACAGATAGAAAAAATAAAAAGAATAGGAGAAAAACATATGAATACTTTATTGATATTTTTTGCTTTTCCTGTTGCTACTGTTATATTAGCAATTGTGTTACAAAAAGTATTAAAAAATCCACTTTTAGTAGCAGCAACATTTTTTGCCATTTTCTTAGTGATAACATTTGCATTTTTTGACGCAAGTTTTTTAGTATATGCTATATTATATGCCATTTTAGCTTATGTAACAGCTGTGCTATCAGCATGGATTTGTCGATTACTTAGAATATTAGAAAATCAAAATACAGGAAATTGTAGAATTATTGAAAGACCAATAACCATAAATAATACCAGTCCTTGTAATAGTGTTAACTTAGCAAATGAAGCAATTTTAGTACCAACACAGGCAAGAAGACCAAATTGTAACTGCAACTGTAATTGTAATTGTGGGTGTGGAAGAAGATAGGAAGAAAGAAGGAAAGCTGAAAAATAGCTTTCTTTTTTCTTTTAAAAACATTAACACAAAGGTTAATATTTTTTAAAAGAACCTATTGACATTTTACAACAGATATTGTTAAAATAAAACAAAATGTTATAAACTAATAAATGAAAAATAGGATAGGAACTAGAATATTTTTCAAGAAATTAGGAAA
>CAOXTD010000018.1:12976-28696 GCA_948560265.1 uncultured Clostridia bacterium | reverse complement strand
ATATGGAGGAACACATGAAAAGGCAAGTATCAGCTTCGAGTTCTTAGATTTCATGACAGGAAATACATATATGAGAATGAACAGTAGCAATACAAACTCAGGAGGATGGGGAAATACTGAAATGAGAAAAAATTTAAATGGATATACAACAAATGAAGCAATCCAAAGTGGAACAATCGGAGGCTTGGGAGCAAATTTAAGCAATAAAGCATATGTTAAACAGGTAAAGAAACAGTACATTTCACAATATAATAATGCAGGTAGTGTAAAAGTGTGTAATGATTATTTATGGTTGCTAGGCTGCAGTGAGATAGTAAATAGCGGATATAAAGGTGGATATTCCTATGCAATAACATCAGAAGGAAGCCAATATAAATATTATCAAGGAGTAACTGCTGCATGGAACAGCAATAGCACGGGGCGTATCAAATATAACGGCTCAAATACTGCAAGCTACTGGGCGCTTCGCTCGCCTTCTAATAGCCAAAGTGAATGCTTCGAGCAAGTTGGCCCTGGCGGTGCTCCAAATCGAAACGGTAGAGCTATTGATATCCAAGGCGTAGCTCCAGGATTTTGTATCTAAATATGAAATGACTAAAATAAACCACCCATCTTGGGTGGTTTTATTCTATTTTCTATGAGGTTCAAACTGGTCTGTTAAACCCAACAAATAGTCCACAGAAGTATGGTACAAATCTGCAAGAAGTGTTATCTTATCAATATCAATGGCAACTTCGCCAGTTTCATATCTTGAATAATTTTGTTGAGAACAGTGAATTGCTTTAGCAACTTCAGCTTGTGTATAATGGTGTTCTTTTCTTATCTCTTTAATTCTTAAATTCATAGTTTTGGCTCCTAAAATATAGTTTATAATATTATCTTAACAAAAATAAAGCAAGAAAACAATAGTATCCTATTGATAAAACCAAAATTTCCACATATAATGACTAAAAAGATGTGGAGGTAAGTATATGTTTATTGTAGATGGACATTGTGATACAATTCAAGTAGCGTTAGATAGAAATGTGGATTTAGAGGAGGAAAGCTTAAGTTTTAACCTAAAGCAAGCAATAAAAAAGGCACCAATATTGCAAATGACAGCAGCATATATTAGTCCAAAGTACGAAAAATCTTTTCAAAGAGCATGTGATATTATCAATCATTTTGAAAGACAAGTAAAAAAATATCCAGAAGAATTATTACAAATAAAAAACAAAGAAGATATTTTAAAAGTAGAGCAAGAAAAAAAGATTGGTTGTTTATTAACCATTGAGAATGGAAGAGCAATAGAAGATAAATTAGAAAATGTAGAATACTTTTACAATAAAGGCGTTAAAGTGATGTCTATTACATGGAATGAAGATAATTTATTAGGGTGTGGTGCTTTAACAAAACAAGATAATGGTTTAACTGAGTTTGGAAAACAGTATGTTCAAAAATTAAATGAAAAGAAAATAATTGTAGACGTTTCACATAGTTCAGAAAGGACCTTTTGGGATACAATGAAGATAAATGAAAGACCTATTGTTGCGACACATTCTTGCTGTTATTCTTTATGTCAGCATCCTAGAAATTTAAAAGATGAGCAAATAAAGCAAATTGCTAGAAATGATGGCATTGTTGGAATTTGTTATTGTACTAACTTTTTATCAGAAACAGGAATAGCAGGAACAAAAGAAATTGCCAAACATATTAGTTACATTGCTAGCCTAGTAGGAGTGGACTATGTGGGTTTAGGTAGTGACTTTGATGGATTAGAAGAGAATGAAATACCAACAGATTTGAAAAACATAGGACAAATAGACAATCTAGTACAGGAGTTAAGGAAAATAGGTTTTCAGAAAGAAGAAATTGAGAAAATCATGGGGGAAAATTGGATTAGAACATTAGATGTATCTATTTAATTTATAGCTAAGAAACATTGCAGCATTATGTAAAATATGGTATAATTAAAATAGTTTGCAAATGCAACAAATAAAAAGAAAGGAGTTCTCTTAATTATGTTACTTGATTCTAAGCGTGCAACTATTAATGACGTTCAACCATGGCCAGATGGAAAGTTTGGCTATGAAGTTACCTTCTGGTTAGAAGGTGTAACCGTAAAAACACAATTTTTGCTACATAATCCCTGGCGAGCATGGGCTTTCGCACAATTATTAGAAATGTGCGAGAAGACAACTCGACCTGATAAACTAATAGGGCGTAATGTCTGGCTAATTATGGCGGCAAAAGGGCAATTTAGAGGAGAAGTGGTTGCAGTTAGCAAGGAAGAGGAGGGATACTTCTGTCCTTTATCACCTTTTGCTAGTTTTAAAATGCAAGTATATAATACTGCATGGCAATTGAAACATGATTGGATTATGGGATAACAAAGAGAATGAAGTAGAGAGGACGGTAACTGAAGTTTAGTTACCGTCCTCTTTGTTTAGAATTTACACAAAATCTCCAAAAAACCTTTTAAAATCTCCATTTTTATAGTATGATAGATGCCAAAGAAATGAAACAGGAGAAGACAATGAACAAAAAATGGGAAATTTGTCAAGAAAAGGAAGAAGAAATATTAAAACTTGCAAGTAAAAGTAATTTAAGTCCGCTTCTTGCTAGTATATTGATTAATCGTAATATTAATACAATAGAGAAAGTAGAAAAATTTGTAAATCCAACAAGAAGTGATTTTCATAATCCTTTCTTAATGCCAGATATGGATAAAGCAGTTAGTAGAATTTTAAATGCAATAGAAACGAATGAAAAGGTGATGATTTATGGTGATTATGATGTAGATGGCATCACTAGTATTACTGTATTAAAAAAATTTTTATTAGACCGAGGATTGGAAGCAGGAGAATATACTCCTAATCGTTTAGAAGAAGGATATGGATTAAACAAAGAAGCAGTAAAGTGTATTTATGAACAAGGATATACATTAATGATTACTGTGGATTGCGGTATTTCTGGAAATGAAGAAATAGCATATGCAAAAGAGCTAGGAATGGAAGTGATTGTTACAGACCATCATGAGCAAGGAGAAGAAATTCCAAATTGTTTAGCAGTCATAGATGCTAAAAGAAAGGATAATCAGTATCCATTTAATCAATTAGCAGGAGTAGGTGTTGTTTTTAAACTAATTCAAGCAATATCCATGAGATTAGAACTAGATGCAAAAGAATATTTGAAATACCTAGATATTGTGTGTGTAGGAACAATCTCAGATATTGTGCCACTAGTAGATGAAAATAGGGTAATTGCAAAATTAGGCTTGAAATTAGTAAACATGACAAAGAATATAGGATTAAAGACCTTATTAAATTCTATTGGATATAAGAAAATAGATTCCAATACAATTTCTTTTGGAGTAGCGCCACGTATTAATGCTTGTGGAAGAATGGGAGCCCAAGAAGAAGCATTAAAGCTATTACTAACAGAAAATCAAGAAGAGGCAAATAAAATAACAGAGATATTAAATAAATATAACCAAGAAAGACAAGCAACAGAAAAAACTATTTTTGAAGAAGCAGTAAATCAAATAGAGCAAACAGAAAAAGAGAATGCCTGCCTAGTAGTAGGAAATGAAAAATGGCATCATGGAGTAATTGGAATTGTAGCTTCTAAAGTAACAGAGTTGTATTTTAAACCAAGTATTCTAATTTGTTTTGAAGGAGAGGAAGGAAAAGGATCAGGAAGAAGTATTCCAGGATTTGACTTACATGAAGCTTTAATGAAATGTAGTACTTATATTGAAAGATTTGGTGGGCATAGTATGGCGATTGGAATTACCATCAAAAAAGACAATTTTGAAAGTTTTAAAAAAGAATTCCAGGAATATGCTAAAAATCAGGGAATTAGTGATATAATACCAATTATAAAAATAGATGAGGAAGCACAACTTAAAAATATTAATTTAGAAACTGTGAAAGAACTTAGCTTATTAGAACCTTATGGAGAAGCAAACAAAGTACCACTATTTCTTATCAAAAATTTAAAAATCCAGTCTATCCGTACTTTATCAGAAGGTAAGCATTTGAAAGTAAGATTGGGACAAGATAGCTATATGATAGATGCTATTGGATTTGGCATAGGAGAATGGGCAGAAAAGTATTTGATAGGCGATAAAGTAGATGTGGTAGGAAGTTTAGAAGTGAATAGTTTTAATGGAAATGAACAAGTACAATTAGTTATTAAAGATATGAGAAAATCAACAAATTAAAAGACATAGGATATAAAAGGGGGGATAATATGTCTGATGTAAAAGATATGACAATTGAAGAGGTAATTAGCAACACCAAAAAGAATAACCGAAAATCAGATAGTAAATTAATTAGAAAAGTATATGAATATGCAAAAGCACATCATGGTGACCAATTAAGAAAATCAGGAGAGCCATATATTATTCACCCTGTTCAAGTTGCATATATCTTATCTACCTTGGGATTAGACGATAGCACTATTTGTGCAGCACTATTACATGATACAGTAGAAGATACAGATATTACTAAACAGGACTTGGCACAGACTTTCAGTCCAGAAATAGCTGATTTAGTAGATGGAGTAACAAAATTAAATAAATTGCAATATGCTAGCATGGAAGAGCAACAGGTAGAAAATTACAGAAAAATGTTCTTAGCTATGGGAAAAGATATTCGTGTTATTTTAATCAAGCTAGCAGATAGACTACATAATATGAGGACGCTAAAATATTTAAGCCGTGATAGACAAATAGCAAATGCAAATGAAACAATGTCTTTATATGCGCCACTTGCTAATCGTTTAGGTATGTATTCTTTAAAATGGGAATTGGAAGATTTATCTTTTAAATATTTGTATCCAGAAGATTATCGTGAACTCGTAGAAGGTATCAACCGTAAAAGGGAAGAACGTTTAAAATTTATTGATATGATTATGGACCAAATCAGGCAAGCAGTAAAAAAACAGCATGTAGAAGCAGAAGTAACAGGAAGGGCAAAGCATTTATATAGTATTTATCGTAAAATGAAGAGAGACAACATTACTCTAGACCAAGTGTATGACTTATTTGCACTAAGAGTAATTGTCAATTCAGTGAAAGATTGCTATGCAGTATTAGGAGTAGTACACGAGTTATATAACCCAATGCCAGGAAGATTTAAAGACTATATTTCAGTACCAAAACCTAATATGTACCAATCTTTGCATACGACATTAATTGGACCAAAAGGAACACCTTTTGAAGTACAAATTCGTACTTGGGATATGCATAGAATTGCAGAATATGGAATTGCTGCCCACTGGGCATACAAAGAGGCAAATTTTTTAGGTGGAAAAAAAGTAAATGTTAAAGTAGAAGAAGACAAACTATCATGGCTTCGTGAAACATTAGAATGGCAAAAAGATATGCAAGACCCAGACGAATTCTTAAATACTTTGAAAACAGAGTTATTCGAAGACGAAGTATATGTATTTACACCAAAAGGAAAAATTATATCACTTCCAAAAGGAAGTACCCCAATTGACTTTGCTTATAATATCCATGCAGAGATTGGACATCACATGACAGGAGCTAAAATTAATAGCAGAATGATGCCAATTATCACGCCACTAAAAAACGGAGATATTGTAGAAATTATTACATCAGACCAAGCAAAGGGACCAAGCCGTGATTGGTTAAAATTTATTAAAAGTTCTACAGCAAAAAATAAAATTCTATATTGGTATAAAAAGAATGAAAGAGAAGAAAACATTGTAAAAGGTAAAGATTTAATTGAAAAAGAAATCAAAAAGATTGGAATGACACATAGTGAACTTGCTAAAGCAGATTATTTGCAAGCAGCATTAGATAGATATAAATATAATTCCGCTGACGATATGTATGCAAGTGTAGGATTTGGAGCGATATCACCAGGAAAAATTATTGCTAGAATGTTAGAGGAATACAGAAAAGACCATGAAACAGAAAATTTAGAAGCAAAACTAGAAGAACTATCCAAAGAAAGAGTAAGAAATGTTAAGCCTTCTAATAATGGTATTGTTGTAAAAGGAATTGATAATTGCTTAGTCAAACTTTCTAGATGCTGTAACCCTGTACCAGGTGATGAGATTATAGGGTATATTACCAAAGGAAGAGGAGTATCTGTCCACCGTAAAGACTGTGTTAATGTAAAAAGTTTAGTATCAGAAGAAAACAGAATGATAGATGTTTATTGGTATGAAGCAGAAAAAGCAAAATATAATGTAGAAATCGAAATTGAAGCAAATGATAGAGGTGGATTGCTCGCAGATATCATTAAAGAAATTGAAGGAACAAAGAGCAAGTTAGTAGCGGTTACTTCTAAAGCAACCAAAGAAAAGATATCTATTACAGAAGTAACGGTACAAGTAGAGAACATTGAGGACTTGAATAAAATTTTAAAACAATTACGTAAGATTGATAGTGTATATGAGGTGAAGAGGAAGAAATAATGTCGGTTTGGGGACGTTAGTTTAACTGACATCTGTCCCTCAACTGACAAAAAGGAGACAAAGGAAATGATATTAAAAAGACTAAAAGTAAATAGTGGTATTGTAGAATCAACGAACTGCTATATTATACAAGATGAAGAAACAAAAGAAGCTATGGTTATTGATCCAGGTGGAGAACCAGAAAAGATTATAGAAATGTTAAATATTTTAGAAGCGAATTTAAAATATATTTATCTAACACATTGCCATGGAGATCATATTGGGGCACTAAAAGAGCTAAAAGAAGCAAAAGGTGGAAAAATCTTAATTCATCGCAATGATGTAGAAGGGCTATATAACAAAGAAATTAGTTTAACAGATTATATAGGAATTCAAGATGTTCAGTTGGAAGCAGATTCTAGAGTAGATGATGGAGATAAAATTCATATAGGAAATTTAGAATTTATCATTATTCATACACCAGGACATACAGCAGGTGGAAGTTGTGTTTATAGTGAAAAGGAAAAGCTACTTTTTTCAGGCGATACTTTGTTTCATGGAACATGGGGAAGGACTGATTTGCCAACCAGTAGTTTTCAAGCTATTATTCAGTCAATTACCACTAAGTTATTAACTCTACCAGGGGATACTATTGTGTATCCGGGACATGGCAAGTCTACTATGATAGAAGAAGAAAGACCAATTTATTTAGAATTGAGACCAAGGGAGGAATAATTATGATTACAGAGCCAAGAACATTGCCAGGATTTATGGAATTATTACCAAATGAGCAAATTTTATTTGAGCAAATGAAACAAAAAATAGAAAAAGTATATCAAAGATTTGGTTTTTTACCATTAGATACACCAATTTTAGAATTATCAGAAATTTTGTTAGCAAAAGCAGGTGGAGAAACAGAAAAACAAATTTATCGTTTTGAAAAGGGAGATACAGATATCTCTATGAGGTTTGACTTAACAGTACCTCTTGCAAAGTATGTTGCTAAAAACTATGGAAATCTAAGCTTTCCATTTAGAAGATATCAAATTGGAAAAGTGTACAGAGGAGAAAAAGCACAAAAAGGAAGATTTCGTGAATTTTATCAATGTGATATCGATATTATTGGAGATGGTGAATTAGGCATTATTAATGATGCAGAGATTCCAAGTGTTATTTATCAATTGATAAAAGAATTAGGGTTTGACGATTTTACCATTCGTATTAATAATCGTAAAATTCTAAATGGACTATTTGAAGAGATTGAACAAAAAGAGAATAGTGTAGCCATTATGAGGATTATTGATAAGATTGACAAAATTGGAAAAGAAGCAGTAAAAGAAGAATTACAAACCTTAGGCGTAGCAGAAAAGTCAATCGATCAGATTATTAATTTTATTACTATTACAGGAACAAATGACGAAAAATTACAAAGCCTACAGAACCTAGGTATTGCAAATGAAATGTTCCAAACAGGGCTAGCAGAGCTTACTGAAGTTGTAAAATATATTCGTGTTTTTGGTGTGCCAGATACTAATTTTAGTGTAGATTTAACTATCGCAAGAGGTTTAGATTATTATACAGGTACAGTTTATGAAACTTTTTTAAATAATTATAGAGAGCTTGGAAGTGTTTGCTCAGGTGGTAGATACGAAAACTTAGCAGAATATTATACAGATAAAAAATTACCAGGAGTAGGAATTTCCATAGGATTAACTAGACTATTCTATAAATTGAATGAACTAGAATTAATTAAAGCAGAAAAACACTCTATGGCAGATATTTTAATTGTTCCTATGACAGAGAATATGGATAAGCCAATTGAACTTGCCAGTAGCCTTAGAAAGCTAGACATCAATACAGAGGTCTATTTAAATGACAAAAAATTAAAAGCAAAAATGAAATATGCAGATAAATTGAAGATTCCATATGTTCTTGTGATTGGTGATGATGAAATCACAAATAATCAAGTAAGAGTAAAGAATATGGAAACTGGTGAAGAGACTCAAGTTAATTTAATAGCAGAAGAGATTAAAGCAATTATGAAAAAATAGCATATTTTCCAAGTCCTAAGCATATATTGATATATAAGAGGAAAAATAGGACAAAGGAGAATTAAGCAACATATGATTAATATGGCTGTACTAAACTTGAAAGACATTATAAAATATCTTATTAAGATTACTATAGTAATTGTATTTGTGATAGGATTAACAAAATATTTTTCTACAGCAAAAGTAGATGTTGCAAAACAAGTAGAAGGATTAGAATCTGCTTCTTTTACGAGCTGCTTAGATATAACGATACCAGGAATTGCTAATACAAACAAAAAAGAGATAGAAGACAAGATGCAAATATCACCACTAGAAAAAATGATGTATTTGAGTTTAGGTATGATTAATTCTTTAGAAGATAAGAAAACAACGACAGCTCAAGAAGAAAAAGCAAACAAGGAAAAAGAGAATAATAAGCAAGAAGACGAAGGACCCTTGCAAAAGGCAGAGACAGGATTAGAAACAGAAGTGCAAAAAACAAATGTGCCAGAGAAGTATACTTCAGAATATAAAGGTGTAAAAATAAGAAATGAAACAAAATATAAATTAACAGAAGAAATTTTAACGCCAAATGTTACAGTGAAAAAAGAGAATATTTTAATTTTTCATACACATACTTGTGAAAGTTACACACCTAGTGAAAAATATCAATATAAGCAAACAGGAAACTATCGAACAACAGATAGAAATTATACAGTAGTACGAGTAGGAAGAGAACTAGATAGACAATTGCAAAATTATGGGTATAAAGTAACACATAGTGAGACATATCATGATTATCCTTCTTATACAGGATCTTATGAAAATTCTTATAAAACAGTAACAAATTTGTTGCAAAAAAACAAAAATACAGATATTGTAATTGATTTACATAGAGATGCTATTAGTGATTATTCTTATGCACCAACTGTTAAAATAGGAGATGAGTATGCAGCACAGTTAATGTTTGTAATAGGAGGAAACATTAGTAAAGAACATCCAAACTGGCAGCAAAACTTAAAGTTTGCAGTAAAAATACAACAAAAAGCAAATGAAATGTATCCAGGATTATTTAAGCCAATTATTTTACGTTATGCAAGCTATAATCAACAAACTGCTAAGGCAGCTAATATTATTGAAGTGGGATCAACAGGAAATACATTAGATCAAGCCTTAATTAGTATGAAGTATTTAGCCAAAGTAATTAGTGAAGTTGTAAAGTGATTACTATAATAATGATTATTATAGTAATCACTTTAAATTTGAAAAAACAATTGAATAAATAACATATTTAGTATAAAATGGTAATATAAACAAAAGAGGAGGAAAAATAAATGCAAAATGTAAAATTAAATTTGGAAAATAGTACACTTTCAGAAAAAGATGTAATGAAATATGCAGATCAAGTAGCTTTGATTCATGAAGAGCTACATCAAAAAGCGGATTATAAAAGTGAATTTTTAGGCTGGCTAGAATTACCAACGAAATATGACAAAATAGAAGTAGAAGAAATAAAAAAGGCTGCAAAAAAAATAAGAAGCAATTCAGAAGTTTTAGTAGTAATTGGTATAGGAGGCTCTTACCTAGGAGCTAGAGCAGTCATTGAAGGATTAACACATACTTTTTATAACTATTTACCACAAGAACAAAGAAAAAGTCCTCAAATTTTGTATGTAGGAAACAATTTGAATCCAAATTATATTAATGATTTAATAGATTTAATAGGAAATAGAGACTTATCTATTAATGTAATTTCTAAATCAGGTACTACTACAGAGCCTGCTATTGCTTTTCGTATTTTTAGAGAATTATTAGAAAATAAATATGGCTTGGAAGAAGCACAAAAAAGAATTTATATTACTACTGATCAAAAGAAAGGTGCTTTAAAACAGATTGCAGACGAAGAAAATTATACTACATTTGTTATTCCGGATAATGTAGGGGGAAGATATTCTGTTTTAACTGCAGTAGGATTATTACCAATTGCAACTGCTGGAATTAACATAGATAAATTATTAGAAGGTGCAAGATTTGCACAAGAAAAGTATTTAGATAAAAACTTAAAATATAATGATTGTTATAAATATGCAGTTGCTAGAAATATCTTACATAAAAATAAAAAAGATATAGAAATACTGGTAAGTTATGAGCCAAAACTACACTATATGATTGAATGGTGGAAACAGCTTTATGGAGAAAGTGAAGGAAAAGAGGGAAAAGGCATTTATCCAACAGGAGCAGAATTTACAACAGATTTGCACTCTTTAGGTCAGTTCATTCAAGAAGGAACACGAAATCTATTTGAAACAGTTATTAACATTAAAGATTCTAACTCTAATTTAAATATTCACCAAGATGAAGACAACTTAGACGAATTAAATTATTTAGTAGATAAAGATTTAGACTATGTTAACAAAAAAGCAATGGAAGGAACTATTAGTGCACATGTAGAAGGTGGAGTTCCAAACATAATGATTACTATGGATAAATTAAATGAGTTTACATTAGGACATTTGATTTATTTCTTTGAACTAGCGTGTGCTATGTCTGGCAAAATTTTAGGAATAAATCCTTTTGACCAACCAGGGGTTGAAAAGTATAAAACAAATATGTTTAGGTTATTGGGTAAGCCAGGATACGAAGAAGAATAATTCTTAAAAAATCAAAAAAGTGGGAAATGTATTTCCTACCTTTTTTGGTTGATTTTTTAATAGATTACTATTGACAAAGAAATAAAAAGTATGTTAATATATATCTGTTGCAGAATATAGAAACAATATATATGCGGATGTGGCGGAACTGGCAGACGCGCTGGTCTTAGGAACCAGTACCAACGGTGTGGAGGTTCGAGTCCTCTCATCCGCACCAATAAAGGTTTCAAGCCTTTATGAGAAATTAAATAGGTAGAAAATTTTATATTTTTTCTAACAAAATTTATAAAATTTTCTAACAGTTATTGAAAAGGTGTTGTTGTTAAACTTGAAGGGTTGCAACAACTTTTTCTTTTTCCTGAAAATTATTTAATATCTCTGCACTAGTTTCATGAAGATTTAGACTATGGTAATAAAAAAGCAATGGATAGAAGAGTAATTAAAAAACCAAGCAAGCCAGGGATTCCCTGACTTACTTGGTTGGTACCATGATGACGAATTACCTCAAATGAAGTATGATTCAGAAGGGGATGCTAAAAAGGTTCCTCCCAATGATATTAATAGAATGGTTATAAAGATGTCTTCTACATCCAATAAATTAGGCATAATCAATTCGAAAACTGTCCCAATAACCGCTATTACTATAAGGAGGGATATTATAAGGGTAATTCCTATAGCAAGTTTATAGCGCTGTTGAAGTTTAACATAATCATAAATACAATCAGCGGCTGAGATAGAAAAGAGTAATAATAAAAGACATAAAAATACATCCTCACGCTGAGCCAATCCCAACAGTTCACAAGCTAAACCGATACCATAGTAAATAGAACATACTGCTAATATTGCCATAATAATGACCTCCAATTTCTTTTATTGTTGTTTACGTGTTATATATGCTAAACTAAAAAGTAGGAGAATGATTCCTCCACTAATTAGTGAATAAAGGAATTAATATAAAAAATATTATTAAAATATATTATAACATAATTTGCGTAGAAATACAAATTCAATGAATATGAAGTTGAATTTGTAATAGATTACTTAGAAACCAGTACTAACGGTGCAGAAATTTGAGCCCTCTCATCTGCGCCGATTTTTGCAGTTTGACTTTCCAAGCGTGTAATGGTATAAATAAAGAGAAAAAAGTTGAAAAAGGGAGAGAAAAAATGAGAGTTATTTTAGCATCTGGTTCGTCTAGAAGAAAAGAATTATTAAAATCTATCATACAAGATTTTGAAGTAATTGTAAGCAATAGCGATGAAAGTTTTCAAGAAGGACTAACTATTGAAGAACAATCTAAAAGAATAGCATATTTAAAAGCGAAAACAGTCTTTGACCAAACACAAGGAGATAGAATTGTAATTGGAGCAGATACAATGGTACTAAAAGATGGAGCAATTTATGGAAAACCAAAGGATAAGGAAGATGCTTTTCAAATGCTTGCCAATTTACAAAATAATATGAATGAAGTAATCACAGGAATAAGTATACTGATAGAAAAAGATGGAACCCAAAAAGAGTATAGCGATTATGATATTGGCAAAGTGTATATTAGTCCAATGGAGAATAAAGAGATACAAAATTGGATTAATTCAGGTAAAGCAATGGACAAAGCAGGAGCGTATGCAGTACAAGAGGAATTTGCAAAATTTATAGAAAAAATAGAAGGAAACTATGCAACAATAGTAGGCTTACCAATACATAAAGTATATCAAGTTGTGAAACAATATTTATAAGAAAGTGAATGAAAAATGGAAATACCAGTTAAAAAAAATGAAACATATATGGTAGATATCATAGACCAGGGATATGAAGGAGAAGGAATTGCTAAAATAGAGGGATATACAATTTTTATTCCTGGCGTTATAAAGGAAGAAAAATGTAAAATCTTAATTCTAAAAACGACGAAATCCCATGCTTTTGGAAAAGTATTAGAGATAATAAAACCATCTAAAGATAGAGTAGAAGCAGAATGTTCTACCTATCAAAAGTGTGGAGGTTGTAGTTTAAGGCATATGAATTATGAAGCAACCTTAAATTTAAAAAGAGAGATAGTGCAAAATTTAGTAGATAAAACTTTAGAAAATAAAATAGAAGTAAAACCAACAATTGGAATGAAAGAACCATATCACTATAGAAATAAAGCACAATATCCTATTGGATATGATAAACAAGGCAATATTACAACAGGTGTTTTTGCCAATAGAACACATGACATTATACCAATGCAAGAATGCAAAATTCAGCATCCTGTTTCAGAATCTATGGCAAAATTAGTAGTTAGATTTTTACAAGAAAACAAGATATCTGCTTATGAAGAAGAAACAAGTCAAGGCATATTTAGACATGTAGTGATTAAAATAGGTAAGAAAACAAAAGAGGTAATGTGTGTATGTGTAGTTAATCAAAAGGAAATTCCAAAAGAAAGAGAATTAGCTGATTATTTGCTACAAAATTTTGCAAAAGAATATCCGGAATATGAGCTAAAAACAATTGTAAAAAACATTAATACAAAAAATACAAATGTGATTTTAGGAAATGAAAACATTGTACTATATGGAGAGGGATATATTTATGATAAATTAGGAGATTATACTTTTAAAATATCACCAATGTCCTTTTACCAAGTAAATCCTATACAAACAGAAATATTATACAATGAAGCAATCAAAGGAGCTAATATTCAAAAAGAGGATATTGTTTTAGATTTGTATTGCGGAATAGGAACTATTGGAATTTACGCCTCAACGTTTGCAAAGCAAGTTTATGGAATTGAAATTATAGAACAAGCAATAGAAGATGCCAAGGAAAATGCCAAAGAAAATCATATTGAAAACATAGAATTTATTTGCGGAGATGTAGAACAAGCATTATCGGAGTTATTAGATAGCAAAAAAGTGCAACCAAATGTTATTTTAGTGGATCCACCAAGAAGGGGATTAGATAATACAACCATTCAAAATATTTTAAAGGTACAGCCACAAAAGGTAGTGTACATTAGCTGTAATCCTGCAACTATGGTAAGAGATTTAAAGCAGCTAGAAGAAAAATATGAGATAAAAGGGATACAACCAGTTGATATGTTTCCGTTTACAAGCCACGTTGAATGTGTATGCGTGTTAAATAGGCGATAAACCCTTATAAATAAAGGGAAAATCAACTATTCAGTAGGGATCAAAAAATGGTAAAAAACGAGTGAATTATTGATATTTTTACTAATTTTTGAAAAAAATATTGTGGAGGTTGTCTGTGGAGAATATGTTTCATCATACCACCCTAACTGGTATGTGCCTGAATAGTTGAAGTAAATAAAATATGTAAATAATGAGGTGAATAAAAATTATGAATAATGATTTTAAAGTTGCAATTTTACAATTAGATACAATTAACGATTCTGATAAGTCTTTGATTAAAGGAATAGAAGCATGTAAAAAAGCAAAAAAATTAGGCGCAGATATTGCTGTTTTTCCAGAAATGTGGAATATTGGTTATGAAATGCCAACTAACGAAAATCAAATAAATAAATGGATGTCAAAGGCAATAGCTGAAAATGAGAGTTATCTTTTATCTTTTAAAAATTTAGCATTAGAACTTAATATGGCTATTGGTATAACTTTCCTTGAGAGAACTGATGACTTACCAAAAAATTCTATTATTATATTTGATAGATTTGGAAATAAGATTCTAAAATATTCTAAAGTTCATACAGTAGATTTTAAAATGGAAAAGTTTACAAAGCCTGGTACTGAGTTTAATGTTAGCGAATTAGATTATGAGAGAGGAAAAGTGAATATTGGAACAATGATATGTTTTGATAGAGATTTTCCAGAAAGTGCAAGGATTTTGATGCTAAAAGGTGCAGAAATTATATTAGTTCCCAATGCGTGTTTTATGTCAAAAATACGTTTAGAGCAATTAAAGGTTAGGGCATATGAAAATATGGTGGGAATAGTTACAGTTAATTATTCTACCAACGGTGGGAAGTCATCAGCATTTAGTCCAATTGTAAGAGATCAAAATAAGAATGAATTAGAAAGTAAACTTTTGATAATGGATGAAAAAGAAGATATTAAGATAATTAAATTTAATTTAGATGAAATAAGAAGTTATAGAAATAGAGAAAATTTGGGTGATGCTTATAGAAAGCCTTTATTGTATAGCTATATAAGTGAGGAACATATAAAAGAACCTTTTATAAGAAAGGATTCACGAAGAAACTTTAAATAGGATATATTCATAATTAACATTATACATATCTATTATGTATATTATGACATAGTCAGTTATAACCAAACATATAAATTCTAACTCTTCATAATATACATTCTAGTCATGTTGAGTGTGTTGTTCTGTTGACTAAAGTACATAATTGATAGTGTGAAAAAGGCTTAAAACAAGGCTTTTCTAGGGGTTTGTGAACTGAAAATCAAACCACGAAAATGCTAGGAAAGTCCTGTAAAACCTAGAGATTTTTATGGTTGGATAGACAGAAATATTGAGAATAGATTGGGTATACGAAAATATTGAAGAAAGTTGGTAATAAAGTGAAAGTAATTAGTTTATTTAGTGGATGTGGAGGGCTTGACTTAGGCTTCGAACGCGCAGGATTCAATATTCCTGTGGCGAAT
>CAOXTD010000018.1:0-12962 GCA_948560265.1 uncultured Clostridia bacterium | reverse complement strand
AACAATATGGGAAACTTTTAAAATAAACCATCCTAATACACATTTGATTGAAGGGGATATAAGACAGGTTACTAAGGATGATATTTCTCAGTATATTGATGGAGACGTTGACGGAATCATAGGTGGTCCCCCATGTCAGTCTTGGTCGGAAGCAGGTTCCCTTAAGGGAATTAAGGATGCAAGAGGTCAGTTGTTTTTTGATTATATTAGAATATTAAAGGATTTTCAGCCGAAATTCTTTTTGGCTGAAAATGTAAGCGGAATGCTCGCTGAAAGACATTCTATTGCAGTTCAGAATATTTTGAAATTATTTGATGAGGCAGGATATGATGTTTCTTTCACATTGGTAAATGCCAAGGATTATGGTGTTGCGGAAGAACGAAAGAGAGTATTTTACATAGGTTTCAGAAAAGATTTGAAGATAGATTTCGGCTTTCCTAAAGGTTCTACCAAAGATGATTTCAAGAAAATTACCTTGCGTGATATTATTTGGGATTTGCAAGATACGGCTGTACCTTCTGGAAAAAAAAATCGACATAATCCAGAGGCAATAAATAATAATGAATATTTCACAGGTGCATATTCATCTATTTTTATGAGCCGTAATAGAGTAAAAGGTTGGGATGAACAAGCATTTACTGTTCAGGCATCTGGACGTCAGTGTCAGTTACATCCACAGGCGCCTAAAATGATAAAAGTTGGAACTAATGATTGTAGATTTGTGGAAGAAAAAGAACATCTTTATAGAAGAATGACCATTCGTGAAGTTGCAAGAATACAGGGCTTTCCAGACGATTTCAAATTTATATATAATGATACTAATACTGCATATAAGATGATTGGTAATGCAGTTCCTGTGAATTTGGCATATGAGATTGCCGTTGCAATAAAGATGTATCTTGAAGGAAAGGGTTCTTCTGTTGAAGTAGACAGGGAAGTAATAGATGCAAAGGAGGTCAATGAGAAGAAAGTGAGTACAAAGAGTAATGATCAGGGAAGAGCATATGAGTATGCTTGGATTCAAACTTTATATAAAGCGTTATCAGAATTAAGAAAAACGAGAATTGTCGAGAATTCAAGTTTGGCGGCAAATGAAAAAGCATGGTTG
This sequence comes from uncultured Clostridia bacterium, assembly GCA_948560265.1. Classification (GTDB taxonomy): domain Bacteria; phylum Bacillota; class Clostridia; order TANB77; family CAG-508; genus CAG-273. The sequence continues at coordinate 11,854 of CAOXTD010000018.1, read as the reverse complement.
CTTATGGATGAAGATATGAAGGAAACATTTATGATATCAGCAGGTGCAGCCATTGATACAGTATTAGAACTTGAACCAAGAATATCTGAAGTTGATAAGGATGAACTAACTCTTGAATTGCAAAAGGATGGTCAGGGTGTAAAAGGGGATGTTAGGGATATTGTTATTAAGAGAAAAGATATTGAATGGGAAGTTGGCTTAAGTATCAAGCATAATCATGATGCCGTAAAGCATAGTAGATTAAGTCATAAGCTGGATTTTGGAAATGAGTGGTTTGATATACCCTGCTCTAATGAATATTGGAACACTGTTGAACCTATCTTTAATTTGTTGAAACAGGAAAAAGATAATGGCATAAAGTGGTCTGAAATAGAAGACAAGAGTCAGAAGGTATACATTCCTCTGTTGCAAGCATTTATTGATGAAGTGAATCGTTCAAATAAGATGGATAGCACAATGCCAAGAAAGATGATTGAGTATCTGATTGGTATTAAAGATTATTATAAAGTTGTGAGTAAAGATAGCAAGAAACTTACAATGATTTACACATTTAATATGCATGATACATTGAACAAATCTGCTAAGAATAGGGTATCGGCAATTACAGTTCCTATTGTTAAGTTACCTACTAGACTTGTTGCACTTGAGTTCAAGCCTAACAGTGATAATACGGTAGAAATGTATCTTGATAATGGCTGGCAGCTCAGTTTTAGAATTCACAATGCAAGTACCAAGGTTGAGCCAAGTCTTAAGTTTGATGTTCAGTTTATCAGTATGCCAATGGAAGTTCTTAATGTCGAATGTAAGTGGAAATAAAGAGATATCAGGATGTTTTTTTAAAATAATTCGAATGTATCTTTTCATTAAATCGACATACCCATTTTAGTGTAAAAATAGATGTTCCACTATTCCCATGTGCAGTAGGGGCTGAGTATGTTTTTCGTTGAACAATCGAGCCACGTTGAAACTATTTCTGTTTTAGAAATGAAATAAATTTTGAAAGCATTGATATTACTAAATTACAGATGATAGAATAAAAATGATTGAAAAGCGGAAATTAATAAAAAATTTATGTTTTTTACTAAAATTATACTTAAAATAGATGTAACCCCGAATGTGGGAACATATAAGAAATAATTTATAATTTTTTTAAAATGAAAATGAACATTCAAGATAGAAAGAGTGTTTAAATTTATAAAAGTAGAAACAGGGAAACTTTTTCAATTATATTAATAATTAAAATAGGAGTAGAAATATGGAAGGTAAAGATTTATATATAAGAAGTAGTTCAGCAGAGTTTTTAATTTTTGAAAGACAAACTCATGCAAGTGGTGGAATTGAAGTTAGATTTGAAGATGGAGATTTATGGTTGACACAAAAATCATTGGCAAAATTATATGATTGTTCATCAGACAATATAGGGTTACATTTAAAAAACCTTTATAATGATTTAGAATTAGATAAAAATTCAACTACCGAGAAATTCTCGGTAGTTCAAAAAGAAGGAAATAGAGAAGTAAATAGAATAGTCCAATATTACAATTTAGATGCAATAATTTCTGTTGGATATAGAGTAAGTACAGATAGAGCCATTCAATTTAGAAGATGGGCAACTAATGTATTAAAAGAATTTTCAAAAAAAGGATACATTATAGATAAAAAAAGAATGGAAAATGGAACATTTTTTGATGAAGATTATTATGATTCTTTATTAGCTGAAATTAGAGAGATTAGATTATCTGAAAGAAGATTTTATCAGAAAATCACTGATATTTATACAACTAGTATTGACTATGATCCAAAATCTCCAACAACAATAAAGTTTTTTAAAAAAGTACAAAATAAAATGCACTATGCAGTATCTCATCAAACAGCAGCAGAAATTATTTATAATAGAGCTAATAGTGAAAAAGAACATATGGGATTAACTTCGTGGAAAAATTCACCAAATGGGAAAATTTTGGAAACAGATGTTGTTATTGCTAAAAATTACCTAAGTAAAGATGAATTAGAGAGTTTAGGACGTATTGTATCTGCTTTTTTAGACTTGGCAGAAGACAGAGCTAAAAGAAATATTCCAATGACAATGGAAGATTGGGCTATTAGAATAGATAGATATTTACTTGCAGATGATAGAGATATATTAAAAGACGCAGGTAAAATATCTCACGAAATAGCTTGCGATAAAGCGTTGACAGAATTTGAAAAGTATAGAGTTATACAAGATAGGTTATATCAATCAGATTTTGATAAGTTAATTGAAAGTAGTAATAATTGAGGTGAAATTTATGCTATCAAAAGAAAAATATGAACGTTTGAATAAAAAAATAATTATTGATAAAAGTTTAATACCAGATTATGAAGAGATAATTCAATATTATAATGAAATGAATGATATATCAAAAAATACAGTTAACATACAAAACAATGATGAAAATTTATTAAATATTGCAGAATTATATTTTATGTATTTTGGAATTATGAGTTTATCAATAGTAAGTAATAAAGAAGATAGTAATTAAAGACGCTAAATTATATGGATACTATAAATGCAGATTACAAAATATTATTAGGTGATATGAATATGGTTTCTCATATGTCAGAAGTTTACAACGTTCTAAAACAAAACAGTAACTATGTAATCCTTTCAAGAAACAAGAATTTTGATGTAAGTGATAATTCATGGCATGGGTATGGAACAAAAGAACAGGTGAATGTAGATTTTGCTTTTATTGACAAAAACATTATAAGTTTTTGTGATTACAAAATAGTAAAGCAAGATAATATGATGGAGGAAGGATCGGATCATAGACCAATTATAGTTTCAGTTAAGCAGTAAATAGTTCAAAGTAGAATAGACAGAAAATTTGCTTAGAAAAGAAAGGTTAGAAACATGGAAAGTGATTTAACTATTAGAAAATTGCAAGAGTGTATATATCTAAAAGAAAATCTAAATTGTGAAAAATATAACCGAAGTAATATGTTTAATTAAGTAAAATATTCATAATATAAAGAGGAAATTAGGAGGAAACGAAAAACATGAAAATAATTTCTATTAACCCAAGCAATAATGAGATGTTAGGAGAAATGGAAGAAACTACAAAAGAACAAGTTATTGAAAAAATAAGTTTAGCAAAATCTGTGCAAAGTAAGTGGGCAAATTTAGATATTGATAAAAGAACTGAAATATTAAAAGAAATATATAACAAATTTGAGGAAAACTTAGATAAAATTGCAAACTTAATATCATTAGAAATGGGAAAACCAATTGCTCAATCAGAGAATGAAATAAAGTCGACATTAAAAAATATAAAATGGGATTTAGAAAATGCAAAGGATTGTATTGCTCCAGAAATAACATTCGAAAGCGATAAAGAAATACAGAAAGTTTTTTATGAACCAAAAGGTATAGTTGTAGCAATTTCGCCATTTAATTATCCATTTTCATTATGTTGTGCAATAGCTTTTCAAAATCTAATTGTTGGAAATGTTGTAATTAGTAAACCAGATCCTAATTTATTACTTCTTTATAAATTTTTAGAAGAAATATTAAATAATTCAAATTTACCAGCAGGAGTATGGCAATTTGTACTTGGCGGAAAAGAAATAGGAAGCTTTTTAGTAGAACAAGATATTGATATGATATGCTTTACAGGAAATACAAAAACAGGAGAATACCTATACAAAGTAGCAGCAAATAAAATGATTCCAATTCTTATGGAATTAGGAGGTTCAGCACCAGGAATTGTTTGTGAAGATGCAGATATTGATAATGTTATTGCAGGAATTTTTAAAAAGAAATTTTCAAATAGTGGACAGTTATGTCATGCATTAAAAAGGTTAATTGTTCATGAAACTGTATTTGATGAAGTAGTTAGCAAGCTTAAGGATATTGCTGAATCACAAGTGATAGGAAATCCGCTTGATAGAAATACTACAATTGGTCCTCTTGTAAATAAGAAACAACTTAACACTTTATTAGAGCAATTTAATGATGCAGTAAATAAAGGTGCGAATGTTATTTGTGGTGGAAAACAAGCAAAGGAAAAAGAAAACTATTTTGAACCAACAATTTTAACAAATATTACAAAAGATATGAAAGTGTGGAAAGAAGAAGTATTTGGACCGATATTACCTGTTATTAGTTTTAAAACAATTGAAGAAGCAATTGAACTTGCAAATGATACCATTTATGGTTTGGGCGGATATGTTTTTACTACTAATAAAGAAAACTTTGAGAAAATAAGTAAAGAATTAAAAACTGGAATGGTAGCTTGCAATAATTTAGCGTATTCTGCACCATATAATCCATTTGGTGGAGTAAAGAAATCTGGGTTAGGAAGAACTCGTGGAAAATGGGGATTAAGGGGATTATGTAATATTAAAGTAGTTACATTTGAAAAGTAGTAAAAAATAAGGAGCAAAAGATGAAAAATATAATCATATTAGGAGCTGCTAGAGCAGGAAAATCTACATTAGCACAAATGTTACATAAAGATTATAACTATTCTATCGTCTCTATAGATGCCTTTGTTAGTGCACTGCAAGATGCCTTCCCAGAATTAGGAATTACTCATTCTAATACAGAAAATAAGTTTCAATTGCTACCACCATTTGTATTTTCATATATGAAAAAAATAATGAATGAATATCCAGAAGAAAACTTCATTTTAGAAGGATGGCATGTATATCCACAAGAAATAAATAAACTATGTAGTGAATTAAATGTAAAAATAATTTGCTTAGGATACACAAAAATTAGCCTTAATGAAGCGCTAGAAAAAATAAGAGAAAATGAAAAAGAAAACTCATATACAAAAGAAATGTCAGACGAAAAGGTGCAGGAGTTAATTACAGACCATATAGAATATAGTAAAATATTAGCAAAGCAATGTAATGAAAACCATATTAAGTTTTATGATACTTCATTTGACAGAGAGAATGTATTAAAAAATATTATAAAAGATTTACAGATAGAAGATTAAAATAGGATATTAAAGTTACAAAAATGGAGAAAATATAAGAAATGCTTTTACAATATTATTTAGAACAACTAAACTATAAAGAACTTCCAGACTTTTTAATAAAATATTTACAAACACCATCTTTACTAAGACTGAAGAAAGTGGGCTATTTTTGCGGTATGGATTATGCATCAAAAGATATCTATGACTTTAGTGAATATATCAGCAGATATGACCATTCCTTAACAGTTAGCCTATTGGTCTATAAACTAACAAAGGATAAAACTGCTACTTTAGCAGGGCTATTCCATGATATTGCAACACCTTGCTTTTCACATGTAATTGATTATATGAATAAAGATTACGAAAATCAGGAAAGCACAGAAGAATACACAGAATGTATTTTAAGGAGAGATAAATATTTGCAAAAGTGTTTAGAAGAAGATAATATAGCAATTGATGATATTATTGATTTTAAAAGATATACGATTGTAGATAATGAAAGACCAAAAGTATGTGCAGATAGAATAGATGGTGTTATTCTAACTGGATGGACTAAAAATATTGAAGATAAAGATATCAAACAAATAGTTGACGATTTATGTATTTTCAAAAATGAAGAAAATGAAGATGAAATAGGATTTAATACAGAAAGTGTTGCTACAAAAGTTTTGGAAGTAAGTAAAAGTATTGATATTTATTGCCATTCAAAAGAAGATAACTATATGATGGAATTACTTGCAAAAATTACAAAATTATCAATTGATAAAAAATATATTTCATATGATGATTTATACTGGTATAATGAAGAAGAAATATTTTTTCTATGGAAAGGGAAGCAAGACAAAGAGTTTTTAGAGCTAATTGATAAATTTGAAAATATTAAAAAATCAGATATAGTAATGTTAGATATACCAAATATCAAAATTAGAAATTTAAATCCAATTATAAATGGAAAAAGGAGTAAATAGAATGAAAACTTATTTGACTGAATTACATATGCATACAAAAGAGTCTAGTTCCTGTTCAAAAGTACCTGCAAAACAAATGATAGAGGAATATAAAAAGAAAGGCTATTCTACAATTGTAATAACAGACCACTGTAGCAAAAATAAAATGGATAGACTAGGAGACATACCATGGAAAGAAAAAGTAGATTATGTATATAAAGGATTTGAGATAGCTAAACAATATGGGAATGAGTTAGGAATAAATATACTACTAGGAGTGGAAATTACTTTACGAATAACAGACAGCGATTATTTAATCTATGGGATAGATAAAGATTTTTTGTATGAAAATGAAAAAATATATGAATATACTTTAGAGGAGTTATATAAGGCATGCGAGAAAAAAGGCTATCTGTTAGTACAAGCTCACCCTTTTAGGGATAATATTGAATTGGCACCTTTAAAATATATTGAAGGGATAGAAGTATATAATGGATGCCAAGATGAAATATCTAGAAATGACAAGGCGCTAGAATATGGAAAAAGTACAAACAAAATATTAACATCTGGTTCAGATTTTCATAGATTAGACGATTTAGCAAGAGGAGGAATTGCTACAGAAGTAGAAATAACAGAAATAAATCAATTAGTTGATTTATTAAGAAGTAGAGAATATAAACTGATACAAAATGGAGAATAAGTAAAGAGGCAAGAAATGGAAGAATTAAAAATAGAATATACATTTGATTTAGAAGATTTTAAGGAGATGGAAAATATAGAACACTCCTATTTTCCTGATGAAAATATAACTCCTGCAGAAGAAGTATTGAACTGGTATAAGAAAAATGATTTAACTTGTATTGGAGTAAGCAATGGCGAAAACAAAATGGTAGCTAGTGCAAATATATTACCGTTAAATAAGCAGACTTTTTATGATATATATGAGAATAACATAAATGAGGCAGACGTAGTAGCTAGTCAAATAGAAGAATATGAAGACAATGGCACATATTTTATATATCTATCTTCGATATCCATAGATAAGAATTATAGGAATAATTATAGAGTAATCACTACTTTGTTAAAAGGTTGTATTGATATGTTTAATTTACTGCAAAAAAGAAATATAAGGATAGAAAAAGTGATGGCAGAAGCTAGTACAATACATGGAGAAAAGATATGCAAAAAGTTATTAAAAATGCAGTACATAAGAGACACAAATCATACATCTAAAATATATTGTGAAGATGGAGAAGATTTTATTAAGGCTATGAATAGGATAAAAATACACAAGGAGAATTGAAAGGGAGATAAAAGAAAATGGAGAATTATTTTATTATACATGGTTCATTTGGTAGTCCATTCGGAAATTGGTTTAGTTGGTTACATGATTTTATAGAAGCAGAAGGAAAGCAAGTATATGTCCCTAGTTTTCCAATTGGAGTGGGATATCAAAACTATGAAAATTGGAGTAAATTATTAAAATATTATTTGGACTTAGGCTTAATTCATGAAGATACAACAATTGTAGGTCATAGTAGTGCACCTGCTTTTATATCAAAATTTTTAACAGAAAACAAAGTAAAAGTTAAAAAATTAATATTTGTATGTGGGTTCAACAATTATTTAGGCGTTAACGAAGAATATGATGTAGTGAATAAAACAATGTATTTTGATAATCTAGCAGATGTAAAACAATATGCTAATAAGATAATTTGCTTTTATTCAGATAATGACCCATATGTAAAATATGAGGCAGAGAAAGATTTTGCAGATAAGGTTGCAACAGAGCAAATTCTCATACCAAAGGCAGGACATATTAACAGTGAGAGTGGATATGATACTTTTGAGGATATAGTAAGTTATTTATAGCAAAAAGTTTTACTTTATCAACTTTTTCTTTAAAATTAATAAGAAATGTTTGGGAAAAAAATAAAAAATAATCTAATAAAGGAGGACAATAAAATGGAAAATTTAATAAACAGTTTAAAGCAAAATAGTACCGTTATAATCAAAGGAAAAGAGTATACAGTCAAAACAAAAACATGGTACTCGATTGAAGAAGATGAAACCGCATCCTATATTAAATGTGAATTAAGTGATAACAGAATGTTAGTTGTTATTCCAGATGATGAATTAGTCTATATTGGGCAAGTAATTGAAAATATGCAATATAAAAGAATTTCTGATACAGTAATTCAATATGAAGATATGGAATTCACCAAAACAGGAGATGGACATCAATTTATTAAGAATATAGAATTTGGCAATGAAAATGAAGTAGAAGGTAAATGCATATTTGAAGATTATGAAAGTGAACATCATATTATTAGTTTAGGAATATTACCAGAGAAAGACAATAAAAGAGCTGATGTATATGCAGAAATTTTAGAAATGGAAGATATTAAAGTAAAATAAGGGAGAAAAAATGCCAATCATAGAAGTAAAAAATCTAGTAAAAACATATAGAATATTAGAAAAAGAAGAAGGACTAAAAGGATACTTTAAAAATTTAGTAAAACCCAAATATAAGGAACTAACAGCAGTTGACAATATAAACTTTAATATTGAAGAAGGTGAATTAGTAGGCTATATCGGAGAAAATGGAGCAGGAAAATCAACTACCATAAAAATGCTTACAGGATTATTAACACCTACAACAGGAAAAGTATTGGTCAATGGAATTGTACCAAATGAAAAAAGAATTGAAAACAACAAAAACATAGGAGCAGTTTTTGGACAAAAGACGCAATTATGGTGGGACCTACCTGTGATAGAATCTTTTAGGCTAATCAAAAAGATGTATAAAATTCCCGAAAACGAATATAGAAAAAACTTAAAGAAGTTTACCGAAATTTTAGAATTAGAAGAATTATTAGAAAAACAAGTAAAAAATTTAAGCTTAGGGCAAAAAATGAGATGTGAAATAGCAGCTACATTTATACACAATCCTAAAATAGTATATTTAGATGAGCCAACAATAGGTTTAGATGTGCTAGTAAAAGAAAATATAAGAAAGTTCATCAAAGATATTAACAAAGAAAAGAAAACAACAGTCATTTTAACTACACATGATTTAAAAGATATTGAAGATGTATGCGATAGGATTATATTGCTAGATAAAGGAAAAATCATTTATGATGGAGAAAAGCAGAAATTCAAAGATACTTATGGAAAATATGTTACTGCTGAATTTATAGTTAGTTCTAAAAATGAAGAAATAAACCAATTGACAAATGCTGAAGTTTTAGAAGAAACTCAAAATAAGTTGAAAGTGAAATTTATGCATGATGAAACGACAATAGTAAAAATAATGAACGAGATATCAAACCACTGTAAAATAGAAGATATTCACATGAAAGAAGCGGAATTAGAAGATATATTAAAGGAAGTATATAAGGGAGTTCACCAATGTTAAAAAGTATGCTAGCATTAGGAAAAATGCAGTTTAACCAATACAATATTTATAAATCAAATTTCTATTTATTCACATTAAATAGAATTGTTGAAATCGTAGTATATATTTTTGTATGGCAAGCAATCTATTATCAGACAGGAGATGCAGGTGGTTATACCATAAATCAAATGATTACATATTATATTTTAGTATTTACATTAAGCTCATTAAGTTGCTGGGGAGTGAATGAAGATATAGCATACTCTATTCGAAATGGAAATATTAATAAAGAATTGCTTAACCCATTATCTTACTTTCAATACTATTTTGGCATAAATATAGGAGAAATGGCATTTGCGATAGTAGTGGGAGTTGCTACTTTTGCTATTTGCAGTTTGTTTTGGGGGATTACATTGCCTGTTAGTTTCATCCATTTCCTATTATTCCTTGCAGTCATACTTTTAGGAATTCCAGTTACTTTCTTTTTTACAATGATAATAGGATTGGTAGGGTTCTATAGTAGTTCGATATGGGGGATGCAAATATTAAGGAAATCCATTATATGTATTTTTTCAGGACTGATAGCACCTATTACATTGTTTCCTAAATGGTTTCAAGTAATAGCAAATGTATTACCATTTAAAGAACTGATTTATACACCTATCAATATTTGGTTAGGACAAGTTTCTATGAATGATATCATATTAGTGATGATAAAACAGATAATTTGGATAGGAGTATTATATGGAATTGCTAAGATGTTTTTTAATCATGCAGTAAAAAAAGTTACAATTAATGGAGGATAAAATGAGCTTATATTTTTCTTTTTTAAAAGCATCATTAAAAGAAATGCTAATTTATAGACTAGACTGTATTGTAGGTATGATTTCTCAAATAGTGACACAATTAGTAGAAATTATATTTATATGGATCGTGTTTCAGAATACAGATAATTTAGCAGGTTGGAATTTTATGCAAATTCTTCTACTATATGGCGTAACATTAATCTCAATAGGAATTTCAGATTTCTGCTTTGATGCTTTATATGATATTGGACCTAAATATATTAGAAATGGAGAGTTCGACAAAATCTTATTAAGGCCTGTACATCCATTAATATCGATAATTGGTTCTTCAAAAGAATTTACAGCGTTTGGATATTTTTTTCTAGGTTTATTTCTGACAATAGCAATGCTAATAAAACTTGCTATTCCAATTACAATTATATTAATCTTGAAGATACTATTTTTTAGTATTGTTGGAGCATTTATTATTGGAGCAATCAACACAATATTTAGTATATCTTCATTTTGGACTTATAGGTCAAATGAAGTAATATGGTCATTTTATAAAATGTACACATTTGCACAATATCCGCTAGACATTTACAATAAATTTGTTAAAATATTAATAACAATGATATTACCATTTGCTTTTGTAGCATATTATCCTACAATGAGTTATTTAGGAATGGACGCTTATATGATTTATATAGCACCACTCATTATGATTATTTTGTGGATAATAGCAATTAAAGTATGGAATATGGCATTAAATAAGTACCGCAGTACAGGAACATAAAATAAAAAGAAAGGATTTGATAAATGATGAAAATTACAAAATTTCCACAATCATGTTTACTAATTGAAACAAAGGAGAAAAAAATATTAGTAGATCCAGGCAACTTGAAATACAAAGAAGAGTATTTTGATATTTGGAAACAAGTTGACGTTATTTTAATTACACACAAACACCCAGACCACTGTAATACAGAAGTATTAGAAAAATTAAATAAAGATATCACAATTTATTCTACAAAAGAAGTACAAGAAGCTAACCAAAATTTAAGTATTCATATCGTCAAAGAAGATGATGTAATAGAATTAGGCGACATCAAAATTGAAGTAGTACACGCAATACATGGATATCAACCATTATTAAAAGGACCAAAAGAAGTACATGAAAATGTAGGGTATATTATAGATGATGGACAAAATAGGTTATATACTACAAGTGATACGATTTGCTTTAGAAATGAATACAAAGCAGATATCTTATGCGTTCCTGTAACGGGGCATGGACTCACTATGTCAGCCTTTGAAGCAGCCTTATATGCTAAAGAAGTAGGCGCTGTTCTAACCATACCAATTCATATGGATAACCCAGCCTTTCCACCAGATTTAGACTATATCAAAGAAATGTTTGAAAAGTATGAAGTAGAATATGAGATATTGGAGAATGATGAAACGATAGAAGTAGAATAAGGAGAAAAAATGGAAGAATATTTTGAGGTATTAAACCAAAAAGGAGAATATACAGGAAAAGTAGAAACAAGAGAAAAATGTCATAAAGAAGGATTATGGCATAAAGCAGTAGTGGTATTTATTATCAATTCTAAACGTCAAGTGTTATTACAAAAAAGAAGTGCTACAAAGAAATTATGGCCAAATATGTGGGACGTAACAGCAGGAGGACATGTACTAGCAGGTGAAATGGGATTCCAAGCAATTCTAAGAGAGGCTAAAGAAGAATTAGGCATAGAT
>CAOXTD010000017.1:29807-37508 GCA_948560265.1 uncultured Clostridia bacterium | reverse complement strand
ATTATATTATTAATAATAAATACTATAATAATAACAATACAAGTCAAATTATGGTATTGTTATACTACTATAATTTTAATTATAATGATTGGTATAAATTTAAAAAATTTTATTATTTTTACAAAATCAATAGTGACTTTACTAAAGGATAGACTTTTAAGAAGAAATAATAATATATTAAACGAAGAAGAAAATAAGGAGTGATGGTATGAAGAAAATAATGATAGTTTTTGGAACTAGACCAGAGGCAATAAAAATGTGTCCTTTAGTAAAAGAATTAAAAGAAAGAAAAAATATACAAACTATAGTCTGTGTTACAGGGCAACACAGAGAAATGCTAAAACAAGTTTTAGATTGTTTTGAGGTTATACCAGACTATAACCTAGATATTATGCAAGATAAACAAACTTTATTTGATATTACAAATAATATTATATCTAAGATAAAGCCTGTTTTGGAAGAAGTAAGACCTGATATTATTCTAGTACATGGAGATACTACTACCACTTTTGTAACAGCTTTATGTGCTTTTTACATGCAAATTCCAGTAGGACATGTAGAAGCAGGATTAAGAACTTATAATTTATATTCACCATATCCAGAAGAATTTAATAGACAAGCAACTGGTATTATAGCAAAATATAATTTTGCACCAACAGAAATGGCAAAAAGTAATTTAATAAATGAAGGAAAAGAAGAAAGTACAATATATGTTACAGGAAATACAGCAATAGATGCACTAAAAACAACTGTAAGTACTGAATACGAGAATCCACTTTTAGATTGGGTAGGAAATGATAGATTAGTAGTACTTACAGCACATAGAAGGGAAAACTTAGGGAAACCATTAGAGAATATGTTTACAGCAATTAAAAAGATTATAGAAGAACGAAAAGATATAAAGGTGATATATCCTGTTCATAAAAATCCAATTGTACAAGAAATAGCAAAAAAAATATTAGGAAATAATGAAAGAATAAAATTGATAGAACCATTAGAAGTTATAGATTTTCATAATCTTTTGGCAAGTTCATATTTAATATTAACGGATAGTGGTGGGATACAGGAAGAAGCTCCATCATTAGGGAAGCCAGTTCTAGTAATGAGGGACACTACTGAAAGACCAGAAGGAATCAAGGCAGGTACTCTTAAACTAGTTGGGACTGATACAGATACAATTTATAAAGAGATGAAAAAACTATTGGATAATTCAATAGAATATGATAGAATGAGTAAAGCACAAAATCCATATGGAGATGGATTAGCAAGTAAAAGAATTGCAGATATTTTATGTAATGCTAAATAAAGTCTGAGGAGGGATACAAATGAAAGAACAATCCAATTCTAATAAAAGTGACAAGAAAATAGGAGAGAGAAATAAAAAATTAGATATTTTTCTTAAGGTAACAGCATTTGTTTATACTGTCATAACGATTATATTTTATATTTCAGTAATAAAATTGAACTTATTGCCAGGGATATATGTAACTATATTCACAATAGCAGAGATATTTTTTACATTAGCGATACTAATAGGTTTACTAAAAGTACATAAAACGCCTAAATTAAATCTTATATGTTTAGTTGTTATTTTACTGCTTTCAGGTGTATATATTTTTGTGACTAAATATACTTTGGCAACAGGAAATTTCTTGGATAATGTATTTCAGGAAGTTGCACAAACAGAAGAATACTATATTATAGTAAAAAAAGATAGCGAGTATGAAAAAATAGAAGATATCCAAAATCAAAATGTGTATTTATTCCAAGTACCAGATGATGCAAAACAAGAAGTACAGAATAAGTCGAGTGTTAGTTTTAAGACACAGAATAGTCTAACTGATTTAGGAAAACAATTAATGAATAGTAAAGCAAAAATTATTTTTATTAGCTCAGTTCAAAAAAGTATTTTAGAAGAAGAAATAGAGAACTTTAAAAGTGATACAAAAGTGATATATACAGCAAAACATGAGATAAAGACTAGTAAAAAGGAAGAAGAGAAAGAATCTAAATATAGTGTTCAAAATGGAATTTTCAATGTATATATTAGTGGAGTAGATACTTCAGGAAATATTAGTAATGTGGCTAGAAGTGATGCTAATATGATAGCATCTATCAATACAAAAACACATGAAGTATTAATTACATCTATTCCAAGAGACTACTATGTAACATTACACTCTTATGGAGCAAAAGATAAGTTAACACATACAGGAATTTATGGGATTAATGAAACAGTCAAAACAGCAGAGGACCTCTTAGATATAGATATTAATTATTATGTAAGAGTTAATTTTACAACAGTAATTAAATTAGTAGATACCTTAGGTGGAATCGAAGTGAATTCTGATTATGCTTTTACTTCCGTTATTGGAGGATACCATTTTAATAAAGGAAAAAATTATATGAATGGTGAACAAGCGCTAGCATTTAGCAGAGAAAGACAAGCTTTTGCTAGTGGAGATAGCCAAAGAGTTAAAAATCAACAAAAAGTAATAGAAGCAATTATGAAAAAAGTTTTAAATAGTAAAACACTTCTTACAAAATATACAAATATTTTAGACTCATTGAAAGGAAGCTTCCAAACAAATATTAAACAAGATGAAATAAGTGAGTTAGTAAAAGGACAATTAAATGATATGTCAGCTTGGACAATTAAAACTAATTCATTAACAGGGACAGGAGCAAATAATCCAACCTATTCTATGGGAAGTCAGTTATTATACACGATGGTTCCAAATGCTACTTCTGTAACAGAAGCAAAACAAAAAATTAAAGAAATTATAGAGAAATAGAATTTCAATGAGAAGGATACTAGAAATGGTATCCTTTTCATAACAAGTTGAATAAAATAAAAAAATGTGCTAAAATAGTGTGAGCAAAAAGGAGAAAAAAATGAAAAGAATTATTATCAGAATCATTTCTATGCTTATGTTATTAGCTACGTTTTATATTATATTTAGTTTTTCAGCACAAGATGGAATAGAGTCAGGAAGCTTAAGCAATAAAGTTACCACCGTATTTGTACATCATTTTCCATATACGAAAAATTTAAGTATAGAAACACAGAACAAATTAATTGAACATGGTGAACCGATCGTTAGAAAGCTAGCACATTTTTCAATTTATACAGTAGTAGGAATGTGTATCATGGCATTTTTATGTACATTTCCTTTTAAATTAAGAACAAGGTTGGGAATCAGTTTATTAGTAGGACTTATTTATGCAATATCAGATGAATTTCATCAAAGTTTTGTACCACGGTAGAGGACCTTCTTGGAAAGATGTAGGGATAGATACAGCTGGAGTATTTTTAGGAATACTCATTATTTTAGCAATTGTTTCAATTTATATTGCACTCAAAAAAGATAATGAAGAAAAAGTAAAGATGAAACATTATATTTTTAAGAAGTCTAAGGAAGTAGGATAGAGTAGTAAGCTTTATGAATAAGTGATAGAAAAGATTAGGAGAGAAAAATGATAAGAGCAATCGTAATATTTTTAGTACGTACATTTTGCTATATTGTATTTAGAGTTGGAAAAATAGGAAAAGAAAATGTACCGAGAACAGGGGCATATATTATGTGTGCCAATCATACATCTAATTGGGATCCACCAATTATTGTAGCGTGTACAAATCGAAGAATGCATATTATGGCAAAAGCAGAACTATTTAAAAATAAATTTATTTGTTGGTTTGCAGAAAAATGCTGGGTATTTCCTGTTAAAAGAGGTGGAAAAGATATCGAATCTATGAAGCACTCTTTAAAAGTACTAAAAGATGGTGAAATGTTAATGTTATTCCCGGAGGGAACTAGAAATGGAATGAGTAAAAATGGAAAAGCACAAAATGGTGCAGCATTTATGGCATTAAGAACAGGAGTGCCAGTTATTCCGGTTGGTATTATTGGAGATATGAAGCCATTTCACAAAGTAACTTTAAATTATGGAAAGCCATTAGATTTTAGTGAATACAAGTCAAGCAAGCCAGAAAAAGAGGTTTTGGAAAAAGTAAGTCAAGAGATTATGGATAATATCATTATGTTGACAAATATTGAAAAGTAGAGTATAATATACAAGTATTTTTTGACCTAGTAAATGAGCCATTTTACTAGGTTATACTTTAGAAAAAATAAGATAAGTAATCACTTATTTTAATATAAATGTAAGGAGTAATCAAAAATGAACAATCAAAATATCAGAAACATAGCAATTATTGCACACGTAGACCATGGAAAAACAACATTAGTAGATGCACTTTTAAGACAAAGCCATGTATTTAGAGAAAACGAACAAGTATCAGAAAGAATTATGGATTCAGGGGATATTGAAAAAGAAAGAGGAATTACCATTCTTTCTAAAAATACATCAGTTATGTATAACAATATCAAAATCAATATTGTAGATACACCAGGACATGCTGATTTTGGTGGAGAAGTAGAACGTGTACTTAAAATGGTAGATGGTGTTCTTCTATTAGTTGATGCTTTTGAAGGACCAATGCCTCAAACAAGAGAGGTACTTAAAAAATCTTTAGCATTAAACTTAAAGCCAATTGTAGTCATTAATAAAATTGATAGACCAGGTGCAAACCCATTAAAAGTAGTTGACCAAGTATTAGAGCTATTTATTGAATTAAATGCAAATGATGACCAATTAGACTTCCCAGTAGTATATGCATCAGCCAAAAATGGAATTGCTAAAATGAGTTTAGAAGAAGAAAGTGACAATGTTACTTGCATTTTTGATACCATTATAAAAAACATCAATGCTCCAGCTTGTGAACAAGAAGGAACATTACAAATGTTAGTTTCTAATATTGATTATGATGAATATTTAGGAAGGTTAGCAGTAGGAAGAATCGAACGTGGAACCATTAAAGCAGGTATGAGTGTTGCTGTATGCAAAAAAGATGATAAAGTAGTTCAAGGCAAACTTGCAAAATTATTTACTTATGAAGGACTAAAAAGGGTAGAAGTAGAAGAAGCTTCAGCAGGTGACATTGTTTGTATTTCAGGTATCGCAGACATTAACATTGGTGAAACTGTATGTGATATGAACAACCCAGAAAAGATTGATTTCGTAGATATTGATGAACCTACTGTATCTATGACATTTAGTGTTAACAATGGACCTTTAGCTGGTAAAGAAGGACAATTCATTACTTCTAGACATATTCGTGACAGATTATTTAAAGAATTAGAAAAAAATGTTAGTTTACGTGTAAAAGAAACAGAAACACCTGATAGTTTTGAAGTATGTGGTCGTGGAGAATTACATTTATCTGTATTAATTGAAACGATGAGAAGAGAAGGATTTGAACTTTTAGTATCTCGTCCAAAAGTTATTATTAAAGATATTGATGGTGTGAAATCTGAACCAATGGAAAGATTAGTAGTGAATGTACCTGATGATTGTATTGGTAATGTCATTGAAAAACTAGGAAGAAGAAAAGCAGAAATGCTTAATATGGAACCAGCAGAAGCTGGACATACCAAAGTAGAATTTAAAATTCCTGCAAGAGGTTTGATTGGATATAGAACAGAATTCTTAACAGACACCAAAGGTGAAGGAACTATGAATAGTATCTTTGATAGCTATGAACCATATAAAGGAGAAATCCAAGCAAGAACAAGAGGAGTATTAGTAGCATTTGAACCAGGAACCTCTATTACTTATGGTTTATACAATGCACAAGAAAGAGGAGAACTTTTAATTGGTGCAGGTGTAGAAGTATATGAAGGAATGATAGTAGGTGTTAACTCTAGAAATGAAGATATTTCTATTAACGTATGTAAAGAGAAACATTTAACAAATACTAGAGCATCTGGATCAGATGATGCACTTCGTTTAGTTCCACCAATCCAAATGTCATTAGAAAAAGCAATTGAATTCATTGCAGAAGATGAACTTGTAGAAGTAACACCAAAAAATATTCGTTTAAGAAAGAAAATTTTGGATAATAAAACAAGAGAAAGAATGGCAAGAAGAAGTAGCACAGAATAAAGGAAGAAACATGAATAAACAAGAATTAGAAAAAATCAAGCAACAAGCTTTAGAAGACCATATACCTATTATTATGGATGATACTTTAGAAGTTGTGGCAAAGATTTTACAAGAAGTAAAACCTATTAGAATATTAGAAATTGGAACAGCAGTTGGCTATTCAGCCATCTGCTTTTCAGAATATTTAAAAGAAGATGGAAGAATAGATACCATTGAAAGAGAAGAAGAAAGAGCAAAACAAGCAAGGGAAAATATCAAGAAAGTAGAAGTGGAAAAGAAAATTCAAATTTATGAAGGAGACGCAGTAGAAATTCTACCAACTTTGCAAGAAAGCTATGATGTTATATTTATAGATGCAGCAAAAGGAAAATATCCATTCTTCTTAGAGCAGGCTTTAAGAATGAGCCATCAAGGAACAGTGATTATAGCGGATAATGTGTTGTACAAAGGATATGTAATGAGTGATTATAACAAACACAAACAACGTACTGCAGTTAGAAATTTAAGAGAATATATTGCAAATATAACAAATGATACAAATCTTGAAACAGAGATTTTAGAAGTGGGAGATGGACTTGCGATATCAAAGGTTAATTAAATATTCGAATAGAGGTAGTCAGTTATTTTAAAATAGTTGACTGCTTTTTTTAAAAAAAATTTTGTCAAAAATAGTTCTGATACCAAAAAAAGTGAATATTTTAAATATGAACGGGAAAAATATATGAAAATAGAGAAAAAATCTCGAAAAATATTTACTTTTTTAGGAGGAAGTGGTAAAATAAATGCAAGAGGTGAATATTATGTTGATTCAATTTAGGTTTCAAAATTATAAATCGTTTAAAGAAGAAACTGTTTTAGACATGACAGCAACATCTCAAAGAGAGCATAGTGATTTTTTAATTGAAAAAAATGAGAATAAAGTATTGCCAGTGGCTGTTTTTTTTGGTGGCAATGCAAATGGGAAGAGTAATCTTATTGAAGCTTTTTTTAGAATGATATATAGTATTATTATGACATATGATATTGATGAGAATCAAGATCTTGAAGCAAATCCATATATTTTTGATGAAAGTATAGAAGAACCTACTGCTTTTGAAATTGTATTAGCAATAGAAGATATAGAATATAAATATGGTTTCATTTTAGATTCAAATAAAATTCATCAAGAGTGGCTATTACAAAGACCTTTTAAAAAGTCATCTACCGCAAATTACAAAAAATTGTTTGAAAGAGAAGAGAATGATATCAAATTATATAGTGAGTTTAAAGAGTATGAATTGCTTAAGTCATTAGTTAAAGAGAAGAATTTGTTTCTTAGTATTTTGGGTAGAAGAAGAGAAAATATAGCAAAAGATATATATGGATGGGCTGCACATACAGATTTTGAAATGTTTGATACAGAAAATGATCAACGTATTTTAGAGATTCTATATTCAGATAAAAAATTATTTGAGCAAGTAAAAAGAGAAATAAAAGAAGTTGATAATTGCATTTTTAATATGAAAATCATAAAAGAAATAAATCGTTTAAATAATAAATTTATTTATAAATTAGAAGCAATACACAGGATTGCTGATAAAGAATTTGAATGTCCATTTGAAATAGAGTCATCAGGAACAATAAAGCTATTTTACTTATATTATAAAATATATAAAATTTTAAATAGGGGTGGAGTATTATTTATTGATGAATTGG
>CAOXTD010000017.1:13016-29788 GCA_948560265.1 uncultured Clostridia bacterium | reverse complement strand
TGAATTGGATTCAAAAATACATTCTTTAGTGTTGAAACATATTATTAGTTTATTTAATGATAGAGAAATTAATAAGAATAATGCTCAAATTGTTTTTTCATGCCATAATACTTGGCTTTTAGAGAACAAATTGCTAAGACGTGATCAAATTTGGTTTATTAAGAAGGATAACAAAGGTATATCTGAAATATATTCTTTAGCAGATTTTAAAGACGTAAGAAGTGATTTAGATTATAATAAAGCATACTTATCTGGTAAATTTGGAGCTATACCTTATATGGAGAGGAAAAAATAATGGGAACAGATAATGTATTTTATAAGGGAACTCAAAAAAGACAAAAAAGAAAAGAAGAAATTATGGAACAAAGGGCAACTACATGGCTTATTGTATGTGAAGGAGCAGTTACTGAAAAAGAGTATTTTGAAAAACTGGCACAATATATCAATGAGAATGGAGAACATCCTATAGAGGTTAATGTTATAGGAACAGGGAAGAATACGATAAGCCTTGTAAGAAATGTAGAAGATTTTTTTGCTGAAGTAGATAAGGAAGTAGGTAAAGTATATATACCATATGAAAAGGTATGCGTAGTTTTTGATAAGGATAGTTTTGAGAAACAACAATTTAATACAGCTATTCATATGGGAGAGGCAAAAGGATATATAGTTGCGTGGTCTAATGAATGTTTTGAACTTTGGTATTTACTTCATTTTCATTATTTTTGTACAGATTTAACTAGAGATGAATACTTTGATAAACTGGGAGAATTTATTTCTGCCCAAAGTGGTAAAAAACAAAAGTACATAAAGGGAGATGCTAACAATTTTGATACGATGATGCAATATGGATCTTTAGAAAATGCAATAAAAAATGCAGAAAGACTATTACGAGAATCCTCTTTCGAAACAAGTTATTCAAACAGAAAACCAGCTACTAATGTAGTTGAAATTGTAAAGATGCTATTAGAAGAAGGAAAATGTATTTTAGACGAAAAAAATAAATAGAATAAAACAAATCCAGAGATTTAGTTCTCTGGATTGATTTTTATATGTAACTATACTAAATAACGTATACACGAAGCAATAGTATCTATAACAAAAATGCTAGAAAATAATTTAATAACAACAGTTTGTATCATATAAGGAATTTTAGATAAAATCCAATTTATTTTTTTCTTTAAAAAAGGATACACATGATTGATAAACAAAATAGCAATAATACCCCAAGCGAAAGAATAGAAGATACTGATACGACCATTTAGATTCATAAATTCACCTGTATAGTCCCACCAATGCATAGAAAATAGAGCATCTAATCCAAAACTTACAATATACTCGAAAGCAGAAAAAATGATAGCAGCATGTATAAATAACTGTAAATTTTTATGTTTATATTTATCTAAAAATAGGATGAGCATTAAAGCACCATAACCGTAGATGGGACAAAGAGGACCATATAAAAAGCCTCTTTTCACAAAATAACCTAAAGTAAAAATAGCGTAAATAGTTTCCATAAGCCAACCCATAAAAGCAAATATAAAAAAATATAAAATATAGGTTTGAACTCTAGAGAGTCTTACTTGATTTTTAGTTTGTTTCATATAAGTTAATCTCCTTTTACTTGCTAGTATGATATCAAATTTTTTACTATTTGTAAATACGTCGAAATTGTACTTGCTTTCTTGCTTTTCAAATGCCAGAGACAGTCTGTGGTTTCAAAGAAGAATATCAACTCGGTACCTTTCAAAGCTACAAAAGTAAGTACAATTTTGTATAAAAATAAGTAATATGTTGACTGATGTACATAAAAACAGTATAATAGAGCAATAGAAGGAGAAGAAAGAAATGGAAATAAAAAACAAACCAGAATTATTAGCACCAGCAGGTTCTTTTGAAAAGGCAAAGACTGCTTTTTTGTATGGGGCAGATGCAGTATATTGTGGAACAGGAACTTTGTCATTAAGAAGTAGAGCAGAAGTAGATAATGATGATTTAGCAAAAACAATTCAATATGCACATAGCATAGGAAAGAAAGTATATGCTGCTATTAATATATATGCATGGGACACCTATTATGAAGAAATTAAAAAACAAGCTAAAATGTTAGATGAGCTAAAAGTGGACGCTATTATTGCTTCAGATGGTGGAGTAATGGAAGTGCTAAAAGAATATGCACCAGATGTAGAAATTCATGTTAGCACACAAGCAAATACAGTAAGTTATCATGCAGCAAACTTTTGGCATAAAAATGGAGCTAAAAGAGTTATTCTAGGAAGAGAACTAAACAAAGAGCAAATTAGAGAAATTATGAAAAACAAAAATCCAGAAATAGATGTTGAAATGTTTATACATGGAGCAATTTGTTTTGGATATTCAGGTAGATGTTTCTTAAGTGATTTCTTAGCAAGTAGAAGTGCTAATTTAGGAGATTGTGCGCAAAGCTGTAGATGGGCATATAATGTATATGTAGAAGAACATAATAATCCAGGAAATTTGATGCCTGTAGAACATGATGACAATGGAACCTATATTTTTTCATCTAAAGATATGTGTTTAGTTAAGGAGATTCCAGAGATTATAGAATTAGGGGTCAATAGTTTGAAAATAGAAGGAAGATTAAAAACAGAATACTATTTAGCTTCTGTGGTAAATGCTTATCGTAATGCAATTGATGACTATCTAAAAGACCCAGAACATTATGACTATACAAAATACTTAAAGGAATTAGAGAAGACGAAGACAAGAGGATTAACAACTTTCTATTTTAATGACAGAAATAATAAAGATTTTCAAGAATATGAGGGAAAACAATATAATCCAGATTATGAATTTGGAGGAAAAGTATTAGAAAATAGAGAACATAAAAAGTATCTCATTGAAATAAGAAACAAACTAACAGTAGGAGATAAGATGGAAATTTTAATTCCAGGAAATGTTGAGCCAATAGTTTTTGAGATTCAAGATTTATGGGATTCAGAAACAGAAGAAAGAATAGAGACTGTTAATCCAGGAAAAGCAGGACAAACTGTTTTGATGGAATTACCAATAGAAGTAGAAAATGGCTGGATTTTAAGAAGAAAAAAATAGAATAAGTGAAATCCTATAGAAAAGAATTGATTTCTATAGGATTTTATTATATAATACAACTTGCAAATGAATTGGAGTGGTATCGAAGTGGTCATAACGAGCTGCACTGGAACTGCAGTACCTTCTTTTTGGGGGCCGTGGGTTCGAATCCCACTCACTCCGCCAAAATGAAAGCCATACAAGAAATAAAACAGCTTGTGTGGTTTCTTTTATGAAAGATAGGAAAATATGAAAGAAGAATTAGAAGTAATAGTAGAATCATTACTAGAATGGTATCAGGAAAATAGAAGAATACTCCCATGGAGAGAAAACAAAAATCCTTATTGTATTTGGGTCTCAGAAATTATGTTACAACAAACTAGAATAGAAGCGGTAAAGCGATATTATGCACGTTTTATGAAAGAATTACCAACAATTCAAGATTTAGCAAATGTGCCAGAAGAAAAATTACTAAAACTATGGGAGGGACTAGGATATTATAACAGGGCTAGAAATTTACAAAAAGCAGCTAAAACTATAGAAGAAAAATATAATAGGAAGATGCCAAATACTTATGCAGAGTTAATTACTTTATCAGGAATTGGTGAGTATACAGCAGGAGCTATTGCTTCTATTGCGTATAATGAGAGGATACCAGCAGTAGATGGAAATGTATTAAGAGTGATTTCAAGAGTTACAGCTAGTGATAAAGATGTGCTATTAGCCGAAACTAAGAATGAGGTAACAGAGCAATTAAAAATGCTTATGGCAAAACAAAAGGGAAACTTTCAGGCAGGTGACTTTAATGAGGCATTAATGGAATTAGGAGAATTAATTTGTTTACCAAATGGAGAGCCAAATTGCCAAGAATGCCCTTTACAAAAGGACTGTATTGCGAATAAAGAAGGATTAACACAAGAGCTTCCAAAAAGAGAGAAAAAGCTAAAACGAAAAGAAGAAGATAAAACTGTTTTTCTTTTCATAAGCGAAGATAACAAAATAGCAGTTAGAAAAAGAGAAGAAAAAGGTGTATTAAATGGAATGTATGAACTTCCAAACAAAAATGGGAAAATAGAAGACTTAGGAGATATAGAACAGATTTTAAAACAATGGAATTTAAAAAGTGTAGAAACAGAACGTATAGGAGAGTATCAACATATTTTTACACATATTACATGGAAAATAATAGCTTATAAAATAAAAGTAAAAAAAGAAAATACAGAATTTATTTGGGCGTCGAAAAAGCAGCTAGAAAAGGATTATGCTTTACCGACTGCTTTTAAAAAGATAATAAAATAGGACAGAGTGTAATGAAATATTACACTCTGTTCCAACTTATTAATTTAAAAACAGGTTCAGGCAAATAGCGAGATACATCTTTGCCATAATGGATTAACTCCATAACCATACTTGAACTAATAAAACCAAGAACACCAGAACGAAAATAAATGGTATCTAGTCCTGAAATTTCTTCATTGATTTGGGCTAGATTCTCTTCAAAGGCGTAATCTGTATCGTTTCTGAGTCCGCGAATTAAAAAGTTAGCGTGATATTTTTCTGCTATTTCAACAGTTAATTCTTGATAAGCAATAACTTCAGCGTTTGTAATGTTTTCATTTGTTAAAGTTTCTTCTATTGCTAACTTCATTTGTTCAATATTATAATTTTTGCTTTTATTGCTATTTATTCCAATTCCCACAATTACTTTATCAAAAATTTGACAAGAAGCTTTTACAATATGTAAATGTCCATTAGTAAAAGGGTCAAAACTTCCAGAATAAAAACCTACTTTCATTTTTTATCACTCCTTTAATACATAATATCTTATTAGATATTATTTCTTTTGTCAATTATTTTTAGAATAAGTAAAACTGGCAACTTAAATTTTTTTGTAAAATTTGTATAAAATCTATTGCACTTGTCTATCATATATACTATAATGATTAAAGTTAAATATTCTCCGTTAGCTCAGTTGGTAGAGCGCTCGGCTGTTAACCGATAGGTCGTTGGTTCGAGTCCAACACGGAGAGCCATGAAAAAAAATCAAGACTTTTAACGAATACTAGTCTTGACTTTTTTGTAAGAATAGCAACAAATTAAGCACTAAAATATGTAGAAGGAAAATAGAAAATAAAGGAGCGAGAAAATATGGAAATAAATCCAACAGCCAAAACTATAAAAGAGTTATTTTTATCTGGAAGGAAGTTTGTAATACCTAGGTTTCAAAGAGAATACTGTTGGAATAAGGAAATATCTAAGAGTTTTTTATGGGACATATTAAAACAATTTGATATACAAGAAGGAGAAATAAAGACACAAGTTTATTTTTTGGGCACAATGCTATTTATTGGTGATTATTATGATGGAACAGAAGAAGAAATATATGTTGTAGATGGACAACAAAGATTAACTACTATTACTATTTTATTTTCAGCAATATCAGATAAGTTTATGAGTTTAAATCAGGAAACATTAAGTAAAGAGATTTTTAAATACATAATGACTACTAACGATAATGGGGAAGAAGTAAGAATTTTAAGAAGTAATACTCATTATCCATATTTTGCTTATTATATACAATTGCAAAAGAAAGAATATAAAGTAGAGGCTTGTACAGAGGAAGAGAAAAATATATTTGAAATTTATAATTTATTTAGTAATCTTTTAGAAGAAGAAACTATGAAAAAAGAACTAAAAAAGAGATACGATGCAAGTTTGGTAGATCAAATAGAATATATTGATTTATTAAAAGCTTTGAGAGATCAAGTACTAAAGTGTATTTTTGTTTCAATATCAACAAAAGAGAAACAGCATGCTAATGAAATCTTTGAAATATTGAATTCAAAAGGTAAACAATTAAAAGCAATTGATATCATAAAAAATGATATATTTAGTATACTGCAACAAGAAGAACCAGTGGATATGGCTGAAGATAAATGGAAAAAGATTAAAGAAATATTAAACAGTAAAAATGAACATGTTGAACTAGAGGTGTTTTTTAGACATTTTTGGATATCAAAGTATAAGAAAGTATCACAAAAAAGTATTGTAGATGAATTTAAGAGGACTATTAAAACAGAAGAAGAGTGTACAAGACTGCTAGATGAATTAATTTACGAAGCTAAAAATTATATTAAAATATTAAATCCCAATAGAGAAGATTATAGTAATAAAAAGCAATATTATTGGCTTGTACAGAGTTTAAAATGTATAGGAGAGTTTTTTAATATTGTACAAGTTAGAATTGTATTATTAGCATTATTTTATTTAAAAGATAATGAATTAATTGATATGAAAGAATTTAAAAAGACAATTAATTTTTTGGAATATTTTCATTTTATATATAATTCTGTATGTTCATTTAGTACAAATAAATTAGAAAAAATTTACTCTGTCTTCTCCGTAAGAGTAAGAAACTGTAAAAATAAAATCGAAGTTGTAAAAACTATTAGAGAATCATTAATAGATCCTTTGAAGAAAATCTTACCAAAATATGAAGACTTTGAAGTTAAATTTATAGAACTTAGTTATAGTAAAAAAGAGAATGTATCTAATGTAAAAACTAAATATGCAATCAATAAAATAAATTGTATCTTAGAGGGGAAAGAGATATTTGAAGATGAATGTAATATAGAGCACATAATTCCAGAGAATGAAGAGGAGATAACAAAAAATATAGGGAATCTAATACTTTTAGAAATGAAATTAAATGGAGAAGCAGATGATAAGAAATATCAGGATAAAATAGAGTGCTACAAAAAAACCAAGCTGAACTGGGTTTTGAATTTTATTAAAAAATATCCTAATTGGGAAAGATCATATATAGAATCAAGAGCAAAAGAGATGGCGAAAATTTTATATGACCAAATTAAAATGGAAAATATTGTCTAAAAATATTGAAAATAAAAATGGCTAATGGTATAATACAAATGAATTAATTATACAAAAGAAGGAGGAAGAGAATTATGATAGGCGTTATCGCTTTTGGAATAAGCATTATAGGCGTTATGATGTCTTTTTTTGACAGTGTTAGATTACCAGCATTTATCATTGCTATTGTAGGAATTATTGTATCAGTTCTTTCAGCATATTATAAAGATGAAAAAGAATTGAAAGATCCATCAAAAAAAGATTCGAGAGCATTGGAAGTAGGAGCTATTATCCTTGCAGGTGCTACTTGTGTAACTTATTATATTAATGTATTAATTGCATAGAATTTATGAATGTAAAAAAGAGTTTCATGAATCAAATTATTGAAACTCTTTTTATTTTGACTAAAATAAATAATGATTTCTACTAATATTTGATATTATTAAAAACAAAGTTAATAATTAATAAGGAAATGAATATAAAAGCATATTTTTCAAAGAAATGTAAAAGGTGAGGAATATAAGAAAAACGATTTTGAATAAAATCTTTTAAAAGCATAAACATAGAAAGCAAGAAAAAAAGGAAAAGGGGAATACTTAATAAATTTTGATAGCAAGCTTCTAAAAAATCAAAATGTAAAATTGCTTTAAAAGCTCTTGTCATTCCGCAAGCAGGACAAGAAATACCAGTAACTGTTTTAAAAAGACAAGTTACTGGCATAACTGCTACTAAACTTAAAAAACTAATTAAAATTAATATGATCAATCCGTTTTTTAGTCTATTCATTTATTTAGTCTCTTAATGGATTTCCATTACCATCAACACTGATGCTTCCTGTTAAGATTAAAATACCTTCGATTAATCCCCAGATACTAGAAGCAAATGCTAAGAATCCGCAACTTAAAATAGAGATTAATAATTGTGCAATTGCTTTACCTGTATAACCTAGGTAAAAGTTATGAACACCAAAGGCACCTAAGAAGATACCTAATAATCCAGCAGCCATTTTTGATTTGGCTTGTGGATTCATATTTCCAGTGTTTCCACTGTTTACATTAACATTAATTGTTTGACTAGCTGTTCCTTGATTAGCGTTGTTTGCTCCAGATGCATTTTTGCAATCTTCGCAAAGTTCTTGACCATCGTCAATTGGTTTTCCACATTGTTTACAGAACATAATAGTTCCCTCCTCATTTTACTAAAGTATATAATAGTTTCTAACTGCTAAAACAGTTAGACAATCATATGCTAATTATACCGCATTCTACGTTTTTTGCAATACTTTTTCGACAATTATTTATAAAATCTGATAGAAAATGGCATATTTTTGTGGATTTAACATATGATTTACCAATAAACTTTTGCATATGTCTTGTAAAATGTATGCAAAAATGGTACAATTTAGTAGTGTAATTTATAAGAAAATAAATTTATTAGGAGGTAGATGATTGGAAAAAAATCAAATTTATGAATTTTTAATCAGGGAGCTACCAGAAGAACAAATTAAAATAGATGAACCAATGAAAAATCATACTAATTTTAAAATAGGAGGAAATGCAGACATTTATGTAATAGCAAAAACAATAGAACAAATTCAAGTAATTTTAAAATTAGTAAATCAATATCAAATTCCTCTTATCATATTAGGTAATGGAAGCAATGTTTTAGTAAGCGATCAAGGAATTAGAGGAATGGTTCTTTCTATTGCTATTGAACAATTTGCAATAGAAAAAAATAGAGAAGAGGCAATTATAACAGTAGGAGCAGGAGAGCCATTAGGAAAAATAGCATATTTGCTATTGAAAGAAGAAATAGCAGGGTTTGAATTTGCAGGAGGAATTCCAGGCACTATGGGAGGAGCTATTCGTATGAATGCAGGGGCTTATGGCGGAGAAATGAAAGATTGCATTCAAACAGTAACCTATATAACAGAAGAAGGAGAGATAAAAGAATTTTCTAATCAAGAATGTGAATTTTCTTATCGCCATAGTATTTTCTGTGATAAGAATTTTATTATAGTAAAAGCAAAAATAGTATTGCCATATGGAGAAAAGCAAGAGATACAAGGAAAAATGGAAGAATATGCTCAAAGTAGAAAAGAAAAGCAACCACTTATGTTTCCATCAGCAGGAAGCACTTTTAAAAGAGGAGCAGATTTTATTACAGCTAAATTAATTGATGAATGTAGTTTAAAAGGCTATAGTGTAGGAGATGCTCAAGTATCTACTATGCACGCAGGCTTTGTGGTAAACACAGGAAATGCTACAGCAAAAGATGTTATAGAAGTAGTGAATCATGTGAAGCAAACTGTATTTAAAAAGACAGGAAAGCAAATTGAATTAGAAATAGAACTACTAGGAGAATTCTAAAGAAAAGTGAATTGATATACAGATGAAGGCTAACTAAAAATTTTAGAATAGGAAGGTTTTTATCATGAAAGGTTTTTTTAGGTGGTTTCGATCTGGAGCAAAGATGAAACGCTGGATATTATTAATATTATTAGGAATGCTAGTTGCATTTTATGGAGTGGCTAAAATATTAGAAGGAGAAGGAGAAGGTGAAGGCAGACTAGACTTTGCACCACTTGCTCAATATGTTATATTTTTTGTAGTAGGTTTCATTTTTGTAATTTTAGGTATGATTCATATGCAAAAAAGAACACTAGAGTTGTTCGTACAAGAAACAGATGAAAGAATAGATGATGATAAAACAAAGGTAAATAGCTTAATTTATAACAAGAAAATTTATGACCAAGGACCAAAAATTGTAGCAATTGGAGGAGGAACAGGACTTGATTCTGTTCTAAAAGGATTAAAAAATTATACAGATAATATTACAGCAATTGTAACAGTATCAGATTATGGGGAAATCATACCAGAATCTAGGAGAATTCTACAAGCAATGCCATTAGATGATATTAAAGAAAGCATTATTGCATTGGCTAAAAATGAAGAAGAAGTTGCAAAGTATATGAATTACCAATTTACCGAAAGAAGTTTAAAAGATCTTTCATTAGGTGATATTTCTTTATTGGGAATGAAGAATTACATTGGAGATTTTACAAAATCTATTGCAAAGACAAATGAGATTTTTAATATTACAGGAAAAGTTTTACCAGTTACTTTTGAACCAATTCAAATTTGTGCGGAATTAGAAGATGGGTCTATTATTGAAAGTAGAGACAAAATTCCAGACGCAGTAAGTAGCAAAACTACTAAAATTAGCAGAATTTTTATTAATCCAACCAATTGTAAAGTAGCACCAGGAGTACTAGATGCTATAAGAGAGGCAGATGCTATTGTTATTGGACCTGGAAGCTTGTATACAAATGTAATACCAAACTTGTTAGTTAAGGGCGTTGCAAAAGCAATTAAAGAAAGCAAAGCTTTCAAAGTATATGTAAGTAATTTGATGACAGAACCAGGACAAACAGATGCCTATACATTATCAGATCACATTAAAGCAATTATGGATCATGCAGGTAAAGGCATTATTGAATATTGTATTTATGATACTGGGGAATTAGTGCCAGAGTATATTAGAAGATATAATATGCAAGGACAAGATCTGGTAGAAATTGATTCTGCTAAAACAAAAGCACTAGGTGTTAATCTAATGCAAAGAGAAATTTCTCATGTACAGGATACTTACATTAGACATAATCCAGATGCAATTGCAGCATCTATTATTCAACTTATTTGTGATGATTTGAAGTTTAGAGATATGCAAAATGATACTAAATATGTATTATTAAATGATAGACTAAAAACAGCTAAAAAATCTTTAAAGGAAAGTGATACAAGCTTTAGAAGAGAAAAGAGAAAGCCTGAAAGAGGAGAAAGCAAGTATTTCCAAAAATACAAAGATAGATTAGAAGCAATGCAAGAAGCTGAAATTAGAATGAAAGTAAAAAATGGCATGTCATTTGAAGAAGCACAAAATACTGTTATTAAAAAATACATAGAAAGCGAAAAAGGCAAAGCAGAAGCTGCTAGAAGGGCCGCAGAAAGCAAGAAAAAAGGAAGTAAATCAAAAACGAGTAGCACAGCAAGTAGAGCGAAGTCAACAACTACAAAAAGAACAACCAGTTCTAGTTCTAAAACTACTAGAACTGCTAGTACAGCAGGTAAATCAACTGTCAGTAGAACTACTAGCAAAAGTAAAAGCAGAAAAGAAGATGATTTTGTAGATTTAGCAAGTAAATTGCTTACTCAAAAAGGACATAGTAAAAATCGCCGTAAGCAAGGTAAAAGATTGAAAACAAGTAAACATTAAAATATTGTTATATAGAAACGAAGGATAGAAACATCAAAAATGATGGGGGAAATTACAAATGAAATATGAAAAAGATGAGCTAGCATTAGAAAATGGAATAAAGCATGATTGGATTATTACAAATGGAATAGGCGGCTATAGTAGTTCTACGATAATAGGTATTAATACCAGAAAATATCATGGACTATTAGTAGCCCCTCTTCAAGCACCTGGAGGAAGGCATTTGATTCTTTCTAAGGTAGACGAAAGTTTTGAAAGTGGAGGAATAGAGTACCCACTTTATTCTAATGTTTGCAAAAATTATATTTCAGAGGGGTATAAAAATTTAGTTAAATTCGAAAAAGAGTATATTCCCATTTTTACTTATGAAATAGATGGAGCAACTATTAAGAAATTTATATGTATGGACTATGGAAAAAATACAGTTTGTGTTTTATATCAGATTCAAAATAATGAAAAAAGAACTAAATTAACAGTTACTCCAATTGTGCATTTTAGAGACTTTCATTGTACAACTCCAAATGTTACTTTTACATTACAACAGGAAGTAAAGGAAAAAAAGGTAAAAGTTGTTGTCAATAATCGAAACTCTACTCCAATGTATTTCTATGCTTCTGAAGGAATTTATAGAGAGCATCAAAATGATACTTTCAATAATATGTACTATGTAGAAGAAGAAAAAAGGGGACTGGATTGTGAAGAAAATTTGGCAGTTCCAGGAAGCTATGAAATTAAAATTAGAGCCAATGAAGAAAAATATGTTAGTTTTATTTGTTCATTAGAAGAGAATATAGAGGAACTAGATGGAAGAAATTTAGTTAATCAGGAAATTATCCGTATTACAAGTGATTTATATGATTCTTATTTGTTAGATTCTAAAAAGGAATATACTGAAGAGTATAAAGAATTAATGAAAAATTATATTGTAGCATCAGATAACTTTGTAGTATATCGTCCATCTTTTGCGTTATATACATTAATTGCAGGATATCCATGGTTTCTAGATTGGGGAAGAGATAGTCTAATTTCTTTTGAAGGACTGGTACTGATTCCTAGAAGATTTAAAGTAGCCAAAGAGGTATTATTAACTTGTATTAGAGATATCAAATATGGATTGGTACCAAATGGCTATTCAGGTTACGATAGTAGACCATTATATAATAGTGTAGATGCTTCGTTATTATTATTTGAACAAGTCAGAAAGTATTTAAACTATACACATGATTATGATTTGCTAAAAAGTCATTTATATGAGACTTTAAAAAAAGTAATGGATGCTTATATTGAAGGAATTGATTTAGATGGAAATAATATTCATTTAGACCAAGAAGATGGATTATTATCTTCAGGAACACCATATATTCAAAATACTTGGATGGATGCCAAAATTGGAGACAAAGTAGTAACACCGAGAAATGGTAAAGCAGTAGAAATAAATGCATTATGGTATAATGCACTTTGTATTATGGCAGATTTTGCAAAATTGTATAAAGAAAAAGAACTAGAAAAGAAATATAAAGAATTAGCAAATAAATGCAAAAAAAGTTTTGAAGAAAAGTTCTATAACAAAAAAAGAAAGTCTTTAGACGATTTAGTAGGAGATAGTAAAATTAGACCAAACCAGTTATTTGCGATAGGTTTGCATTATCCTGTGATTGATCCACAATCAGAAATTGCAAAACAAGTTATTGAAACAGTTACTAAGAAGTTGTTAACGCCTTATGGACTAAAGACTTTAGCAAAAGGAGAACCAGGATACCGAGAAATCTATGAAGGTGATGTTATCAAAAGAGATATGTCTTATCATCAAGGTATTACTTGGCCATGGCTCTTAGGTATTTATGTAGATAGTTTAATAGCGGTAGCGAATGCAGAAAAAAATAAAACAAAGAAAAAAGAATATAAAGAGCAATATGAAAAGCTAGTACAACAAATAGAAAAAACATTTACTAAAGAGATGTATGAAAGATCAACTTGTCGGAAGTATTAGCGAGATATATGATTCTAATAAACCTTATGAAGCAAAGGGGTGTTTTGCACAAGGCTGGTCAGTGGCAGAAATATTTAGAATTATTGTTAATTATCATAATAATAAAGAAGGAATAAAATGAGAATATTAGGAATTGATCCAGGGTTTGCTATTACAGGATATAGTGTTATAGATTATGTGGGAAACAAGTTTAAATTGATTACCTCAGGTGCAGTTTTAACAAAAGCAGGTGAGTCTTTTCCACAAAGGCTATTAAAATTAAACAATGAATTAGAAGAAATCATTGATACTTATAAACCAGATGCTATCTCAGTAGAAGAGCTGTTCTTTAATAACAACGCCAAAACTGCTATCAATGTAGCCCAAGCAAGAGGAGTTATCTTAGTGGTAGGTTGTAGAAAAGGAATTGCAACTTATGAATATACACCACTTCAAATTAAACAAGCAGTAGTAGGATATGGACGAGCAGATAAAATTCAAGTACAAAGAATGGTAAAAGCAATTTTAGGAGTGGATAATTTACCAAAGTTAGATGATACTACTGATAGCATGGCAGCAGCCATTTGCCATGCACATTCAGCTAAATTTGCAGCAAAATTGTGAGTGTCAGGTTGGGGACGTTCCTTTTTCTGACAAAAGTGTCATAGTGGGGACATACCTTGAAAATTAAATGAAGGAGTGTCCCTAACCTGACAAGAATGTCAGAAAAAGGAACGTCCCCAACCTGACAACCTGACAAAAAGGAGAAATAAATGATATATTTGTATTTTGGCGAAGAGAGATATCTTTTAGAAAATAAAGTGAAAAAAATAAAAAAAGATTTTGGAGAACTAGTGCAAGGAATTAATTATATTCAGATTGATGATACAAATGTAGAAGAGTTGATTTCTGACCTAGAGACTCCTGCTTTTGGCTTTTCTAAAAAGTTAATTATTGCAAAAAACACAGGACTTTTCAAAAAGGAAAAGAAAACATCTAGTAAATCTAAAACAGCAAAAGAAACTAAAAAGAAAAAGGCAGTAGTAGAAGAGAAATTGCCTTTGCCAGAAAGAATAGCACATTATCTTCAAACAAATGAACAAGAATTGAATGAAACAGTGGAACTGATTTTTATAGAAGAAGAGGCGGAAAAAAACATTTTATATCAAACTATAGAAAAAATAGGAGAGGTAAAAGAGTTTGCACTTTTAAAATTATCAGAGCTAGTAACAAATTTAAAAAAGATAGTAAATGCTTATCAAGTAACTTTAGATGATAATACAGCAAAGTATTTAGTAGAATCTTGTGGAACAAGCATGCAAGACCTTATCAATGAAGTAAGAAAATTGATAGAATACAAAGGAGTAGGAGGAACTATTACAAAAGAAGATATTGATAAACTTTGCATTAAACAAATTCAAGCAGTTATTTTTGATTTAACAGATAATTTAGGAAAAAAAGAAACTCGGAAAGGCTTTAGATGTTTACCGAGGATTGATTGCTAATAAAGAGCCAATTCAGAGAATTTTAGTAACTTTATATAACCATTTTAAAAAATTGTATATTATTAAAATAGCTGAAAAATATCATCAAGATGTAGCAAGTAGCATGAATTTAAAGCCTAATCAGATGTTTTTAGTGACGAAATATAAGACACAAGCAAGATATTTTGAAGAAAAAGATTTACGAAAAGTTTTAGGAGAAATTATCGACTTAGATGCTAATTATAAAATAGGACTAATTGATTTAGAAGTAGGATTAGAAGCAATTTTATGTAGATATTGTTCAAAGTAATATGAATAAAAAATACCAAATTTTCTAATAATAAAAGAAAATTGGTATTTTTTTATTTTGAAAAAATGGAGTGATATTTTTATGATGAATTTTAGAACAGACTTAGCGCTAGAAAGACGTGATTTGTACCGTAAAGCCAATAATGTGGCAAATGAAATTAATGGTTTGGAAACAGAAGAGGAGCAATTAGGAGAAACGATTAAAATTACAAGAGTAAAAGTATTGAATCAAGAAGGGGAACAAGCAATTGGAAAAAAACAAGGAAACTATATTACAATTGATATTAAGGATTTAAAAATAGCAGAGGAAGAAGATATACAAAAGGCATCAGAAGCTGTTACAAAAGAGTTAAGGACTTTAATTGGAAACTTAATTCAGCCGCAAGAAGACATTTTAGTGGTAGGATTAGGAAATTTATATGTAACACCAGATGCTTTAGGACCAAAAGTAATACAAGATATTGATATTACAAGACACCTTTTAACCTATATGCCTGAAGTATTAGAACAGGGTACAAGACCAGTCAGTGCTGTTTCGCCTGGTGTTTTAGGTACAACAGGAATTGAAACTGTGGAAATTTTAAAAGGAATTGTAGATAATGTTCATCCAAAGTTAATTATAGTAATAGATGCTTTAGCTTCCAGAAGTATTGAAAGAATTAGTAGTACAGTTCAAATTGCAGATACTGGTATTGTACCAGGGGCAGGAGTTGGAAATCAAAGAAAGGAATTGACAGTGGATACATTAGGAATACCAGTAATAGCGATAGGAGTTCCGACAGTTGTAGAAGCAGCAACCATTGCAGCAGATAGTCTTAATCTATTTATTCAAAGATTACAAGAAGAAGCACATTCCAATGAATTTTTAAATCAATTACAAGAAGAGGATAAATATCAAATGATTAAAGAAGTATTACAACCAGCAGATTATAACTTTATTGTAACACCAAAAGAAATTGATGATTTAATAGAAAATATGTCTAGTGTAGTGGCAAGAGGTATTAATTTTGCTACACAAAAATAGATAGCAAATAAATGCTATCTAAACAGAAAGTATAAAATAAGTAAATGAACAGGGTAGAAAAGGTAGAGAAGATATTTGACTTTAGGACCCTGTTTTTTATTATATAAACTAATAAATATAATAGGAATAATTGTAAAAATGATTAGCCAGATATACCATAAATTAAAGGTATCTAAGTAAGGAATACCATATTTGAGTACACAAGCTAAAATGAAAGATAAAATCATTGCAATCTTATTATTTCTAAATAAATAGAAAAGAAAGATAGTAGTAATTCCAAAGAAACCATAATCAAAACAACAAACTTGTGCTAAAATTCCTAATAAAATAACTATTGTAAAACTCAATAAATATCTAAAGAAAATGTTTAATTTTTTGTTTTTGATAGATTTAAAAGAAAAGTGGGTGATTTTATCATATTGAAATATAGCAAGTAATCCAATAAAAAGAGTGAAAAAGATATTTAAAGTAAATCCATCTGTATATATAGAGTAGAATAACATAAAAGGTATTTGAGAAACAAGTGCAAACAAAAATAGTCTTAAGAAATATTTCTTAAGATTTTTTGTGTGAAGGTAGCCTTCTGAAATTTGAAAAGCGAAAATAGGGAAAGCGATTCTTCCTATTAGATTTAACCAGCTAATCTGCTTAAAATATGCATCTCCAAAATGGTCTACTACCATAGTAGCCATTGCAATTATTTTTAAAATAAAACTTGTCATGGGGTAATTATATAAAATGTTAAAAAAAATTACAAGTATAGAAAAATTTTATT
>CAOXTD010000017.1:11308-13006 GCA_948560265.1 uncultured Clostridia bacterium | reverse complement strand
GGAAAAGGACTTAAGATAAATTTTGGAAATGGCAATGAAGCAGAAATTATTTAAAAGAAAGAGGAGAAATTATAATGAAGTTCTATATTGGGTCTGGATTTAAAAACTGCGAATTGGTTAATTATTATTCAAAAAGATTAGAAGAAAATGGATGGAAACATACTTATAATTGGACAGAAAATATTAGTAATGATGAAACGATTGAAGATCTGATAGAATACTCTAAATTAGAGCAAGAAGGAATTAAAGACGCTGATGTTGTTATTATATTATTACCTGCTGGAAGGGGAACTCATATTGAATTAGGTATGGCATTGGCATTAAATAAGAAAATCTTTTTGTGTTCTGCAACTGAAGATGAATTTAGTATTGAGAATACTGTGAATTTTTATCAATTACCTAATATTATTAGGCTGGTTGGAACTGCTGAGGAAAATATAAAAGAAATAAAAAATTAATTATATTAATTATTAAGGAGATATTTACAAATGGAATATGTAAATTTTTATGAAAGAATACATAATGTTAAAAATATAAAAATGATTGCTGAAAAAGTATGTCAACATTATGGTTTGGGAGAGTTAATTAATCAAAAACATATTGAAATCGGTTATGAAGACTTTAATATGATAATTAGTACAAGTATAGGAGAATACTTTATTAAGATACTAAATAAATCTAGACCTAAAAGTGAGCAAATGAGATTAGTAAATATTTTAGAAAATGCAATAAAAGGAGAAGTGCAAGTTCCAAAAATTTATCAAGTAAATGGTGAAAGCATTTTTGAATTAGAAATAAACAATAAAACATTAAATATCATAGTAATGGATTATATTAAAGGTACAAATATATTGTTATTAAATCGTGATTTGAGTCATAATGAGATTTGTAGTATTGCAAAAGAGATGGCAAAAATAAATAAAATTGATTTTCAAGTTGAACCTTATTATGACGAATGGACTATAACAAATTTTGAGTCTGAATATAAGAAGAAAATTGAAAAAATTGATGCAAAAGATAAATTGTTAGTATCAAAAGTGTATGAGCAAATGTCAAAAGTAGATTTTTCAAAATTTAAAATGTCCTATATACATGCAGATATCATTAAATCAAATTTAATATTAGATAATGAGGGTAAAATCTGGGTAATTGATTTTTCTGTTTTAAATTATTTGCCAAGAGTAATTGAACTTGCAGTTGTTATGTTTGGAGTTTGTTTAACGAATGACAGAGAAATATCAATCAATAATATGAATACATTAATTAATGAATATAATAAGTATAATAAATTAGATAGTTATGAAATTAATAATCTTCCTATCATATTTAACTGTATTAGTGCTATGAATATACTACAAACATCTTATATAAAAGCAACTGATGAAACATTTGAAGAGAATGAACATTGGCTATCAGAAGGCAGAAAAGGAGTAGCTTTAAATTTATCTATAGAGGATATCAAATTAAGTAATGACTAAATATATTTCAATAGTAACTTCAAAGTTTTAAGGTCGCAATTTGCGACCTTAAAATTTTAACTGAATAATAGAATTGGAGCGAATCACATACAAGTTACGAACTTGGTTCTCTTTCTATAAATATTATATATGAATTGTTATTAAATTTCAATGGGAGTATATGAAAATTTTAGCATTTGTAGTATAATTTAATAGAGTAAAAACTTTAGGTGGTATAGAA
>CAOXTD010000017.1:10925-11296 GCA_948560265.1 uncultured Clostridia bacterium | reverse complement strand
TATAGAAAATGAAAAAAGATAATAATATTAATTTTATATTTAAGAGTCTTAATAAGAAAAAAATAACAATTTGTTTATTAATAGAAGCATTTTTAGATTTTATTTACTATTTTGTTCCATTTGCCTTTACATTATTTTTAACTATGCCTTTTACAGTTGAGAAAGCAATTATTGTAATAGCAATTTTTATGATTTCTAAAACGCTTCGTGTTATAGGGAATTACTTATTAAGAAAATATAGTAATAATTATTTATATGAATATTCAAAGGTTCAATATCAAGAATATTATAAGAAATTAAATAAATTACCAGTTGAAACAATTTCAAAATATCAAACTGGGTATTTTGAAAACATAATTGAGAAAATTAGT
>CAOXTD010000017.1:0-10852 GCA_948560265.1 uncultured Clostridia bacterium | reverse complement strand
ACACTATATAATCAATCAATAATACTTTTTGTTAGTTCTTTTATTACAAGTACTATTTGTATATTTTTAAGTATTAGAATATTAAAAAAAGCGAATACTCAAGTAGAAAAACTATATGACCAAGAATATGAGTATTCATCAGTATACAATGATTTTATAAGTAATATTCGTACTGTAAAATTACTAAATGATGATGATTACTTTGTTAATAAAATTAGCAGAGAAGGTAAAAAGTGTTATAACGAAAACAAAAAGTATGTTAAGTATTATTCTTTTGAAGAAGCATTACGTAATATATTGATAGTTATACCATTCTTTTTGGGGCTTATTAAGGCTGCCATTGATTTATCAAATGGAATTGATACACTTGGAATAATTACTTTCTATATTTCATTACAAGTAGAAATGGGATTTGTATTTGAAGAATTATCCGGAACTATAATAAGCTGGTATGAACTTAAAGCAATTAAAAACAAATTAATATCTATATTTAAAAATTTAGACAATAGAAAAGAATTCAAATCTTTTAAAGAAATTCATTTATCTGACATTGTAATTCAATATCCTAAATCAAATTTAGAAATAAAAGTAAATAATCTTATAATCAATGATAATGATAAGATATCAATTACGGGACAATCTGGACAAGGTAAAACATCAATTATAAACTTAATCTTAGGTAATATCGATTCTTATAAAGGACAAATTTCTATTGATGGAAAAGACTTAAAAGATGTTAAGTTAGATATTGGAACAGTAAGTCAAGAAATTGAACTCTTTAATATGTCTATTAAAGACAACTTATGTTTAGACAAAAAAATTTCAG
The DNA here is from genome assembly GCA_948560265.1 of uncultured Clostridia bacterium. Lineage (GTDB taxonomy): Bacteria > Bacillota > Clostridia > TANB77 > CAG-508 > CAG-273. The sequence continues at coordinate 10,026 of CAOXTD010000017.1, read as the reverse complement.
ATGAAGAAATCATAAGATATTTAGAAGAATTAGAATTAAACGAGGTATTATTGTTTGAAGATAATATTTATACTATCGTGGGGGAAAAGGGCTTAAAACTGTCTACTGGTCAAAAAAGAAGAATTAACATTTTAAGAAGTTATTTAATGAATAAAGATATTTATATTTTAGATGAACCTACTTCTAATTTAGATAAACATACTGAAGAAATAGTTGTCAATTTCATCTTAAAATATTTTAAAAATAAAACTTTAATAATCGCTACACATAATGAAAAAATAAATGAAATATGCAATAAGTTTTATACATTTGAAAATCATCAATTAAAGAACTTAAATAAATAATCATTATAGTTTAAAGGGTATGGGAATTCCCATAAATAGAAAACGTGCGGGAGTAGGTTTTCAGTGCTGGCTAGGACATAACAATGCATTTGTTTTCACACATTTTTAAGGTTAATTTTAAAGGACTGCTTGTTTTGCAGTCCTATTTTCATACATAAATTAGTTCTTTTAAGATAATTTCTTCAGCCATAATTTTATAATTATTCATTAGTCTCACCCATTGAAGTTGGTTATCCATTTTTCTTTTTTCGGATAGTAACTCATCAGAATTTTTGTATTGTTCCATTAAAATATTTAATCTATTTTCTACTTCAATACTAACTGAAACAAGATGATTTGTTAATTCATTTTTCATTAAAAGTGTTGTATAAAATGGCTTATTATTTTCTTTCAGATAGTGTAATCTTAAATAGCCATACTTGTTAATTTTCTCATTATTTTGTTTTTCTATTGTTAAATTTGGTAATAAATAATCGCCAACTTTTGCATAATTTAATTCCATTTTTTTATCTCTCCATTTCTTTATTTTTAATATTTTTTTCGTAAAAATCTACCGATTTTGTTTTGCTATTGTATTTAAAATAACCTTGTTCATTATTTTTATCTACAACTTTAATAGTAAATCTATCAATTAAAAATAAATCAAACTTGCCAATAGATAATTGCTTTTTTAGATAATCAAGAACTTTAAATTGTTCTATAGTATCTACTTGATTCTTTAAAATATTTCTTTTGTTAATTGTTTCATTGATAACTCCTTTCACTTTTAGTTTGCTTTGACTACTTCTTTTTTGGGTACTAATAATAGAAAATCTTTAGAAACATTTCCCTCAAAATAAGGACTGCCAATTATGCCATCTACATAAAAATGACTATGGGCTTTAGCAAAAAAATCATCTACAAACTCACTCGGATATTCATTACTTGTCATTTTTAGAATGGATAAAACGTCATAATCTTTTTTCTTGATTTCTAATTCTTCTTCAGTTATTCCATTTAGATATTTAATACCAACAGTATCATTTTTAAGAACAATGTATAAGTATTTAATAAATTCTGTACTACTTTTTGTGATAAATTCATCAGTAAATTACGCATTTTTTACACTTCTTTCATTATTTTCCTCATTTAAAAGGGCTTTTACGAAGTCCAATTTGAAAAATTAGCCTCTCATATGTTTTCTCACAAAAATGGAAAAAGTGAAGTCTAAATTTTCAATTTCTTTAAAATTTGTGTAATTTCTGATAATGAATATTTTTGATTATGTTCTTTAATAAAGAATGGTTTGTTAGATATTTCGTTAATTTTATACTCTAGTATCGTAATAGTAGTAGGATATGTAATTTGATACTCTGTAGGCTCTATAACCTGTAAATTAGTATGTAATAAGTGTTTAACTGTTCCTTTCTTAACTTTGTAAGTATAGTCTTTGATTACCTCCAAGATTTTGTTATTTGGCTTTAATGTTTCCATAGTTTTAATATCCAACATCAAAAAAGTCCTCCTTCCTAGAAAGAGAACTTTAAGCCTTTAAAAAAACAAAAAACTCACGAACTTGTTACAGTCCGTAAGTTGTTTTCAAATGGAGCTACTGGGCAGAATCGAACTGCCGACCTACAGGTTACGAATCTGTTGCTCTACCAACTGAGCTACAGTAGCGTATAAAAAGTTAACAATCATTATTATATAATTAAATGGATTATATTGCAAGACTATAGAAAGAAAAAAATATATTACAGATTGTCGTAAAATATTGACTTTTTAGAAGAATATTATAAAATAAAATTATCATAAACCATAACTAAGGTTTTTCACTTTAATAATTTAAGGAGGGAACAATTATGTGTAAGCTTTATTCAAAGCCATTTCATACAATTGTATCCTTACAAAAAGGGGACAATTGGGAACGGTTTAGGATAACTATTCATTTGCCATTAGCTGATGGCTGGTTCGAAAGAGTAAGGTTAAATGTCATCGGAAGTGAGAGTTTTAACTTAAATGGGGTGACATATGATATTTGCCATAAGCAAAATGACGAGACATATGCCGTTTTCGAGGGAGAAGTTACCTTGGAAACAAGTGCACTCTATTATTATTACATTTCTTATAAATGTAATGGGGTGTATAGGGTTCTTAAGCGAGGAGACATTAGTCAAGACCAAACTGTTACCAAACAGGAATGTTTTAAGCTATCAGCAAGCTTTAGCGCTCCTGAATGGGCAAAAGGTGCAATTATGTACCAAATATTTCCAGACCGGTTTTACCGTAATGCATCAGTAAAAATACCAGAAATTCAAGGAAGAAGGGTGATGACAGACTGGGAAGAAAAAGTTCCTTTGGGTCCTAACGAAGCAGGAGAATGGAATACAGAGTTCTATGTAGGCAATCTTTTGGGGATAATTGATAAATTAGATTATATTCAAAGTCTTAGTGTATCTATTATCTACCTGAATCCCATTTGCTATGGACAGTCAAATCACTTGTATGATACGATTGACTATACTCAAGTGGATCCGTTTTTGGGAACAAAAGAAGACTTAAAGAAGTTATGCAAGGAAGTCCACAAACATGGGATGAAAATTATCCTAGATGGTGTTTTTAATCATACTGGCAATAGAAGTATTTATTTTGACCAGTTTGCAGAACATGGAGATAAAGGAGCATATCATAATCCGAATTCGCCCTACAAAAACTTTTATCGGCAGACATGGCATAATGGGACCAAGTACTTTAATTTTTGGTGGGGACACAAGACCCTTCCAGAATGTGATACTTTGTCAGAAGAGTGGATAGAGTATGTTACAGGGGTAGGCGGTGTCATTGACCAGTGGTTTGAATGTGGTATTGACGGAATTAGATTGGATGTTGCTGATGAACTCTCAGATTTGATGATTGAGAGAATCTTTTTGGCAGTGAGAAGAAATAAGCCAGACGGTTTCCTTTTTGGAGAACAATGGGATAATCCAATGAGGAGAAATAGGGGATTCCTTAAGTCTGGAAAAGGCATGCATTCTATCATGAACTACCATTTGATTAGTCCATTAATTGGGTACTACAATTATCAAAATATGCAAGACCTGAGCAATACACTAAACGAAATTTTCACAGAGTACCCTAAAGATACCATTGATACCATGATGAATTTTACTTCTACGCATGATATTTCACGGGCAATTGAGCTATTTGCAACCAATTCGTTTAATCCCAGAAAAGGCCATAGTTGGGACTTGGATTATGGTAATACATCAGACTTTGTTAAAAACCATAGCCTGACAAAGGAGGAATATGAATTCGGCAAGGAAAAACTGAAAAGTTATTTAGTTGCACTTGCATTTCTTCCTGGGATTTTCTCGATTTTTTATGGAGACGAAGTGGGGCTGCAAGGAATTCACAACTTAGCCAACAGAGCTCCGTTTCCGTGGGGAAAAGAGGACCAAGACCTACTATCCTATTTTAGGGAGATGTTAGCAGCAAGGGTAAAATGTGAGTTCTTGAAAACAGCAGAATGTAAGATAAAGGAGATTTCCAAAGAGCACTTTATATATGAGAGAATTTCTGAGTGGACATCTCTTCTTGTAGTTGCAAGCAGAACACATCATGAAACCAATCTGCATATTCCAAAAGAGTATCAAAATGCAGAGGTTATTTTCAGCGTTGGAGAGATTGGACGAGAAAGGCTTATGCCATAGGGAGCCATTGTTTTAAGAAAATGATGTAGTAAATTTAAGTTTTACACTAGAAGGCCACCAAAGTTTGGTGGCTTTCTAGCTGTTTTAATATATTTCTTAAAAACATCTTAACCCCTTTTACAATATACAAAAGTATGATATAATAGGAAAAATTTATAAACAAAGGAGAAAATAAATATGTTGTTCGAAGAAGAGCCAAAGAAAAAAGAAATTAAATTATCTGCTATTATTATTGCAGCAGTAATCGTATTTGTTGTTATATTAGTTATCATGGCAATTGTTATTTTAGGAGGTTCTAATAAAGAGCTTAATCAACCAATTGTTAATAATAATACAATTCAAAATAATAATGTAGAAAATACAGATATACCAGTTCAAATCACATCAGAAATTTCTGAATTTCCAATTGACTTTTTGAAATTAGAAAATCAAAAGCAAAATATGATATATAGCCCACTATCTATTAAATATGCTTTGAATATGCTAAATGAAGGAGCAAGTGGTAATACCAAAAAGCAAATAGATAATGTAATTGGAGAAATGCAACTAACGAAATATTCCAATAAAGATAATATATTATCTCTAGCAAATACTATCTACATTAGAGATGATTATAAACAATATATGAAAGAAAGTTATCAAAATACATTAGTACAAAAATATAATGCTGAAGTTAATTATGATACTTTCGAAAATGCTCAAAATGTCAACCAGTGGATTGAAAATAAGACAATGGGTATTATTAAAAATATGTTACAAGATAATCAAATGAGAATGAATAGAATTCTTTTGATTAATGCATTAGCAATTGATATGGAATGGCAAACTGCATTTACTCCTGAGAAGACTCATGGAGAAGAATTTAATTTAGAAGACGGTAGCAAAATGGTAGCAACCATGATGCAAAGAGAAAGCAAAGCAGAAGATGTTTCTTATTACAAAGACACCAATATGACAGCAATTTCTATGGATTTGAAACAATATGACGATACACAATTGGAATTTATAGCAATTATGCCAAATGAAAATTTATCAGACTATATCAAAGATATTAAAATGAATGATATAAATCAAGTTATTAAGAAGCTAAAACCAGCATCTCAAGCAAATGTAGGAATAGAAATTAAAATACCTAAGTTTTCTTTTGATTATTCTTTAAAATTAAAACAAGACTTAATGAACTTAGGAATTACAGATGCCTTTAACAGTAGCTTAGCCAATTTTTCTAATATGGCAGATACAGATTTTCATGTAAGTGATGCTCTTCACAAAGCAGATATTGATTTTTCAGAAGAAGGTGTAAAAGCGGCTGCTGTTACAGTATTTGCAATAAAAGATAATGCTATGATAAGAGAAGAAGAACCAGAAGAAATCAAGTTTGGCAGACCATTTATATATATGATTAGAGATAAAAAGACAGATGAAATATGGTTTATAGGAACTGTGTACCAACCAAATTCTTGGGAAAAAGACAAAGTAGACTATCAAGCAAGATAAAGAAGGAGAAGAAAATGGGTTTTTTCGATAAGTTAAAACAAGGATTAAGCAAAACGAAAAGTTCATTTGATGAAAAAATGAACAATGTTTTCAGTAATTTTAGAAAAGTAGATGAAGAATTGCTAGAAGAATTAGAAGAAGCACTGATTATGTCAGATGTAGGAGTAGAAACATCTACTAGAATTATTGGAAATTTAAGAGAAAGAATAAAAAAAGAAAAAATTCAAGAAGAGGAAGAAGTAAAGCAAGCCTTAAGAGAAGAAATTCAAAAAATCTTAGATGAAGTAGATAATTCCTTACATTTAGAAACAAATCCTTCTGTTATTTTAGTAGTTGGTGTAAATGGAGTAGGAAAAACAACCTCTATTGGAAAAATAGCAAATCGTTTAAAACAAGATGGAAAAAAGGTAGTAATCGCAGCGGCAGACACCTTTAGAGCAGCAGCAGTAGAACAATTAGAAATCTGGGCTAATCGTGCTAACTGCAAAATTGTTAAGAAAGAAGAAGGAGCAGACCCAGCTTCTGTTGTATATGATGCTATTCAAATTACAAAGCAGGAACAAGCAGATGTTTTAATTTGTGACACAGCAGGAAGATTGCATAATAAAAAATATCTTATGGATGAGCTCATTAAAATTAAAAAAGTGATTGATAAGGAATTACCAAACGCTGCAAAAGAAGTATTGATGGTATTAGACGCAACTACTGGACAAAATGCTATTTCACAAGTAAAGGCTTTTAAAGAAACAGTGGATATTAATGGATTGATTTTAACAAAATTAGATGGAACAGCAAAAGGTGGAGTAGTGATTGGAATTGTAGCAGAAAATAAGATGCCAGTGAAATTTGTTGGTGTAGGAGAACAAATAGATGATATGCAAGTATTTGAAAGTGAAGATTTTGTTAAAGCATTAATTTAGAGAATAAATTTTGTTAAGTTGGAAAGGAGAATTCAGATTGGAAGAACAAAACAAATCAATAAATACAAAAGAAAATTCAAATAACCAACCAAAAAAAGGAAAGAAAAGAAAGTGGATAGTATTAGCATTTTTGCTATTAGCAGTGATTGTATTGTATATTATTTATAGAGGAGAATATCTAGAAACATTAGAATTAGGACAAGAATATTTAAGTATTTTTTGGCAAAATCTGACTTATCGATTTGCTACATTTGGTATTACTTTTGTACTTTTGTATTTTATAATATATGCAACCAATAGAAGTATAAAAAAGGGCCTATTACCATTTTTTGAGCAAGAAAAAAAGCCAATGCCTAAAATGCCCAATAAGTCAATAGCATTTATACTTTCCATTATTATCAGCTTTGTTACTACAAACATTATTATGGAAAAATTAATGTTATTCGTGAATAGTGCAGCATTTGAAATGACTGACCCAGTATTAGGATATGATATTAGTTACTTTATTTTTGGACAACCATTTATTAAATTTTTAATTCAATATGGATTATTTATTGTGGTTGGTTTAACTATTTATACAGTAGTTTACTATATACTTACTTTCAATTTATTCTTTGAAGGAGTTGATAGAGAGACTTTAAAGAAAAGTTCTCTTATCAAGTTACTTTGTAGAAATGTTGTTTTAATAGCTTTTTTAGTAGCAGGGTATATCTTTATAGAAACTCATAATGTAGGACTTCAAAGATTTATTAATTTAAATGAAATTGATAATTATGCTTTATATGGAGCTGGAATTTCAGAGGTTACTATCAAATTATGGGGATACCGTATTTTAAGCATTGTTATTATTATTGCAGTATTAATTGCTGTAAGAGCTTTTAAAAAACAAAACACAAAAAGAGTTATTTTATCACTAGCATCAGTACCAACATACTTAATTGGTATGTTATTAGTTTTAGTGGTATTTGAAGTGATATTTGTTAATTCTAATGCTTTAGATAAACAACAAGAGTATATTAAAGAAAACATTAATTATACCAAACAAGCTTATGGCATTAATATTGATGAGATCAATTTGGGTGAAAGTGAAACTATAACAGCAGAAAAAGTAGAGCAAAATGAAGAAACTATTAATAATATTGCTATGATAGACAAAGAAACTGTTTTGAAAAACTTAAATACTTTACAAACCAATAAAGGATATTATACATATGGTACAACTCAAATTGCAAGCTATCGTGTCAATGGAGTGCAACAATTAGTATATATATCTCCTAGAGAAATTAGTAGTTCAACAAGAACATATAATAATAAAACATATGAATATACACATGGGTATGGTGTTATTCTTACATCAGCTACATCAGTAGATGAAAAAGGAAATTTAATAGATTTACAAAAAGATTATATAAGTCATTCAAATGATATTGTTTCTATCAATCAGCCAAGAATTTATTTTGGTCTAGAAACTAATGATACTGTAGTAACAAATAGTAAGGATAAGAATGAATTTGATTATCCAATTGCAGAATCTACTAAAGCGGAAAATGCAACAAATACTTACAATGGAAATGCTGGATTAAGTTTGAATTTTTTAGATAGATTTATTTTGGCTATCAAAGAAAAGGATTTGAAACTTGCATTCTCAGGCAATGTGGATAAAGATAGTAAAATATTAATTAATCGTAATATTATAGAAAGAGCAAAAACTTTATTGCCTTATATTTTATATGATGAAGAGCCATACTTAGTAACAAATAAAGATGGAAAGTTAGTATGGGTATTAGATGGATATACAACTTCTAATAATTATCCATATTCACAAAGAATAACTTTGCAAGAAGAAAGCATTCTAGATAAATTAGAATTAAACTATATTAGAAATTCAGTAAAAGTATTAATAGATAGCTATGATGGAACGATTCAATTTTATATCACAGATAGAACTGATCCAATTATTATGGCTTATCAGAAAATGTATCCAGATTTATTTGTAGACAAAGATAAAAATATTTCTGAAGATATTAGTAGTCAATTTGTATATCCAGAATTCCTATATAATGTACAAGCGAAAATTATGCAAAGGTATCATAATATTCAAACCGATGTACTATATCGTGAAGATGATGTTTGGGAGATAGCAACACACAATACTAGTAAGGTTTTATCAAAAACAGGAACAATCATGAAACCATATTATACTATGGTAAAAACAGTTAATAGTGATAAACCAACTCTAGGCTTAGTATTGCCATATACTCCATATGACAAGCAAAATTTAACTGCTTATTTAATAGGTACTTGCGAAAATGGGGAGAAAAAATTAACTTTATATAAGTATCCATCAGATAGTAATGTATTAGGACCAATGCAAATTGATACACAGTTAGAGCAAGATGAAAGAATTTCAAAAGAGATTGCAAGCCTTAATGTAGCAGGAACTAAAATTAGTAAAAATATGATCATTGTTCCAATTAATAATTCATTATTATATGTAGAAACAATTTATCAACAAGATATTAATGAAGAAAATTCTACACCAATGTTAAAGAAAGTTGTAGTAGCATCTGGTAATAAAGTGGCAATTGGAAATGATTTAAAGGAAGCTTTAGATAATTTATTATCACAAGATGCAGTAGATATTGAAGTGGAAAGTACAGATACAATAGAAGGTTTAGTTCAAGCAATTGTAAAAGCAAATGGAAATTTGAAAAAATCTAATCAAAATAATAACTGGGAAATGATAGGAAAAGATATGAATAAATTGCAAGAACTGATTGATAAATTAGAAAAATTGCAAGAAGAACAGAAAAAGGAAAAGCAAAAAACTGATAATAAAGCACAAGAAGAAAACAACGTGATAAACAATCATGAATAAAAAATGAAAAATCCTCCAACATAAGTAGTGGAGGATTTTTTCATGTTTCGAAAAAATAAAATGGAAAAGTTACTATTAAAAAATTTAGAACAGCTTAATCGAACTTTAACGAAAAATAATATATTGGAGATAGCAGAATTATTGGGAAATAAGAAACAGTTGTTGCTTCGCAATTTATTGTCAGGCATGGCAAAAGGAATTGGAATCGGAATTGGCTTTACCATTTTAACTGCTGTTTTATTAATCATACTCCAAAAAATAGTGATGTTAAATATCCCCGTTATAGGAGACTATATTGCAGATATTATTAAAATTGTGGAAAGTAAATAAAATCTATTGACAACTTAAGATATAGATTGTTAAAATGAATATATATTCGGAAATATCCGAATGCATATTGACAAAATAGTGAATAAGACTGTAAAAATAGTGAAAGAATGTACATAAGAAGAAAAAAGGAGTGAAAATGAAAGAATGGAAGAAAAAATATTGGGTTTAGCTGATAAGCAAAATGTCAAAAAAGTAAAAGATGATGGCAAGAGTCGGAATAACCTTAATTGCACTAGTAGTTACAATTGTGATTTTACTTATTCTAGCAGGTATTACAGTCATGTATGTGATGTCAGATAATGGAATTTTTAAGAAAGCATCAGACGCAAAACTAAAAGCAGATATAGCAAGTTGGCAAGAAAGGTTAG
>CAOXTD010000016.1:26462-37509 GCA_948560265.1 uncultured Clostridia bacterium | reverse complement strand
TCAGGTTGGGGACGTTCCTTTTTCTGACAAAGTTGTCAGGTTGGGGACACACCTTTACCTCTAATTTCTATTTTTCTCTACTGCTCTATATATTAATCTCTCACTAACACCTAAGATCCTTGCAAGTTGATTTTTCTTTATTCCTTCTATTTTCAAAATATTCGAGATAATTTCATCTCTTTTTCTATTATTGAAATTTTGAATACTGACAAGATTATCTATTTTCAATTGTTCCTTTATTTTCTGTACAGCTAATTTGTCATCCAAGTTAATCTCTTCCAACTCAAAATTATCTTTTTCAAAGCCTTTAAGTTTTCTATATTCTTCATGAATATATTGAAATTCATTTTGGTTTAACTCAATTATTTTTAATACCCTTGTTGTGTCAGTTAATGAAGTGAGCTTAAAAAAATCATGATAACTGCTCCAATAAAACTTATCAAACTCGCACATTTTAGCTTTTTCGCAATTAAAATGAATATACCTTATAACATTTAGAAAATATCCTAAATTTTCTATTTCTTTGCTCTTAAATCTATTGTAGAACACATGACCAATTCGTTGATATTTCTTGTTAAAATACATTGCATAGCTTGTTGCTAACGACTGTATGATTTTTGATAAATTATTTTCTTTATCCATAATTAATAAATGAACATGATTATTCATTAAAATATATGCATACAAATCATACTGATACTTTTCCTTTGTTAATTTTAAACATTTTAGAAATTTGCTTCTATCATTGTTATCATAAAAAATTTCTTGTTGATTAATACTTCGAAGAATAACATGATAAACATTTGTATAAGATTTTTGATTTTCTCTTGAACTACGAGACATAATACCTTCTTCCTTTCTACATTGTCTTTGCCCCCTAATTCAATTATTGTCTCCTATTTTTATTACTTCCTATGTTCCCTTAAATTATAATATCTTTTTCGTACTATATCATACTTTATTTAATAATGCTATATCAAAAAGAAAAAAATGGCAACTAAAGCCATTTTTTGATTTTAAATTCTCAAGGTGTGTCCCCAACCTGACACTGCGAGCATCAAACTAATTGTTTTAGCCTTTGACTTTGCAAAGTCTACAACAATAGTTTATGCCTATTCATAAGTTCGCTGTTTCTGCCACAGGCAGCGCTCACTTATTCATCAGAAAAAGGAACGTCCCCAATATGACACTATTTTGCTAATGAACCACCTAAATCTGTTAGTTTTTGTTTGTATTCTTCTATTGTCACATTATTTTTTTCCATTAATTGTTTTCCTTCATCAATTAATTGTTGAACTGTTTTTCCTGAAATATCTTTGTATAGTAAGCTTTCATCTTTACTTTGAAGGTATTCGTCTGTAAACCCTGCTTTTGCAGTATGGTAGATACAAGCATAAGTATAATAGTATGCTTCGTCACTTTCCCCAAATTTCTTACCTACTTCATCAAGTATCTTCTCATAATTTTCTTGGCTAACCACTTCTTTCTTTAGGCTTGATTTTCCTGAAAATAATAGAAAGTATCCTCCTACTATTACTACAATGGCTACTACAACAGCTACTACAATCATTAATACTTTTTTGTTCATTCTTTTTTCCTCCTTTTATTTCTTCATTTTTATATGATATTGTTAGTGTATTACAAAATACGACAAAAAGCAAGCTTAATTATATATTTTTAAGGTGTGTCCCTAACCTGACACTAAACAGAAAGAATAAACATTGCATGAGCCCATCCTAGTCCATTTGCCCAATTTGGTTGCATGGTGTCATTGCTGACTTGTTCTGCTAAAAAGCCATGTTGATTAGCCGTATTGACGATGAATTCAAGGCATTCTTTGGCTTTTGTTTTTTCTCCTGCTTTTTGATAATACAATCCCATCCATGCAGTAGAAATTGGCCATGGGCTATTTCCACCTCGATAATGATCTTGTTCAAATCTTAAATAGCCACCTGTATAGGTTCTCAATGTCATATTGATTCTTTCTACAGTGTTTAATACTTTTTTCTCTTTTGGAGAAAATATTTCAAAAGGCTCTACAATTCCTAATTCACTAATGTCTGTGCGGTTATCATTTTGGTTTCTTAAAAAGGTTTTCGTTTGTTCATCATATAAATTAGTTAAGATAAAGTTTTTGATTTCTTCTTGATATTTTACTATTCTTGCTTCTAGCTTGTTCATTGCTTCTACTTTTAGTCTATTATTGGTTTCAAATACTGGTCTTAATATCTCATTCATTTCTTTCATCGATTGGAATGCTGCATAAATAGCTGCTAAAGAATATAGATGGACTCCTTCATGCATTTCCCACAAATCATAACTGACTGGTAATTTGTTTCTTTCTTCTGTATGATAAGTTGCCTCTATTTCATTTTTCACAATGTCTGATTCGTCGTGTGTTCCTAAAACATTATCCATATATGTACACAAAAATTTAGCTGCGTTTTCACACATTTTATAAGTATCTTTCAAAAATTTAGCATCTTTTACTACTTTATAATGCTCATAAATTCCAAAGATAACACTTGCAGTTTCGTCAATTTGATATCCCCAGCAAGGTGCTAATCTTCCATCTGTATAAAATCTTTGCTCCCACATTCCATTCTTGTTTTGGGTATCTTTGCAAAATGTTTTATAGAATTTCTCTGTTTCTTTTGTCATTTTTACTTTATCTAATGCTCTCGTTACAAACACTGCATCTCTTGGCCAACAATAGCTGTATCTACCACATTGTGTCATATTTTCATCAATTTCTACTGTGGCGGAAATTCCTCCTGTTGTATCATTGGTAAGAAGTGGAAATAGCAAAATACTTCTTTGATAAACTTGATTAAACTTTTTATTAAATTTACTCGTTTCTGGCCTTAATTCAATTCCTAGATGTTCTTTGACATATTTCTTCCAATATTTTTCTACTGCTTGTCCTTCCTTTACCACATCTAGTTTGCGAATCTCTGTTAATTCCTTTTTAATACTCTCCTCTGTTTGCTTTTCGCCATTTATTTTGAAATATAAATAAAGGACTAATTCTTTTTTCTCTCCTGGCTTTAAAATTCCTATATCATAACTGATACTAGAATCACAAGACATACCAATATAGTCTTTATCTTGGATTACTCCACTTTCTATATTTTCTTTTGTGTCATTTAATTGATAACTCATAAATGGCATTTTAGAAAATGTATACAAGCAATAATCATGGCAATATTGAATTAATGCATTTTCTCTTATTTCAGAGCCAACCATATTATTGACATCTGATAATAATTTTGCATGCACTAAGAAATTGACATTTAAGTCAATACTATTCTTATTTTCAAATTCATACTTTTTTACTAGTACACTATTTTTTAGTAAAGCAAAATCCGTTTGCTTGATACTTAAATTAAAGTATGTGTTTGTAATCTCAGTGTGTAATATATTGGTATTTTCCGTATAATACTGATGATATTGATTATTAATATCATCATGCAAATATATCATTCCTGAGTCATTGATTTTGATTCCTGTTACAAACTCATCTATCCAGTTTCTAAAATCCGGTGCTGGATACATGACTCTTAATAATTCACCTTTTTGCGTAAGACTTGCTGTAATATTTCCACCGCCAATTATGGCATCATTATTATATTTATTTTTCATTGGTTTCTCCTTTTGTCGTATTAGGGGACGTTAAGTCAGCTGTGTGAAGCGAAGCGAGCTACAGATGATTTATGCAATGGAATGCAGTGAAATGTATAGTTTGTGCGACATGTGTCCCCTAGTGCGACATTTTTATTCTAATCTGTTTACTCTCTTTAATCTCTAATTCTAATAGCCAAATTTGTACTTTTGGGCTTTTTGTGGTATAATATACTTATAAAATTTTATAGGAGGTTTTCTTATGGTTAGTACAATAGCTAGTATAATCGGACTTATTTTTGCTGTTATTGGTGCACTCTCCGGTTTGATTGGAATGTTTAACAACTACTTTGCTCCTTTTATGTTCTTCAGTTCAGGTTGTTTTTTTATTACGGTGATCTCTATGATCGTTTGCTACTGCTTTTACTCTCGGAAGAAATGACCTCCGCACTGCCCACTAGTTCACGGGCAACCACATTTGTTGTAAAACAGATGTGGTTTTTTAATTTTTCTCCACTATTCTCACAATTTGTTCTTCAATTTCTTTTAGTCTTAACTTTAATCGACTAATACTGTCATCATCTGCTTGTTCTCCTAAATATTCTTCCTTAACAATGACCTCCATATCCTCTAGTTCTTCTTTTAATGTCTTAATCTTATCTAACACATCACTCTTCTCAATGGTTACCTTTGTTACTGGTTCTACTGCTTGTTCCATAGTTAAGTCTTCGTCTAAAGTATAGCATTGTCCATATTCTGGAATCGTAACTGGAATATCCACTGTTTCTAAAATCTTATCTTTTAATACTACTTGCCCTTCTGGTTCTCCATGTACTAAAAAGATATGTTTTGGCTTTGTAATAAAAGAATAGATGAAGTTTAATAACCATTCTTGGTCAGCGTGTCCTGAATATCCTTCAATGTATTCTATTCTTGCATTGACTGCAATTTCTTCTCCAAATATTTTAACTTTCTTTTCGCCCTCTACAATTCTTCTTCCTAGAGTTCCTTGTGCTTGGTAACCTACAAATAGAATGGTACTTTTTGGATCCCATAAATGATGTTTTAAATGGTGCTTTATTCTTCCTACTTCGCACATACCGCTGGCTGAAATGATAATAGCAGATTCTTCTTTTTCATTTAATGCTTTTGATTCATCTGCTGTTCTTGTAAATTGCAAACCATTAAATTCTAGTGGGTTATCCCCTGACTGAATAATAGCTTGCGTTTCTTCATCAAATAAATCTGCATTATCTCTAAATATTTCAGTGGCTGAGATGGCGAGTGGACTATCTACATAAACTGGTGCTTTCATCAAAATGTCATATTTTTCTTTAAAATCTTCACTACTTGGTCCATCTTTGATGTTGTTTAGTTCATATAGAATTTCTTGTGTTCTACCTACTGCAAATGATGGAATGACTACTGTACCACCTTGCTTTAATGTTTCTGATACAATATTTAAGAAAAGATTTGCTTTATCGTCATTTCTCATATGTAATCTTCCACCATAGGTAGATTCCATGACTACATAGTCTGCTCTTTCTATCATAGTAGGAGAAGATAATAGTGGAATATCATTATTTCCTAAATCTCCTGTGAAAACTGCTTTTGTTTCTTTTCCATCTTCATTTACCCAAATCTCAATAATGGCTGACCCCAACATATGTCCTGCATCATTAAAACGGACATGGATATTTTCATCCACTTCTATAATTTCATCATAAGATACAGGTTGGAAAATTTCCATACAGTCAATTGCGTCTTGTGCTGTATATAAAGGAGGTAATGGCTTTTTACCCTCTCTTACTCTTTTCCTATTTCTCCATTCAATTTCTTGTTCTTGAATGTGCCCACTATCTGGTAGCATAATAGAACATAAATCTCTACTAGCCTTTGTGGTGATAACTGGACCTCGATATCCTTCTGTATATAGTTTTGGAATTCTTCCTGAATGATCAATGTGTGCATGAGTTAGTAGCACAAAATCAATGTCATGTATATTGTAAGCAAATGGTTCACTATTTTCCATTTCGTCTCTTGCGCTTCCTTGATACATACCACAATCTACTAAAAATTTCTTTCCTGCACCTTCTACTAAGAAATTAGATCCTGTTACCATTTTGGTGGCACCTAAGAATGTTATTTTCATACGCTTCATCCTTTCTTATATTCATATTTAATAGAAATCAACCGGCAGTAATGCCAAACGTATTATATATGTTAAAATATTATCAAATAAATAACTTAGTTTTCTTCTTTAACCTCACTGTCCTATCACATTGCAATTGTACTGTATTTTCCAATACTTTTTCATCATAATATTCAATATATAACTTTCCATCTTTTACACTTGTTTCAATCACCATATGGTCTAAATCTATCATTTTACTATCAAAAATAGCATTTAAGATTTGTTCGTTAATTTCTTTATCTTCTGTTACTTCTTCTAGTACATCTAATTTTCTTGCTTTTTCTAATAAACTTTTTCTTGCTTCTTCAAAAAGAGTTTTTAGTTGCATGACTTCTTTTAGTTTTGTTTCCTCATCATCCAATATCAAAAATCCATAATAGCGTAGTTCATAAATATAGTTTATGATTTCTTGCTTGGTTTGTGCTTTCGCTATTTTAATTTGGAAACATTCCCCAAATATGCTACAAAGTTCGACAATCTTTAGTCTTCTATCAACTCTTTGTTCTAAGTCTAGAGAATTCAAAAACTTCACTTTCTCTTCTATTTCTTGCTTTCTTGTTACATATCCTTTGGGCTCAATTAAACTGTTACATTCTTTCATTTGTTTTAACAGTTCTTCTCTTTCATTGTTCAGTCTATCTACCAAATGGCTAATACTAAATATCTTTTCTTTATTCGGCAATTTACTATTTCTCTTCTCGTATTCTTTTCTTAGTAATTCTTTATTATTTAACATTTTATCAATTTCTTCAATTTGCTTTGTATATTTCTTTTTTTCTTTTGTTTTTTGTTCCAAAAATTTCTCTTTATTTTCTAAACTTTTGAGTTCACTTTCTAACTCTTTTGTTTTCTCTTTCCAAAACTTATATTGTTCTTCTTTTTTAGAAGCTGTCATATCAATTGCTAATTTGCAAAATAGGGAAACAAACTCCTCTGCTCTTTTTTCTCCAAAGTTTTCTTTGATATATGCTTTTAGTAAATCTATATAATCTGCTAAATTGCTATCATTTTGAAGCCATTTTTGTATAAATTCATTTCCTACTAAATATAGCAAAGTCTGAAAAATAATATTGCTTTCTAAATCTGGAATTTCCTTCAAAACAATATCCCATGACCAACCATTAAAGTCTCTGATTACTTCTAATTGATTCATACGGCTTCCTGTGTTTAATAATTCTGAAATGGCAGTTTGCAAATCCTGCTTTTCTTGCGGTATACAAACTGTTGCTTCAGATAATTTTAAAATGCACTCCATCACCAACAATTCATTTGCTATAGCAATAATTCTTTTATTTTCTTCTATGATATATTTTACATCTTTTTCTTTTAATATATTACTTGCTTCTGAATTAAATTCTGCCACAATAATTTCTTCACAATTTTCTTGTATCATCTGGAATAACTTTTCAATAAATTCATTTTTAGTAAGTACTTCTACTTTTGTTTTTTCATAATCTGGATAGCCATTTTCAATTTTATAAAGCATGCTTAAAAGAAGATTTTTTGTATCTAACGAGAACTGCTTTTTCTCTAAAATCTTCTCTAAGCGATTGTTATAATCTTTTAAGTTGAACTTTTCTAATATTTGCTTTTTCTTTTCCATATGTACCTTTTTCATTAGTTAAAATTCTATTTTAATTTTGAACATTCTCACTATTTTCAGTAGGCGCATTTTGTGCCATTTTTAATTCTTGCCATCTTTCTTTGGTCATTAATACTTCACGTGGTTTACTTCCTTGATACCCTGAAATAACACCTCTTTCTTCCATTTGGTCAATGATTCTTCCTGCCCTTGCGTACCCTACTTTAAATCTTCTTTGAATAAAAGAAGTGGATGCCTGTTTTGTTTCTACTACAGTGTCAATAGCTTCCATTAAGAATGGGTCTGTTCCATCATCATCTGCTTGCTCTGATTCTAAGTCTTTTTCTTTATCTGTTTTATTCGAATTTTCAATTTGCTCGATAATATCTTCGTTATAGGTTACTTCTCCTTCTGCTTTGATGAAGTCTACTATCTTTTCTACTTCTGCGTCTGATACAAATGCACCTTGTACTCTAGTAGGCTTTGGTGCACCTGCTGGGTAGAATAACATATCACCTTTTCCTAGCAACTTCTCTGCACCTGCCATGTCTAAAATCGTTCTAGAGTCTACTTGTGATGATACAGAAAAGGCAATTCTAGATGGAATATTTGCTTTAATAATACCTGTGATAACATCAACAGATGGTCTTTGTGTTGCAATCACTAAGTGCATACCTGCTGCTCTTGCTTTTTGTGCTAAACGACAAATAGAATCTTCTACATCTTTTGGTGATACCATCATCAAATCTGCTAACTCGTCTATAATGATAACAATCTGTGGCAAAGTGCTATTGCCTTCTTCTTTCTGCATTGCTTCATTATATCCCTTTAAGTCTCTTACCCCTTTAGTTGCAAATCTTTGATAACGGTCTTCCATTTCTTGTACTGCCCAAGCTAAAGCTCCTGCTGCTTTTTTAGGGTCTGTTACTACTGGAATTAATAAATGTGGTATCCCGTTATAGACAGATAACTCTACAATTTTAGGGTCTACCATTAATAACTTTGCTTCACTTGGTTTTGCTTTGTATAAAATACTAGAAATCAAAGTATTAATACAAACACTCTTACCAGAACCTGTTGCACCTGCAATTAGAACGTGAGGCATTTTAGCAATATCTGTTACAACCGCTTGTCCTGCTACATCTTTTCCAAGCCCAAATGCTAATTTAGATTTATGGTCAATGAATTTGTCATCTTCAATAATCTCTCTAAAATGTACCATTTCATTTTCTTTGTTTGGTATTTCAATACCTACTGCTTGTTTTCCTGGAATAGGTGCTTCAATACGAATACTTTCTGCTGCTAAATTTAGAGCAATATCATCTGCTAAGTTAGCGATTTTGCTAACACGAACCCCCTCTGCTGGTTTTAATTCATATCTTGTAATTGCTGGTCCTACTGAAACGTCCTCAACTTTTGCTGATACACCAAAACTGTACAATGTCTTTTGTAATTGTGTTGCTGTGTCTGCTACCGATTTTTTGCTTCCTCTATTTGCTTTTTTCTCCGGTTCACTTAATAACTGTACTGGTGGAAATTCATAGTTTTCATCTTCTACTGTTACAGTATGTTCTAACTGTAATATTTCTTTTGTTTTATCTTCTTTTTGTTCTTCTACTTGTTTAAATAAATTTGCTTCCAAAACGTCTGGTGAACTTGGTTCTGGTTTTAGTTCTTCAACGTCTGCTGTTTGTCCACCTTTTAACTTTTTCTTACCAAAGAATGGAATCTCTAACTCATCATTTGTATGGTCATATTTTCCTTCTTCATTCAAATTAATGGTTAATTGGTCTTCAAATTGAGCTGCTAATTTTTCTGCTTCTGCTTTTTCACGCAAACGTCTTTCTTTCTTTGTCTCTCTTGGCGGCTCATCATCATCTAAATCTATTTGTGGAAGTTTTCTTGACTTCACTACTTTTTCTCTTCTAGCTAATCTTGCTTCTTCATAAGCTTGCCTCTCTAGCTTTCTTTCCTCCGCTCCATCTAAGAAGTTAGCTATCATTTCTGCTGGCTTCATATCAAAGATAAATATTAATAAAATAATCGAAACCCCAATAAATATAATAGAAGCTCCTATTGTTCCAAACATTGCAATCAATGGTGCGGCTGCTATCCCTCCAATAACTCCTCCGCCTATATCTTTCGTTCCTGCATCAAAACAATCTGCCATGATATCTGAAAAATTTCTATTATTTTTGATATCTTCACCAATATGTACTTGCAAAATACTAAGCATCGCAGCAGTACAAACTAAAAGCATACCATACTGTATTAATTTTTCCCTCATAAAATATTTATCTTTACGTGTCATTACAATAGCCACTATTAACATTCCAATTGGTAAGATATACTTAACCCATCCCATATATCCACCAAGTTCCGGACTTAGCTCAGCTCCAATGCTTCCAGATTTAGTATAAATCAATACCATTAATAATATACTAAGTAGTATCAATACTACCACTGCAATATTGATATCTACTTTACTTCCCTTCTTCTTTTTCTTTCCACGCTTTGTTGCCACTTTTGCATTCCTCCTATTGTTTTTATTTGTTCTTTCATATATTTATAATATCGTTTGTCTTTATAAATATATGAAAGAACACTAACAAAATTAAAAGAGGTCAGAAATTGGAAATCAACGACTTAACTTCCCCTTTCTGACCCCCAAAACTCTATTTAAGTTCATTTCTATTTTCTTGAATTACTTTTAAAGCATTTTGCAGTGCTTCTTCTATATTAGATAAAAGACTATCTGCATAATCTTTTGTTCCTTTTGAAATCTCACGAGACATTTCATTTGCTGTTTCAATAATTTCAACCTTTTTTTCATAAGCTTTTCTAGTTATCTCATGTTCATCTATCATGGAAATAATTCTATTTTCTGCTTCTTTAATAATTTCATCTGCTTCGTTTTGAGCCTCCACTAATATACGTTGCCTTTCTTCTTTTACCCATTTTGCTTGTTTTAATTCCTCTGGCAACTTCAATCTTATTTCTTTTATAATATCTAATATTTCTTCTTTATCTACAACAGATTTACCAGAAAAAGGTACATTTCTGCTCTTTTCTAGCATATCTTCTAAAGTTTCTAACAAAGTAAATATTTCCATTGTATTACCCCTTTCGATTTTTAAGACGCTTAGAATTTACTCTTTAAAATCGTTTATCTCATTTTTTTCTACTAATAAATAAAAGACTAACTCTTCCATATTTTCTAATATCATCTATTTGAATATTTAAGCCTTCTAATTCGAGTAATTCTCGCTTCTCATCATCGGTTTCTATAATTATGGTTCCTTTTTCTTTTAGTAAATCTAATAATAATATTCTTTTAATAGCATCTATCGCATAATTAGCTTGATAAGGTGGATCTAAAAATATAATATCAAATTGAATATTTTCTTGTTTTAGTTTTTCTAATGCTTTTCGGTAATCTTTTGACATTACGATAGCTTTTTGCATTAATCTCGTCTTATCAAGGTTAGTATATATCATTTTAGTTGCTGCGTGATTGTTTTCACATAAATATGCTTTTTGGGCACCTCTGCTTAAAAATTCAATAGCAATAGCTCCACTTCCAGAAAACAAATCTAGAACAACTGTATCTTCTATTTTATTTTGTAAAATATTAAATAATGATTCTTTTA
>CAOXTD010000016.1:0-26452 GCA_948560265.1 uncultured Clostridia bacterium | reverse complement strand
CTATCTAAAGTTGGTCTTGTAGACAAACTTTCAATTGAATTTAATTTTGTGCCTCTTGCTATTCCACTAATTACTCTCATAATACCTCTAGTATGATATATACTTATTTTATAGTTTTCTACCAATATGTCAATAGTTTTAACGAAAATGTAACATTTTCTTAATGCTGTTGTAATATTGTTAATTCTTTGTAATATTGCAAAAACTGCTATGAAAAAGATAGCAGTTTTTTATTTAATCTTTATTTGATTCCTTTAGAAGTTCTAATTGTGAAATTAAAAGTGATTCCATTTTTGCTCTGTATACATCTAATTGTTTCTCTAAATCTTCTAAAGTCTTTTTCTTGAGTATAATATCTTGATCCAGTGCTCTTGCTGTTTGTCTAGCATCTCCTTGTGCATCTAATAATATTTTGTCAGCTTCTTTTTGAGCAGCCTTTTTAATATCATCTGCTGCAAGTTGTGCCATAACTAAAGTATTTTGCAAGGTACTTTCTATTCCTTTGTATTTTTCTACATTCTCTTGTAATTCTTCCATTTTGTTCTTACTTTCAGCAACTTCTTTATATAATTTTTCGTAATCTTCTGTTAATTCATCTAAGAAATCGTCTACTTCTTCGACACTGTAACCATTCATCATTTGTTTTGAAAATTTCTTATTTTCAATGTCCAAAGGTGTAAGCATATTATCCTCCTCCTAAAATTTGTATAAAAAAGTTTTTACAAGAAATCTTTTATTGATTATTGTTATTTCTTAACCAAGAAACAGATAATTTGTTTTTGATTTCATCTCTTGCAGTATCATTTTCAATGTCATAATTAAATGGCGCAATTAATACAATAGAGTTAGAAATTTTTTGCATATGTCCGTCTAATGCATGTACAGCTCCTGATACAACATCTATAATTCTTCTTGCAACATCTTTATTTACATATTCTAAATTAACTATGACTGATTTTTTTTGTTTTAATAAATCACAAATACTAGCAGCTTGTTCAAAATTGGTTGGTTGAGAAATTACCATTTTTACTTGTTGTACTTGAGGCATATTAACAACTTTATTGTTTCTTCTTCCCCATAATCTTCTCTCTTCTGGTTGTTCCTCTTCTTCATCATCATAGTTTTCTAATTCTTCATCATCATAGTTCTCTAATTCTTCATCATCACGTTCTTCTGCTGGGTCCATTCCAAATAATCCCCATACTTTTTCCATAATAGCTCCTGCCATCTTATAACCCTCCTAAAATTCTGTCTTTTGTTTTATCGTTTATAGTATCTAACTTTTTTGCTTTCTTGTCAATACTTTTTTTGTTTTTAATACGATTTTAATATTTCTGTAACATTTTTGTAATATTTTTATTCTGGTTTTTTCAAAATTTCGTCATATAACGTCAAAGTTTTTCGTGACTTTAGTTCTTCTGCTGAATATCCTAATTCTAATAGTTCTGCGTTTGTATAATTCTCAACAATAGAATATTTTTCATTTTGCTTTGTTACTTTTACCAAAATTTTATCTTGATATCCAGCTCTTGTTCGAACTACATAGCATATTTCATTATCACCTTTTTGCTCTTTTCCAATTGCACTGATTGGTACTTTTTTGCCACTATGACTCCACCATATAATATCAAAGGAAATTTTTCGGTAACTAACTAACTCTTGTACTTGTTCTGATAATTTTAATACTAAAATTGTATCATCATCTTCATGTGAAATGTATTCTATTGTACTTAAAACTTCTGCATTATTTGGAAGTCTTATTTTAACGGTTGAGCTAAGTTTTGCTTCTTTAGCTTGTTCTGAACTTAATATGCAAGCTATGTAGCACTCAAAATTATTAATAATTTTTCCACTCTCAAGGCTATCTGCTACTACTTGTCCTGTCTTAATATTTAATTTTTTTAAAGTCTCTTCACTTAAATTGCTAAAATCCTTTGGTGAAAGAATTTCTTCATAGCCATCTACTTTATAGGAAACCACACCACTAATTGGTGCTTTTAAATATTCCGCACCTGAATTTAATTGATTTTCATATTTTTTTCTTTCATTAATTAATTTCTTCAAATAAGAACCTGCTGGGCTATACTCCCCTGCTATTTGAGCTTTCTTTGTAATTGCACTGCTAATCTCTTTTTTTGCTTCACGGATAGTTTGCATATTATTGGTAGTTACTAATGAAGCAATTTTCTCTTCAATTTGTTTTTCAATAGCTTTCACATCACTTACTGTAAATAGTCCTTTTTCTCCTTCCATTGCCTCATCTATCTTCACATCTAAGTCTGCAATTTTCTTTTTTAAATTTTCCTCTCCACTAGAATAATAGCGAAAAATAGCTTCGTTTTTAGCAACTCTTTCTCCTTCTGTTTTTATCTGTGCCATTCCATTTTTGTAGTTATTTCCTTTTACCACTGTCTCTTCTCTAATAATGTAGCCTGTTGCTGCCTCTTCTTGATAAATCTTTCCTTGTTCTACACTAAAGGTATTGGTTGGATTTTGAACAAGAGCCACTACTTTATATAAACAATATCCTAGTATTATTAATACTACAATTGAAATTGCTATCATCATTTTTTTATTCAATTTATATTTTCTTTTCAGCTTCTGCTTCTTCATAATCCTCCAATATCCTTTGTATATTCTCTTCTGCTGGAGCTAATCCGTTTAGCCATTTAATTTCTTTGTTTTTTCGAAACCACGTTAATTGACGTTTGGCATATCTTCTAGTTTCTTGTTTTAAATTTTCTATCATTTCTTCTTTTGTGATATTACCTTGTAAATAAGGTACAACTTCTTTATAGCCTAAACCTTGCATAGCAGTGGGAAAATTTTTGTATTTTTTCAATAGTTCTTGTACTTCTTCAATTAATCCTTGTTCTATCATAATGTCTACTCTTTGATTAATTCTATCATAAAGTTTTTCTCTATCCATATCTATTGCATACATTAAATATTCATAAGGTGGCTCTTCTCTACGTGATTCTATTTCTAGTTGTGTTTTTGTTTTTCCTGTTTGATGATAAATCTCTAAAATACGCATAATACGTTTTTGATCATTATTACTGATTTTTTCTGTGGCTTGTAAATCAATTTCTTTTGCTTTTTGGTATAGTGTTTCTAATCCTTGCTCTTCTATCATCTTTTCTAATTGTTGTCTATATGTTAAATCTGTTTCTACTTCTGGATATTGAATATGGTATACCAAAGTATCTACATAAAGTCCTGTTCCTCCCACTACAATCGGAGTCTTCCCTTTTGCTAAGATCTTACTAATTGCTTTTTCACTATCCTTTTGAAAATCAGCAACACTATATCTTTCTTCTGGTGAAACAAAATCAATTAAATAATGTTGTATTCCCTGCATTTCTTCTTCGGTTACTTTTGCTGTACCTATAGTCATATCTTTGTAAATTTGCATAGAATCACAAGATATAATTTCTCCATTCATTGCTTGTGCTAGTTTTACAGAAAGTCCCGTTTTGCCTGAAGCTGTCGGTCCACAAATAACAATTACTTTTGGTTTTGCTTTCATCTTTTTCTCCTTCTTGTTTCTTTACTTTTCTAACTGTTGCTTCTCGCATTTTGTAGCATATTATAAATTCCTGTTTGAATATCCTTAAAATAGAAAAATTCTATAATTAGCAAGATAATTAAAACAATTGCTAATAAAATGCAACGATTTCTAAAAGGCTCTGATTTTAGTTTTCCCGTTTGCAAGTTTTTATAGGAACTTGCTAAGAATGGTAAAATGACAATGGCATTTACTGGTACAAAAGTAAAGGTTATTAGATTTTTTCCAAAGCTTTCATTATTACCTAAATCAATGTCTTTTGTGCCAATCCAATATACCAAGCTAACTAACATATAGATAACAGCAATTCCTACAATAATAAATATTCCTTTTGCCTTTTTTTCCATTTCTTTTCCTAAAAAGTGATAGGTCAAGAAAATGGCTACTAAATTTAAGGCTAAGATACACATATATATAAATATTACCATCTGTTTTTATCTCCTTGAAAATTTTCTCTCAATATCATTCTTTGTCATTTTAATTGCTGTTGGTCTTCCATGTGGACAGGTAAATGGATTTGGCAATACTAGTAATTGTTCCATTAATTTATCAACTTCTTCTTTAGTTAAAGCCATATTAGCTTTCACAGCTGCTTTACATGCTACTGTTGCAATGAACTTTTCTTCTATTTCTTGTTTTGCAGTTCTAGCTACAGTATTAATTTCATCTAGTGTTTCCAAGAATAATTCTTTTGTATTTAATTCTAAACAAATATTAGGAACTCCTGTTAACCTAATGGTATTTTCTCCAAACTCATCTAAAGTAAATCCTGCTTTTTGGAACATCTCCATATTTTCTCTTGCGATATCCATTTCTTTGTGTGATAGATTGATAATATCTGGAAGTAACATTAATTGAGAATCTTTTTCTTCTTCACTATAATAATTCTTTTTTACTTTTTCATATAAAATTCTCTCATGAGCTGCATGTTGGTCTAATATATACAATTCTTTATCTAATTCTAAAATGATGTAAGTAGAAAAGGCAATTCCAATAAATTTATAACTTGGTATCGCTTGTTTTTCTTCTTCGAAAATAGAAATATTTTCTGCTGTTGCTAATTCTTCTGCTTTTACTTGATATTTTTCTTCTTCTTCTTTTAATTGTTCTGCTTTTTTCTCGTTTTCTCTTTTAGCTTCTACTGGCATACTTCCAAAAGTACGTACATACATTTCATCAAAATCTTCTGTTTGAGGATCTATTTGCAAACTATCTAATTTTTTAACACCTTCTAGTAATTTCTCGTTTACTACTTTAGCATCTATTACTTTTGTTTCCATTCCATCTAGTTGTTTTGTATCTTCTACTTGTGTAATTACCTCCTGTTTTGGAGGTACTACAAATGGGTCAACTTCGTTTTCTGTCTTGTTATTAGTTTCCTTCATGTCATTGCTGTTAGTTTCTGTTGTCGTCTCTTCCTTGTTTCCTTGCATTTTTCTAAATAAGCCTGCTAGACCTTTTTCCTTCTTTTCTTCAATATTTGGGCTATATTGAACTTCCTCTACAGGTTTTGCATTAGCTGCAATTGTTTCTTCTGATACTTTTGTGTCTGTAACAATCTTTTGTGGTTCTATTCCCTCTTTGTCTCTTTCTGTATCCTCTACTAAGTCGCCTTTTAATAAGGTATCCTTAACAGCATGATATACTGCTTTAAAAATTTTATTTTCTTCTTCAAATCTAACTTCTAATTTAGCAGGGTGTACATTAACATCTACTTTTTGTGGATTCATTTCAATATTCAAGACTAAAAATCCATATTTTCCAATAGTAATCATACCCTTGTACCCTTGCTCTGCCGCACTGGTTAAAGTTTTATCTTTAATAAACCTCTGGTTAACAAAGAATAGTTGATTTGAACGATTAGAACGGGCAATTGCTGGTTTGCCAATTACTCCTGTAATGTGAACATCTTCATAGATATAATCTACATCTAAAATATTTTCAGCTATGTCCTTTCCATAGATACTATAAATTGTAGCCTTTGGCTCGTTGTTTCCTGGAGTTTGTATAATTGTTTTTCCACTATTAATTAACTTAATAGCTACTTCTGGGTGTACTAAAGCAAGTCTTGTAACTGCATCTTCTATATACCCTGCTTCTGTAAAATCTTTTTTTAGAAATTTGTATCTTACAGGAGTATTGAAAAATAAATCTGTAATCGTAATTGCAGTTCCTTTTGGACAACCTGTTTCTTCTTTGTTAGTAATTCTTCCCCCTTCAATTTCTATTCTATAGCCAATTTCATTTTCCGCAGTTTTAGAAACCATTTCTATTTTGCTAATAGCTGCAACACTTGCCAAAGCCTCTCCCCTGAACCCCATAGAAGTAACTGTTTCTAAATCTTCTGCTCTTCTAATTTTTGAAGTAGCATGTCTTTCAAATGCCATCTCCATATCATCTGGCTGAATTCCTTTTCCATTATCTGTAATACGAATATAAGAAATTCCTCCATTTCTAATTTCCACACTAATTGCTGTTGCACCTGCATCGATTGAATTTTCCATTAATTCTTTTACGACAGAGGCTGGTCTTTCGATTACTTCTCCTGCAGCAATTTTATTAATGGTATTGTCATCTAATAATACTATATTTCCCATTCTTCTTCCTTTCTATTTTTGTCTTTTTGGTATATTTATTATCATAAAATTTGTCCGTTGTTTTCTTTGGCTTCCATTATATCATTCTTTTTTCTTTTTTGTATAGTTTTTTGACAGTTTTTTTATTTTATTAGTTTGCATTTTTATTTTGTAACACTTTTTCATAAAAAGAATATTATATACCATACGAAAGACCTAAAAAATAAAGTTCATAGGGAGGTATAGAAAATGGGAGGATGTTGTAATAACAGTGAACTTTTATGGTTCATTATCCTATTCTTGTTACTTTTCTGCTGTGGCGGCAACAACAATTGTGGCTGTGGCTGTAACAATGGATGCGGTTGCTAATCTTTAAATAGTTTTACTTAGAAAGGGGGGAATTTTTATGTCAGAAAATAGAGGTTGTGGATGTGGTTTCGGTGACGATTGCTGCATTTGGATTATTATTGTAATTCTTTTAATCTGTTGTTGTGGTGGCGGTAGAAGCTGCTGCTAATTCTAATCTTTTAGAATTCAGATAACAAAAAGAGGCATTAAACTCCTTCGAGTTTTTGCCTCTTTTCATTTATCTATTAACTTCTTTGTTTTTCTCTTCTGAAGCAGGTCTACGTCTATCATTTTTTCTTCTTTCTGTTGTTTTTCCATTTGTGCCACCTATTGCATCTCTTCTATCTACTTTGTTTTTTCTTCTATCTTCAAATACGTTTCCTTTATCATCTACTATCATAAGTACCTCCTTGTTTCATTTTCTTTGTACTAATTAACTTTATCATATCTAACTTTTCTCAAAAATGCAAGAGGAAAATAAAAAAACTTTAGTTTTAACGTCTTACTTAAAAAAAACGGCATAATCTCTTACGATTACACCGCACAAAAGTGATTTTCTTTTGTTTTTACTTACCAATTTCTATTTACTGTCAATCTTACCGGTTTTTGTCACCAAGGTGTTGTCCCCAACGATATAGCAGTAGCATACCGAAAAAGGAATACGTTATTCCGAAGAGCATTTTTAATATTTGTAGAGTAATTTTTACGGCCGCTCTCCAGCCTTCCTGCAGCAACCATATATCGCCAATCTTCTTCAGTGGTTCCATACCGAAGATCACAATAATAAGATACATTCCTGCTACTATTGAACCGACTTTCAGAACCTTTCCCGCTATCCTTTTGAACCGTCTTTTCGTCATAATGTCCTCCTTTAAAATTGGTTTTTTATAAAAATGTCTATATTATTATAGCATCATTTTTTATTTTATGTCAATCTATTCATTTTTCTTTTTAATTAAAACCAATAAAAAACACTAAAATAGTAACTTTTTTCATTTTTTTGCATAAATAAAACTAAAAAATCAAATGATACTATTGACAAAACAGTATCAAATATTGTAAAATTATAAATGCGTTGAGTAATCAATGCATTTCTGGTGGATGTGGCGTAGCTGGTTAACGCGCCAGTTTGTGGCACTGGAGATCGTGGGTTCGAGTCCCATCTTCCACCCCATTAAAATATAACATAGATATATTGGGCTGTAGCCAAGCGGTAAGGCACTAGACTTTGACTCTAGCATGCGGTAGTTCGAATCTACCCAGCCCAACCAATACAAAAAAGAAGGTTTTTCAACCTTCTTTTTTGTATCTTATTCATTTTTTATTTATGTTTCTTCTGCCCAAAGAATTAATCTTTGTTTAGAATCATCTGTACAAGTTGATAATGTAATTTCTCTTTTTCCCTTTGTATCTCTTAACATATAGTCTGCATCACTTGTTGATGTCTTATATTTTTTTGTAATCTTATATGTAATTTTCTTACCAGATAAATCTGTTAAATAGATTTTATCTCCTACCTCTAATTTCTTATTATTAGAGAAAAAGGTTCCATTTCTATAGTTATGTCCTATGATAAGTGTATTACCTACTTGATTAACTCCTGGTCCACTTAAAACTGCTACTGCCACTTCAATAGCACTATCTGTTGCCGTTTCCAAAACAGGGCAGCTTAGTTTGATTTTTGGAATTTCAATTTTTCCTACCATATTAAAGCCTTTATATTTTGGCTTGCTTGCGGTAGTTCCTCCATTGCCACTAGTATTTGTAACTGTATTATTGACATCAATATCTGGATCTACTAAATCTGCTATATTATTTTCTTCATTACTATTTGGATTCTTAGCTATTGTATTATTAATATATCCGTCAAATTGGTCTACTCCTGCATCAACATCACTTTCTGTCATATATGCTTTATACCAATTAATTCCAACAAAAATTAGAATTCCTAAAACTGCAATAATTGCAATAACTAATAATGTTGTTAATAATTTACTATATTTACTATTAAACATTTGTCTTCCTCCTTTATATAGAATCTCCCATATTTACATCTATTATACCACATTTTTCGAAGTTTTTCTATATTTTTAGGTAAGTTTCTCCTTCATTTAGTGTGCAATCTTAGGTCCCATTTTTCTTCCAGCAAGTAAGTGAAAGTGCAAATGCATTACTTCTTGTCCTGAATCTGGTCCACAATTAGAAATGATTCGAAATCCTTTTTCATCTACTCCTAGTTGCTTTGCTACCTTTTGCATTGCTTCTACTATTTTCCCCATCAATTCACTATCTTCTGGTGCAACTTCCATTAAATTTGTAATATGCTTTTTAGGAATGATTAATATGTGAATTGGCGCTGTTGGTTGAATATCTTTAAAAGCTAATACATTTTCGTCTTCATATACTTTTTCTGAAGGAATTTCTCCTTTAATAATTTTACAAAAAATACAATCTTCCATTTTTTCTCCTTTTTTTGTCGTACTTTTGGACAGATGTCGCACTTAACTAACGTCCCCATGTGCGACATTTTTATGACAACACTGCTTTAATTCTTCTAACTCCTGCTGAGCTTGCTTCTTCTTTTTTGATTGTAAAGTGTCCAAGTTCTCCTGTGTGTGTCACGTGAGGACCACCACAAATTTCTTTTGATACCTCTCCTATTGTATATACTGTAACTTCATCTGGATACTTTTCAATAAACATACATTCTGCTCCTGAAGCTACTGCGTCTTCTTTTTTCATTGTTTGAATAGTAACTGGTAAATCCTGTTTTATCCATTCGTTTACTAAATCTTCTACTTTTTGCTTTTCTTCATCTGTTAGCTTATGATCACAACTAAAGTCAAATCTCATTCTTTCAGTTGTAATGTTAGAACCTTTTTGGTGAATATCTTGACTTACAACTACTTTTAATGCTGCATTTAGAAGGTGCGTTGCTGTATGATATTTAGTCGTTTGTTCATTTTGTTCAGCTAAGCCTCCTTTAAACTTTTGCTCGCTTCCTTGTCTTGATTTTTCCTGATGTTCTTTAAAGAGTTTATCAAACTCCGTCATTTCTATTTCAAAACCTTGCTCTTTTGCTAGGTCTTGTGTAACCTCTGGTGGGAAACCATAAGTTTCATATAGTTTGAATATAGTATGCCCATCAATGATTGTTTTATCCTCTTGTTTTAGTTTGCTAACTACTTTATTAAATTCTCGTTCCCCGTTAGATAATGTTTTTACGAACTTGTCCTTTTCAGCTATTATAACTTCTTTTATAGTTTCTTTTTTCTCTGCTAAATCTGGATATAATTCTTTTAAGGTTTCTACATATAGTTCAATTAGTGTTGGAAGCTCATTTAAATCAATTTGTAGTTTGTTTAGATGTCTTGTCATTCTTCTAATTAATCTTCTTAAAACATATCCTCTATCAATATTGCTTGGTCTTCCCCCATCTGCTATTATCATCATGCTTGAACGTAAGTGTTCTGCTACAATTCTTCTACTTTCTATATAATCTCCTTTTGCTAGTTCTTTCAATTTTTCCATCACTGGTAAGAATAGTTCAATATCAAAAGGAGTTTCTTTTCCTTGTAGTAGCATCGCCATTCTTTCTAGTCCAAGACCAGTATCTACATTTTGTTGTTTTAGTCTAGAAATAGAGCCATCTTTTGCTTTATAGAATTCCATAAATACATTGTTCCAAATTTCTACATACTTACCACAATCACAATCCGGTCCACAATTAGGATTACAAGCTGGTCTTCCTGTATCTAAAAACATTTCTGTATCTGGTCCACAAGGTCCTTCTTCTCCTGCTATCCACCAGTTATTGTCTTTTCCATAAAAGTAGATTCTTTCCTCTGGTATTCCTGCTTTTTTCCAAGCTTCAGCAGCTACTGTATCTCTTGGCGCATCTTCATCTCCTGCAAAACAAGTAACAGATAACTTTTCTGAATCAATGCCTAATTCCTTTGTTAAAAATTCATAGGACATAGCAATGGCTTCTTCTTTAAAGTAATCTCCTAAAGACCAATTTCCAAGCATCTCAAAATAAGTAAGATGGCGATTATCTCCTACTTCATCAATGTCATTTGTTCTAATACATTTTTGGTAATCTGTAAGACGTGTACCTTCTGGGTGTTTTTCTCCCAATAGATATGGTACTAATGGCTGCATTCCAGCTGTTGTAAATAATACAGATGGGTCATTTTCTGGTATTAATGGCGCGCTTGGAACGACTTTGTGTCCATGATTTTTAAAAAAGTTTAAATATTTGTTTCTTATTTCTATTGCTTTCATAATTTCTTCTCCTCTTTTAGCAAATTATTTTGCTACTTTGACATAATCTGGTTAAAATTATATACTATGAATTGCTAGAAATCAAGATTTCTAAAAAGAAATCTCATAATATATCACTAAAAAAAGGTTCAATGACGTTTCTTTGTCATAAACCTTTTTTTAATTTATTTTTGACACTGTTTATGTCCTATTAAATTAAAGTAATAAATTTCCACTAGGTAATTCATCAATTCCTCCATAAAAATCATCTTGTTTTCCTCTATATATTTTTAGTCATCTGCCAATGAGCCTACTAATTCTAGTCCTTCTATTCCTGTTATTGTCACTTTCTGAATTGTATTTTCTAATTCTTTTTCTGTTTTTGTCTTTACTACCACATAGTTTTTTGTATGTCCTTTGACGTATTCTCCTTCTCTATCTTCTAGTAATACTTCTACCTGCTTTCCTATATATTGCTTTTGATATTCTGCTTCATTCTTATCTGAAATTTCTATTAATTTATTGCTTCTCTCTTCTTTTACATTTCCATCAATTTGATTTAGCATTTTAGCAGCAACTGTTCCGCTTCTTGGAGAATACTTAAAAATGTGCATTTTATAGAATTTAATTTTTTCTAAAAATACATATGTCTTTTGAAATTCTTCCTCTGTTTCTCCTGGAAATCCTACAATTACATCTGTTGTTAAGTGTACTTTTGGATATGCTTTTCTTAAAAGTTCTACTCCATTTTCAAATTCTTCTGTTGTATATTTTCGGTTCATTCTTTTTAATGTTTCATCACATCCACTTTGCAGAGATAGATGAAATTGGTCACATATTTTAGAAAGCTTTGATAACCTCATTACAAATTCTTTTGTAATTAACGTTGGCTCTAATGAACCCAAACGAATTCTTTCAATTCCTTTTACTTTTTGAATTTCTTCTAGTAAATCGATTAATAAGAATTCTTTTTTGTTCATTTCATATTTTAAGTCATATGAAATATCTTCAACAATATTTTTGGTAAAATCTTTTCCATAGGAAGCTAAGTGAATTCCTGTTAATACAACTTCTTTAATTCCTTTTTGAGCAATTTTGGATATTTCTTTTATTACCCATTCTGGTCTTCTGCTTCTAATACGTCCTCTTGCATAGGGAATAATACAATAAGAGCAAAATTGATTACAGCCATCTTGTACTTTGATAACTGCTCTTGTTTTTTCTGTATATGTTATAGGTCCAAATTCTACAAATTCTTCTTGTTTTGCTACATCTGAAATTTGCATTAATGTAGTCTGCTTTGCTCTATTTAATTCTTCTACATATTCTACAATTTCACTCTTTTCATTTACTCCTAAAATCAAATCAATTTCTGGTATTTCTTGTAGTTTTTCTTTTGCTACTTGTGCATAGCATCCGAACTGCAACTAAAATAGAATGTGGGTTAATATCTTTTACTTTTCTTAGCATTTGTCTTGATTTTTTGTCAGCCATGTTTGTTACAGTGCAAGTATTGATAACATAGATGTCTGCTCTTTCTTCAAATTCTACTATTTCATATTCTGCTTCTATAAAACTTTGCATCATGGCATTAGTTTCGTATTGGTTTACTTTACAGCCCAAGGTGCAAAATGCTACTTTTTTTTGTTTCATATCTATTCCTTCTTTTATTTGTATTTTCCCTATTATAGCTTGATTAAAAGCAAAAGTAAAGTATTATTTAAAGGTCTGTCCCTAACATGACAAAAGTGTCAGGAAAAGGAACGTCCCTAATCTGACACTTTTAATACACTGTTCTCATAAAGTAATTCTGGTGCTATGTCCTCCCCATCTTCCCATTGTATTGATAGCCCAAAAATTTTTAATTTTTTAAATTTCTCTTTATCTTTTAATTTTTGATAAGCTTTACAACTATTTAATAGTTCAGTCATATCATAAATTTTTATTTCTCCTGTTTCATACTCTAATTCTATTTGATATCCTTCTAAAGCTTTTACTTTTAAAATTTTAGGTGTTATATACATACTCGTGCCCCCTTTTCACTTATTTCAAAGGTTCTATTTTAAAATAGTCTTCCCCTTGTTTCATTAAATTCCATAAAGAATTTAACTCTTCGTTATGTAATAAAATCCAAGCTTCTACAAGTTTAGCTTGCTTTTTTGGAATTTCTCCTTCTAGTTTATTTCCATTAAAATCATAAACCGAATTATATTCATTATACATTACATGAATATGTGGCATATGATGTTTTCCTTCTTCTTTGAAAAACATTTGAACTACAATGCCATAAAACTGTGAAATTACAGGCAAGTACTTTCACCTCCTTTATTATACCTTGATAAGTTATAAAAGTAAAGTATTAAACTGGGAATTCAATTACATGAAATTGTAACTGTAAAGATAAATAAAATTTAGATTATCATATCGCTTACTTTCATTTTTGTCAATATGTCAGAATTTATTCAAGGTTTGTCCCCAACATGACAAAAGTGTCAGGAAAAGGAACGTCCCCAACCTGACACTTTTATTTTAATACATTCCACTCATGTCTTCATGGTCATCGTGACCGCATTTGCAACTTTCTGGTTCTTTTTTATCTGTTACTAAACTTTCTGTTGTTAAAATCATAGATGCAATAGATACTGCATTTTGAATAGCACTTCTTGATACCTTTGTTGGGTCTACAATTCCTGCTTTTTTCATGTCTACATAGGTTTCTGTTGCTGCGTCAAATCCTACACCAACTGGGCTATTCTTTACTTTTTCTAAGATAACAGATGGCTCTAATCCTGCATTGACTGCAATTTGTCTTCCTGGTTCTTCTAATGCTCTTAAGATTATTTTTCCACCTATCTTTTCGTCTCCTTCTAGTGTCTCAACTGTTTTTGCTACTTTAGGAATGATATCAATATAGGCTGTTCCACCACCTGGTACAATTCCTTCTTCTACTGCTGCTTTTGTTGCAGATAGAGCGTCTTCTATTCTTAATTTTCTATCCTTCATTTCCACTTCTGTTGCAGCTCCTACACCAATAACAGCTACACCACCAGCAATTTTTGCTAAGCGTTCTTGTAAGTTTTCTTTTTCAAATGAGCTCTTTTCTTCTGAAATTTGTGCTTTCAATTGTGCTACTCTTGCGTCAATTTGAGCTTTTTCTCCCATACCATCTACAATAATAGTATTTTCTTTTTGTACTTTAATTTGTCTTGCTCTACCTAGTTGTTCAATTGTAGTATCTTTTAATTCTAGCCCTAAATCAGATGTGATAACTTCTCCTCCTGTTAAAATGCTAATATCTTCTAGCATTTGTTTTCTCTTATCACCATATCCTGGGGCTTTTACTGCTACTACATTGATGACACCTCTTAATTTGTTTAGAATTAATGTTGATAATGCTTCTCCCTCAATATCGTCACAAATGATAACTAATTTTCCTGATTGTTGCATTAAACTTTCTAATAAAGGTAAAATTTCTTGAATGTTGCTAATCTTCTTATCTGTAATTAAAATATATGGATTATCTACAATTGCTTCCATTTTTTCGGTGTCTGTTACCATGTATGGTGAAACATAACCTTTATTGAATTGCATTCCTTCTACTATATCTAACTCTGTTTGAGATGTCTTAGATTCCTCAATAGTAATAACACCATCTTTAGATACTTTTTCCATTGCTTCTGAAATAAGTTCCCCTACTTCATCATTGTTTGCAGAAATGCTTGCAACTCTTGCAATATCTTCTTTTCCATTTACTTGTACACTGCTTTCTTTTAATGCTTCTACAGCAGCATTCATGGTTTTATCCATACCTCTTTTAATGGCCATTGGGTCACCACCAGCTGCAACGTTTTTGACACCTTCTCTAATCATGTTTTGTGCTAATACCATAGCAGTAGTTGTTCCATCTCCTGCTACATCATTTGTTTTGATAGATACTTCTTTTACAATTTGTGCTCCCATGTTTTCATATGGATCTTCTAATTCAATTTCTTTTGCAATAGTAACACCATCATTTGTGATAAGTGGTGCACCAAACTTTTTATCTAATACAACATTTCTTCCTTTTGGTCCTAATGTTACTTTTACAGTGTCTGCTAATTTATTAACGCCATTTAATAGGCTTTTTCTTGCATCTTCTCCAAATTTTATTTCTTTAGCCATGTTTTTTCCTCCTTTAAATTTATATACTTCTTCTGGCTCTTTACTCTGCTATTGCTAATATATCGCTTTCTTTTACGATAACGTAATCTTCGCCTTCATATTTTACAGTTGTTCCTGCATATTGATTTAGAACAACTTTATCTCCTTCTTTTACTTGCATTGGAACTTTTTTTCCATCTTCTTCTATTCCCGGTCCAACTTTAATAACCTCTGCTATTTGAGATTTTTCTTCTGATTTACTTGTAATGATGAGACCACTTTTGGTGGTTTCTTCTGCTTCTACCATTTTTACGACTACTCTGTTTCCTAATGGTTTTAACATAAAAATACCTCCTTTTTTACTTTTTACACTCTTTTCTATTCTATGCTAATCTTTTCAGTTTTAGAAGTGTCAAAATGCTTGTATGTCGCATTTTGCCAGTTCTTCGTCTTAATAAATTAGCAGTCTTTCTTTAAGACTGCTAATACTTTATACCCATTCATTTAAAATGTCAAGTATGTATTTTAATTTTTTACATTATTTTCACAATTATCTTTTATTTGCCTTTGCAGCCTTTACTAAGTTCACAAACAATGGTTGTGGTCTATCTGGTCTTGATTGGAATTCTGGGTGGAATTGTGCTGCTATAAAATATGGATGATTCTTTAATTCTACAATTTCCACTAAACTTCCATCTGGAGATAGTCCTGAACAAATAAGTCCATTCTTCTCCATTTCTTCTTTATAATCATTGTTATATTCAAAACGGTGTCTATGTCTTTCTGAAATTTCTAAGCTACCATATACCTTTTCTGCCAAACTTCCTTTTTGAATATGACAAGGATATGCACCTAATCTCATTGTTCCGCCTTTTTTGGCTACATGCACTTGGTCTTCCATAATATGAATGACTGGATGCTCTGTTGTTTCGTCAAATTCTTCTGAATTGGCATCTTCATATCCTAAAACATGTCTTGCAAATTCAACAACTGCCATTTGCATTCCTAAACAAATTCCTAAAAATGGCACTTTATTTTCTCTTGCATATTGTACAGTTGCAATCTTCCCTTCAATTCCTCTATTTCCAAATCCTCCTGGTACAATAATTCCATTATATTTTCCCAATTTTTCTTTTGCATTTTCTTTTGTAATTCCTTCACAGTCTATAAATGCTACCTCTACTTTGCACCTATTTTCAAATCCTCCGTGCTTAATGCTTTCTGCAACAGATAAATAGGAATCTTCTAATTTAACATATTTTCCTACAATTGCAATAGAAACCTTATCATCTTTTAAGTTCTTAATGTTTTCTATCATTTTTTCCCAGTTTTTATTGTCTGGTTTATCGTTTAATTCTAATTTTTCACAAACACGGTGTGCTAATCCTTCTTGTTCTAGCATTAATGGCACTTCATATAAATCTTGTACTGTTTTATTTTGAATAACATCTTCCTTTTTTACATTGCAAAATAGCGCTAGCTTATTACGAATAGAATCCTCTATCTCTTGTTCTGCTCTACATACTAAAATATCTGGCTTAATTCCTATAGATTGCAATTCTTTTACTGAGTGCTGTGTTGGTTTTGATTTTAGTTCATTAGAACCATAGATATATGGTAAAAGTGTAACATGAATATAAATTACATCATGTTCTGGTCTTTCTAATCCTATTTGACGAATAGCCTCTAGAAATGGTAAGCTTTCAATATCTCCAACTGTTCCGCCAATCTCAGTAATGACAATATCTACATCTGTATTTTCAAATTTATATGCTTTTTCTTTAATAGCATTCGTAATATGAGGAATGACTTGTACAGTTTTTCCTAAGTAATCACCTCTTCTTTCTCTTTCAATTACTTCTGAGTAAATTCTGCCTGTTGTAACAGAAGAGTATTTTGTCAAGTTTTCATCTGTAAATCTTTCATAATGTCCCAAATCAAGATCTGTTTCTGCTCCATCATTCGTAACAAATACTTCCCCATGCTCATAGGGGCTCATCGTTCCTGGGTCTACATTCAAATATGGATCAAACTTTTGATTCGCTACCTTGTAACCTCTGTTTTTTAATAGCCTTCCTAAAGATGCAGCTGTAATTCCTTTTCCTAGTCCTGATACTACTCCTCCTGTAACAAAAATGTACTTTGTGTTCATAGCTTACCTCCTTTATTCCTTCATTACATATTAAAACTTTTTTCTAAAACGAAAAAAATAGACTTAAAATCAAACCGAAAAATGCGGTTTTTTTTAAATCTACTACATTATTAATATTATCATTAATAGAAATCACTTGTCAAGATAAATTTTTCATTATATAATCTAGTTTATAAAATATTTTTTAGAAAAGGTGTGTCCCCAAACTGACAAAACTGTCAGAAAAAGGAACGTCCCTAACCTGACAAAGGAGGAAATAAAATGTCAATTCATTGTAACGCTAAAAAAGAAGATATTGCTAAAACTGTATTAATGCCAGGAGACCCTTTACGTGCAAAATACATTGCTGAAAATTTTTTAGAAAATGCCTACTTGGTAAATACTGTTAGAAATATGCTTGCTTATACAGGTACTTATAAAGGAAAAGAAGTTACTGTCTTTTCTTCTGGAATGGGTATGCCTAGTATGGGAATTTATTCTTATGAATTATTCAAATTTTATGATGTAGAAAAAATTATTCGTATTGGTTCTTGTGGAGCCTATAATAATGATTTAAATTTATTTGATACTATTTTAGTAGATAAATCTTATACAGAAGCTAACTTTGCTTTTTCTTGGAATGAAAAAGATTGCCATATTGCAAGCGCTAGTCAAAGCTTAAATGCTCAAATCGAAAAAACAGCAGCAGAAATTAATATGCCTTACATTAAAGGAAATACTT
The DNA here is from genome assembly GCA_948560265.1 of uncultured Clostridia bacterium. Taxonomy (GTDB): domain Bacteria; phylum Bacillota; class Clostridia; order TANB77; family CAG-508; genus CAG-273. The sequence goes on along the minus strand of CAOXTD010000016.1, from coordinate 8,684 downwards.
TATGTAATGAATGTTTTGATGGCTATTTAGAAGATATCCCTGCTTTCATTCATCGTTTTCCAAAAGACTTAAATATTATTGCTTGTGAAATGGAAGCCTTTGCCTTATTTTATATGGCTGACTATTTTAAGAAAGACGCCTCTTGTTTGCTTACAGTAGTAGATTCTTATTACAAACAACAAGAAAGTACTTCTGAAGAACGAGAAAAATCTTTAAACAATATGATTACACTTGCTTTGGAAAGTATATAGATTTTATTGCTGTTAGTATCAGTTAAAATATCAAGTGTCAGTTAAAACAACAAGTGTCAGTTAAAGGACGTACGTCTAACCAACAAAAGCTAACGCTTTCGTCAGTTATACATACGTCCCTTAACCAACACTTATTTTGTAATAGATAATATCTTGTATTGAACAACACCTGCTGGTGCTTGCACTTCAATTGTTTGATTTTTCTTAGCACCTAAAATAGCAGCTCCAATTGGAGATTCATTTGAAATTCTATTTTGTGCTAAATCTACTTCTGTAGATCCTACGATTGTATAGCAAACTTCTTCATTGAATTCTACATCTAGTAATTTTACTGTATTTCCTACTTGAACTGTTTTTGTGTCTATTTCAGATTCATCAATAATTTTGGCATATCTAATTTTGTTTTCTAGCTCAGCAATTTTTGTTTCATTCTCTGCTTGTGCACTTTTAGCTTCATCATATTCAGAATTTTCAGATAAGTCACCATATCCTAGCGCTATTTTTATTCTGTCTGCAATTTCTGCTCTCTTAGTTGTTTTCAATTCATCTAACTCTTTTTCTAACTTGTCATACCCTTCTTGAGTTAATAATACTTCTTTATCCTCCATTAGTCTTTCCTCCTAGTATAAATATACGAACAATAAAAATAAAATGATAACAGATTAATTGGCTAATCTGTTATGACCGTGTACTACTATAAACAATATTTTTCATTTTGTCAAGCCTCTTGCTCAAAAATTTTCATTAAGAACACTTTAATTCCTTTATTTTTTCATACTCTTTTTCTTCTAGAATACCTCTTCTTCCATATAGTTTTTCAATTGTTACTTGGTCTTTTTTCATCTGTTGCATTACTTGTTTTAATGTTTTTTTGTGTTGAATGGTACTTTCATATAAAACTGTAATTGGACATTGTTTTAATAAATTCTGCTTTTCAAAAAAATCTTTTATTTCTTGTGACACATCTATTCCTGCTTTACAAATATGTAGCCCTTCAAAGGTATTTTCTTCGTAAACTCCTTCTTTTGTTAAGTATATGATAGTGGCTGTTCGGTTAATTGTGTACTTTTTCATTTCTTCAGGCGATAAATCAAAATTAATAATCCAGTTTGCCCTTTTTAAACTTTTCTTTTTATTGTTTGTTACTGTTATAATAATATCTTGTTTTTCTTCTAGCTGTTTTGCTAGCTTTTGATAAACTTTTAGTGTAGGTGTTACAATATTAATTGTTCTAAAGTTTCTGGCTAACCATAAAATATTTTCCTGATATTGATAATTATCTTGTTTTATTAGCAAATATAAATCTTCTAATTGCGCTGTTTTTCCTTGTTTCTTTGATATGTACTCTATTATTTCTTCTAAAAGATATGGCATTAATTCTTTTCCATCTAATATTTTCATTTTGCTTTCTACTTTTCTTTCATCTTGAAATGCTTGCATAAAACCTTCATTTTGTTTTAATTCTTCTGCTATTACTATTTGCGATATTTGATACTTTTTCATCAATCTTTTTGTTTTTAGAATACATTTCTTTAACTGTTTTGTTAGATTTTTTTCAGAATGAGAAATCGGCAAAATAAAAATTAAACCAGAATAAATTTCTTTTACTGTAATAATATGTAACCATTTTTTTATTTTGACAATAAATTGTAAATATAAGTATATAAGCTTGTTTACTATTTTATGAGAGGGTAAATCAGATAGTTCTACTTCATACAATTCTTCATCTTTTTCTTTTAATTTCAAATATCCTTGCATTCAAAAACACCTCCCTATATTTTTTACTATTCTATGGAGGTGTTTTTTATTTTATGAATATTTTATAGTACAAACTTCTTAAATGCCTAATTTACTTGACACTAAATCCCAAACACTATTCGCTTCCATGTCTTTCTCCCAGAAAGCTGCTCCTGCTAGCTTATATTGACCAATTAAGTCCAATTTTGCTTCAATAGATTTTTCATCTTCTACCCACATTTTGTAAGTTGCTCCATTTTGTTTGTACTCTACATAGTTTTGTTTTAAATTTTCGTCCCATTTTTTCTTTGCAGTATCTGGTAATACTTTGTCAACATTCTTCATTAGTACAACATCTCTTGAAGAGACTTTACCATTTCTTTCTACCCATAATCTAGTATAAAATGGCATTCCTAAAACTAATTTATCTGGTTCTACACCTTCTTGTCCTAAGAATTTTTTAATGTTAGTTTCTACCCAATCTCCACCTGCTGTTGTTCCTGACTTTGTTGAAGATACTCCATATTGGTCATATCCCATGAAAATGATATAATCTGCAATCTTTCCAATACTATTTCTGTTATAACACATAGACCATGTTTCTCCACCATCTGGTGCTGTAACATCTACGGAAAGTACTGCTCCAATCTCATTTAAACGAGGTCTTAATTCTGCTAAGAATTGTGAGAAGTTGTCTTTGTCTTCTGCATACATATTTTCAAAGTCAATATTAATTCCATTTAATTCATAAGTTGTAATATAATCTAAAATTTGATTAATCAATTTCTCTCTTAGTTTGTAGTCTCTCATAATTTCTGCTGTTGTATCAATATAAGAATTATTAGAAATACTTGGCCATACTTGGTATCCATTTTGCTTTGCCCAAGCTATATATTTTTTGCCTGCGCTACCTACATTTTCATCTACATCACCTTTTCCTAATCTTTTTAAAGTAAAGAAGGTTGGTGAAACTACATTTACCCCTTTAATGGTAGTCCCGCTTCTATCTGGTGCTGTTACATATTCTGAATAATAATCCCAAACTAAACTAACAGGTCCTTCTACTTTTTTCTTTTCTACCATTGCCTCACGAATTGTGTTAACTGGTCCCATACCTTTTGTTTTTACATATCCAAGAACGCCATCTGCAGTTCTTACCCTTGTCCAACCATCTGGAACAGGAAAATCTTCACGATTAGCAATAATATAGCTGTCTCCTTTTTCCACTTTTGCAAGTGTTTTTGAAAAGTCACTTGGTTTAGTTTTTATATTGCTATTTTTAGAAGCTGTAGCAATATTGTAATCTCTATCTAGAGAATCTACTGTCACAATATTCATGCTATCTTGATAATTTACTTTTACATTATAAATGTCTTCCAATGCTGAAAATGGAATATAAAAATTGTTTTCCTTTTTCATGACTGGTGCTTTAATAGTTGTATTACTACTGTTGACTTGAATCTGTGTTTTTCCTACTGGCAATGCTGCTAATTTATCATAAGAACTGGTAATAATTTGGTCATATTTATTATCATAGAAAATGCTAGAATCGAAAAAATTTCCAACATCTTTGCTTGAAATATAAATAATACCATTTTCAATGATAACATCATTTTTTAAACTTTCTGTCATATTTCTATTATTGATAACCAAATTGGTTTTTTCATATCTTTTTAAACTTACATGATTAAAAACAAAATATACAGCTCCAATGATGATTGCTAAAATTGCAATCACTATCAAAGTTTTCAGACCTGCTTTTCCTTTCTTTTTGCTTCTTTTTGTTCTATCCGTATGTCTTGGCATATTTTCATTCATAGCATGCTTTGACTCATTTTCATTCATTTCATGGTTTGGCATTTTTTATATTCTCCTTCATCTTTTATTGTGATATTACAACTATATCATAACTTTATTTTTTAGTGAATACCATTTACTAAAAAACTTTTTTCTGTTATAATAGTTTTGTCATATTTTAGCAAGAAATAAAGGAAATAATAAAATATTAAGATTTTTTATATTTTTGTGTCAATGATTGTACTTTTCTTAAACATGGACTAAATCCATATATTTAAGGAGGTACTTTTTATTATGAGTAAACTATATGATAAATACATAAAACTAAAAGAAAAAAATTCTGATACTGTTTATCTTTTTAAAGCAGGTATTTTCTACTTAGCTCTTGGTGAAGATGCTGTACGTTTATCTGTTTCTTTAAAATTAAATCTTGGAAAACTAAATGAAGAAATCGAAAAAGTAGGTTTTCCAGTTTCTTGTCGTGAACGTTATGTTCGTCTTTTAGAAGCCCTTGAAATTCCTTTTCAATTTGTAGATGACACTTATGGTGTTATAGAAAATTATTCTGACTATTCCAATAATGAAAAATTAAAATCTATGATTTCAAAAATTCTTTCACTTGATTTTAATAATTTGACATTTAAAGAAGCTTTTGAGTTTTTAATGAGTACCCAAAAAGAATTGTTTGTGATTTATCCAAAGGAAGAAAAGAAATAATTAATATTTTTGTAATTTTTGTATAAATTCTACTTTTTTTGGAAAACATAGAATTGAACTAAATTAATGGAGGTTGATTTTAAATGGGTATTGAAAAACATTTAATCATTACAGGAACGTCTACAGTTTCTTGGAAAGATGCCGTTGTACAAGCAGTAAACGAAGCATCTAAAACAATTGATTATTTATCTTGCGTTAAAATTTTAGACCAAAGAGCTAAAATAGACGGTAAAAAATTAGTACAATACTATGTTGACTTAGACTTGTCTTTTGTCATTGATAGAGATAGGGATAACTAGAAAGGAGAACTTTTATGAAACCAATTGAAACAAAACAAGAATATAGCGATTATGTGGATCAAAAGTCTCCTAATTCCCCTATACTAAAAAATTGCTTTAATGCTTTTTGGGTAGGAGGCTTAATTTGTTCTATTGGGCAAATTATTATGGATTTTTGTGAATATAAAGGAATGGACCAAACTTCAGCGTCAACTGTTGTTTCTATTATTTTAATTGCCGTTTCTGCTATTTTAACAAGTTTAAACGTTTTTAATAAAATAGGAAAATTTGCAGGTGCTGGCTCTCTAATTCCAATTACTGGATTTGCTAATTCCATTGTTTCCCCTGCTATCGAGTATAAATCTGAAGGATATGTTATGGGTGTTGGTGGAAAAATGTTTACAGTAGCAGGACCAGTCCTTGTATTTGGTATTTCTGCTTCTGTTATCATCGGTATTATTGCAACATTTTTTCAGGGATAGGAGTGTGAAATTTTATGAAACGATTAGGAACACAAACGATACAATTTGATAATCCCCCTACTATTGTGTCAACAGCTAGTATTGTTGGACCTAAAGAAGCACAAGGTCCTCTGGCTAAATATTTTGATCAATGTTTAGATGATGAGTTTTGGGGTGAAAAAACTTGGGAAAAAGCGGAAAGCAAAATTATAAAGGAAACAGTTAATATGGCAGTTACTAAATCTGGTATTGCTGCAACTGATATTGACTATTGCTTTGCAGGAGACTTATTAAATCAATGTATTTCTTCTAGCTTTGGTTTACGCGAATTAAATATTCCTTTTTTTGGAGTATTTGGCGCTTGTTCTACTTTTGTAGAAAGTTTATGTTTAGGAAGTGTCTTTGTAGAGTCTGGTGCTGCTACTAATGTGCTATGTGCTACATCTAGCCACTTTTGTAGTGCCGAAAAGCAATTTCGTTTTCCATTAGAACTTGGAAATCAAAGGCCACAATCTGCTCAATGGACTGTTACAGGTTCAGGGGCCGCTGTTGTAAGCGCTAATGGTACAGGACCTTTTATCACAGCGATAACTCCAGGAAAAATAGTAGACATGGGAATTAAAGATGCTAATAACATGGGTGCTGCTATGGCACCTGCTGCTCTAGATACGTTAATTACACATTTTAGAGATACAGGTCGTAAGCCAAGCTATTATGATGCCATTATAACAGGCGATTTAGGCTACATTGGAAAAGAAATTGTCACTGAGCTTGCCGAAACTAAAGGTTATAATATTAAAAGTAATTACAATGACTGTGGTGTCCTTATTTTTGATAAAGAAAAGCAAGATACTCATTCTGGTGGAAGTGGCTGTGCTTGTGTTGGTACTACTTTTTCTGGTTATTTTTTTAAACAATTACAAGAAAAGAAATTAAACAAAATTTTATTAATTGCAACTGGTGCTTTAATGAACTCTATGAGTTCTCAACAAGGTGAAAGTATTCCTGGTATTGCACATGCAATTAGTATTGAAAACTAGAAAGGAGGAACTTGAAATGGAATTTTTTCAGAGTATTGATTGGATGGGCTTATTAAAATGCTTTGTTGTAGGTGGATTAATCTGTATTATTGGTCAAATTCTAATTGATAAAACAAAGCTAACTCCTGCTAGAATTTTGGTACTATTTGTAACAGTTGGTGCAATTTTAGGAGGACTTGGAATTTACAAATATTTAATTGATTTTGCAGGTGCTGGTGCTACTGTTCCATTAACTGGATTTGGTGCAAACCTTGCTAAAGGTGCCATGCAAGAAGTTCAAAATTCTGGACTTTTAGGTGCTTTCATTGGTGGTGTTAAAGCTTCTGCTGGTGGAATTGCAGCTGCAGTATTTTTTGGATACTTAGCTTCTTTGATTGCTAAACCTAAAATCAAGAAGCAATAATAGAATTTATACAAATTTTACAAAAATAAGGGATAAAAGCGTGTTATAGTTTTTATCCCTTTTTTGAAAACTTTTTTGTTAACTATTCCATAGTATAAATCTCTTTTAATAGTTGTTTTGACGCCTCTTCTATTTTGCTTTTATCTTTTAATTGTAATTTATCATAAAATATTGGCTTTCCAAATTTAACTACTACTTTAGAAAAATATTTCGGTCTTGCTGTAATATAGATAGGAATAATTGGCACCTTTGCCATTGCAGCTATATATACTGCTCCATTTTTTACTACGCCTCTTTGTTTTTTGTCCTTTAATACCTTTCCTTCTGGAAATATCAAGAACCTTATGTTCTCATTATCTTTTAATAGTTTTAATGCTTTTCTTAAACTTTTTGTATCTGTTTTTTCTCTATCTACTGGAAAAATGTTATGATACTTTAGAAAATTTTCTACTAATTTATGTTTAAAAAGCTCTGATTTCGCCATTCCATATATATTCTCTATTTTTGGATAGATAAAGACTGGATCATAAATTCTTGAGTGATTTGGACAAATAAGACATTTATCATACTTTTCTAAATTTTCTTCATTTTGATACTCTACTCTAAATAAGATTTTACATACTACAAAAATGATTATCTTCCTTATTATGGAATACATTATTTTTCCTCATTTCTAACATTCTTATTATTTTATTATCAATTATATCATAACTTTTCTATTGTTTCCATTCATAAAGAAAACTCCTTATGATATTTTTTATTTTATCATAAGAAGTTTTTATGTTAATTTTTCTACTATTTTATATAAAGTATTGAGCGGAAAGAATGGTCGTCAGCTGAAGTAGTTAAAAAATAACTGCCTCTATCCATTGCACAGTCTCCAACGCCATTATAGCGATCTCCTCTGCTAACACCTGATCTGTAACCATTGCGTATACCACAATATTCTGTCGTCCATTCACGGCAATTAGAAGCCATATCATGAATGTTACATACTTTATCTCCTGCTTTTCCAGTATTTAATAGACTATCACTCTTTTTAGATTGGAATGCATAACTGCTATTTTCTGAATAATTCTGGATAAAAACAATTGCAGTATCCCAACTATAGCTATTTATTAAATCACTCTCTATAAAACTACTATTATACATTTTTCTAGCTTCTATTGCAGCATTTGGTTGGTCAATATAATTCCATACTACTTTATTAGCTTGTGATTTTACTTTATCATCTGTCCCTTTACTTGCTTCATATCTTGCAAAGTAATATCCACCATTTTCTTTCGTCTTTGTTACAAATTCTCCTAAGTCTTTGGCAGGTGTACTAACATCACTACTGATTACCTCATAATATTCATTTGTTTTACTTTGAATTACTTTTATACTCTCTGTATAATTATCTGCACTTTGTGTTAGCCCCGTGATTCCACCTTTATACTCAAATGTATATCTTCCTAATGTTATAGTCGTTGTTGTTCCATCTTTATTTTTTATATCTCCGACTGGTATCCATACAAATTGATTTCCTTCTTCGTCTTCTATTACTATTCCGTCTTGTACTGCTGGAGTTCCATCTCCATTATAACTGTATTCAACTTTTTGGCTTTCATCTGTTCCTTCTGGTGAATTCGGTACTACTTTAAATCCTCCTGGAATTACTATAGGATTTCCATTTGCATCTTCTATCGTTTTATTATCTTCTTGTATCTTATCTACTATGTCTGCTATTGTCTCATCTTTTATTGGTGGATTTTCTGTATTTCCTCCCTGGTTATTATCTCCATTACTTCCACCATATTCTTCTTTTAACTGGTTTGCTAATTCTCCTAATAATTGTTGTTCATTTTTCATTGCATCTTCTGTCTGTTTCTTAGCATCTTGTGCTACTTTTAGAATTCCATTATCTCCTAATACATAAAAAAGTGTTACACCTGCTAATATTAGCAATATTATTACCGTTACAATAAGTGCTATTAATGTAATACCTCTTTCCTTTTTCT
>CAOXTD010000015.1:28745-42112 GCA_948560265.1 uncultured Clostridia bacterium | reverse complement strand
ATGGGGAATGCCAACAAGTCCAAGTTATAGTTATTTTATCAAGAAAGCAACAGATAGTACTTATTCAACAACAGCAAGTTATACAGGAACAAACATAAGTTATACCTTCACAGGATTAATACAAAATACTAGTTATGATATTAAAGTAACAACAAAGGATAAAGCAGAAAATGAAGGAGCAGGAATTTTATTAAATACAACGACAGGAACAGTAGGAGGAGCAAGTGGAAACTTAACAACAGGAAATATCATAGCAAGTAGCCCAACATGGTCAGGAGGAAAAGCAAGTATTACATTAAGTACAACAACAAACTTACAAATCCAATGGCAAAAGAATGGAATCAGTGGAACATGGACAACAGGAACAAGTGTAACAGGATTAAATCATAATGATACAGTATATGCCAGATTATGGGATGGAACGAACGGAGGCTCAGAAGCAAGTGTAACGATAAAGGATTCAGCAGCACCAAGTAATGCAAGTATCACATTAGGAGCAACCAGTAGCAATACAGGAGCAAATGTAACGGCGAAAGTAACCCATAATGATGCACAAAGTGGAATAAGAATAGCAAGTTGTAAATGGGTGTATAACACAACATCAGGAAAAATAGGAACAGCAGCAAGTAGTTATACAGGAGGAACATTTAGTTCAAATGGTCAAACAATCAACTTAAATGCAAGTTCACCAGGAACGTATTATTTACATGTATTAAGTGTAGATAATGCAGGAAATGGATTAGAGACAGTATCAGGAGCAGTGACAGTAAGACAATTAGCAACAGGAGTTTCAGTTAGTCCAACATCAGCAACAATCAATGTAGGAGCAACCAAACAATTAACAGCGACTGTGACACCAACAAATACGTCTAATAAAGGAGTAACGTGGACAAGTAGCAATACAGGAGTAGCAACAGTAAGCAGTAGTGGATTAGTAACAGCCAAAGCAGTAGGAACAGCAACCATTACTGTAAAAACATCAGATGGAAGTAATAAGTCAGCAACTTGTACAATAACAGTACAATATCCAGCACCAGCAGTAAGCGGATCTTCAACAGGAAGTCATACAGCAACAACAATAACTTACACTTGGGATCAAATCAATAAAATAGCGCAAGCAATAGCAAATGCTTCAGGAGTAAATAGCTCAACAACAGAAGTAACAGCAACTATCAATGGAAGTTCCTATAAAATAGGAGTAGGCGATATCGCAACAGTACAATATAACGGAACAAATAGAAGAGTAAGAGTATTAGGATTTAAACATGATGATTTAGTCAATACAGGGGTTTATGGAGGAAATCATAGTAAAGCAAGTATCTCATTTGAGTTTTTAGATTTTATGACAGGAAACACATTTAAGAGCATGAATGGAGACAACACCAACTCAGGAGGATGGGCAGCAACACAGATGAGAAAAGACCTAAACGGATACTCAAATAATAACGCAACACAAAGTGGAGCAATTGGAGGTTTAGGAGCAAACTTAAATAATAAAAGTTATATAAAACAAGTAAAGAAGAAGTACATTGCAACATATAATAGCGCAAGTAGTGTAACGACATGTAATGATTACTTATGGTTATTAGCAGCAAGCGAGGTAGTAAATGCAGGATATAAAAGTGGAGGATATGCATATGCAATTACAAGCGAGGGAAGTCAGTACATGTACTATCAAAAAAACGCAACAGAGGACTGGGATAAGGGCAGCACGAACCGTATAAAAGGGTTATCTACCTCAAACGAAGTGTTCTACTGGTGGCTTCGATCTCCTGAATTGGGTAACGCAAAGGTATTTTGTGCTGTGCTCGCTAACGGTCGCACAAACAGCTCTTATCTTGCGAAAGAACGACTGGGCGTTGCTCCAGGATTTTGCATCTAAGAGGACTGTAAAGTATAAGGGCATGGGGCATGTAAAAATTTTTGTGGAATTTGAAGAAAATATATTGAAAAAAAAGAGGGGATCCTAAAATAGGAACCCTCTTTATGTTCAATTACTAGTTATTCCATTCACTTTCTTTATTCCAAGAAAATAAATTTCTCAAAATTTTAAATAAGTTAGCAATTTTAGATTCTTTTACAGGAACAATTGCAACATTATTTAAAATTGCTTCATATCTATCTTCTAAGGCAACCATTTTATCAATGTAGTAATTGTTAAAATGACTATAGCCATCTGTAATGCCAATGTAATTTTTATAGTTATATAGCTTAGCTCTATAGACCTCAATAGATTCTGTTGTACTAAGTTTATTAAATTCATTATTAAAATAGGTAGTAAAGATAATATTTTGAGTTTCCATGAAAATCTTTTTTAAATCTCTTTTATATTTATCAATTTTATTTACGATTTTTTCAGCTTTAGTACCTTCACAATCGTCCTCTATTAGTTGATTATTTAACTTAATAATTTTTTCTTCTGTATTTAGCAGAAAATCTAAATTATCTTGAATTTTAATAAAAGGTTTTTTACCACAAACTTCAATTAATTGAGTTTTGAACTGATCATTACTAAATAAAGTACTATCAAATAACACGTCATTCCCAACCAAATAAGCTAACTGTTGTACCAGATTGCATAAAAGTGGGTAATAGGAAGGACTAGTAGTTGGAAGCGAAATATGATAATATTTTACAATATCAGGCTCTTGATTTAGCACTTTAGCTGTTGCAAGTTGTACAGCACCTTCATTTAGAGCCATACCATAAGTTTTAAATTCTGTAAAATCACAAAGACCTAAACGAATTAAAGTACCTTTAGCATCTTTCGTTTCTTGTATGTAATGGATAAACTCATGAACAGCTAATTTTTCTAATTCTTCTAAAGGAATTCCCTGCTTAAAATAAATAGAAGAACTTTTATAGAAATAATTTGCTTCCGAAAAACCTTCTGGCATATGAACAATATACATAGGAATGCGAGATAGCTCAATAAATAATTGACTAGACACAAAATGAGCTCTTGGAAAAGTTCTACAGATTTTTTCTGCAGCACTTTTTGCAAGAGTATTAACACTTAGTGTATCTAGTCTACCAACTATTTCAATACCATCTTTTCTTAACTCAGCTTCAATGTTCATCCTATTTTTAGGCTTCTCCTTAGTAATTTTCTTTATTCTATGACACATTATACAACATAATACAACAAAAATGTATGACAAACTGTTTACAGTTATATGACATTTGTGTAACAAATTTGAAAAGAGAAACTTCGGTATGAAATTTCTCTTACATTTTATTATTTTACAACAATATTATAAATCTTATTCTTTACATAGATTTCCTTTACAATTGTCTTATCAGCTGTTGCATTTTGAACTTGACTATTTGCATGTACTAATTCTTTTACTTCTTCTTCAGAACTATCAACTGCAACAGAAATGGTAGATTTTAGCTTTCCATTAACTTGAATAGGAAGTTCAATAGTATTTTCTACTGTTTTTGCTTCGTCATATTGTGGCCAAGGCATCTCAGCAATAGTTTTTTCATTTCCTGAAATTTGATAAAGTTCTTCAGTCATATGTGGTGCAAATGGGTTTAACAATTGTAGGAAAGTATTAAATTCTGCTTTATTAATCTTTTTTGCACGATAGAATTCATTTGTCATGCTCATGAAGGTAGAGACTGCTGTATTGAATTTCATTTCTTCAATGTCACTAGATACTTTCTTAATTGCTTGATGCATCATTTTCTCAAATTCAGGAGAGTAGGTATCTCCTTCTACTAACATATCTTGTAAATTCCAAACTCTATCTAAGAACTTAGCGCAACCACGAATGCTTTCCATAGACCATGGTGCAGTTTGGTCAAATGGTCCCATAAACATTTCATAAACACGGAAAGTATCTGCTCCGAATTCATTTACAATATCATCAGGGTTGATAACATTACCTTTTGATTTTGACATCTTTTCACCATTGGCTCCCAAAATCATACCATGTGAAGTACGTTTGGCATATGGCTCTTTGGTTGGAACTACTCCAATGTCATATAAGAATTTATGCCAGAAACGAGAATATAGTAAGTGTAGGGTAGTGTGTTCCATACCACCATTATACCAATTAACAGGGCTCCAATATTCTAAAGCTTCTTTAGAGGCTAAAGCTTTATCATTGTGTGGATCCATATATCTTAGATAATACCAAGATGAACCAGCCCATTGAGGCATTGTATCAGTTTCTCTTGTAGCTGCTCCTCCACAATGTGGACAAGTAGTCTTTAACCATTCAGTTTGTTTTGCTAAAGGAGATTCTCCATTTTCACTAGGTTCATAATCTTCAATATCTGGCAAAACAAGTGGTAGTTCTTCTTCTGGAAGTGGAACCCATCCACATTTTTCACAATGTACCATTGGAATTGGTTCACCCCAATAACGTTGTCTTGAAAATACCCAGTCACGTAATTTATAATTTACCTTTTTGGTACCAATACCTTTTTCTTCTAAGTATTTAATAACAGTAGGGATAGCTTCTTTTACAGATAAACCATTTAAGAAACCAGAGTTAACTAAAGTTCCAGAAGATACATCTGTAAAGGCTCCTTTTTCAATATTACATTCAATAGTACTATCATTTGCTTCAATAACTTGAATAATTGGTAAATTAAATTTTTGTGCAAATTCCCAGTCACGAGTATCATGAGAAGGAACAGCCATAATAGCACCTGTACCATAAGTAATTAAAACATAATCAGAAGCCCAAATTGGAATTTCTCTTCCTGTAAGTGGGTTAATAGCTTTAATTCCCTTTAATTCTACACCAGTTTTTTCTTTGTTTAGTTCAGCACGTTCAAAGTCAGATTTTAGACTTGCTTGTCTTTGATATTCTTTTACTTCATCTAAGTTTGTAATTTTTCCTTCTAATTCTTTAATCATAGGGTGCTCAGGGGCAACTACCATGTAAGTAGCACCAAATAAAGTATCAGGTCTTGTAGTGTAAACTACTAATTCTTTATCAGAATCAGCAATTTTAAATTTTACTTCAGCACCTTCACTTCTACCAATCCAGTTGATTTGTTGTGCCTTAATTTTATCTAAGAAATCTACTTCATCTAAATCATCAATTAGTCTTTGTGCATATTCTGTAATTTTAAGCATCCATTGACTTTTTTCTTTCTGAACAACAGGGCTTCCACAACGTTCACAAACGCCATTTACCACTTCTTCATTAGCTAAGCCTACTTTACAGCCTGTACAGAAGTTAATTGGCATAGTAGTTTTATATGCTAATCCATGTTTATATAGTTGAATAAAAATCCATTGTGTCCATTTATAATAATTAGGGTCAGTGGTATCTACTTCTCTTGACCAGTCAAAAGAAAAACCTAATGCTTTTAATTGCTCTCTAAAGTGATTGATGTTTTTTTCAGTTGTAATCTTAGGATGCACATGATTTTTAATAGCATAATTTTCAGCAGGTAAACCAAAAGCATCAAAGCCAATAGGGTATAGTACATTATATCCATCCATACGTTTTTTTCTAGCGATAATGTCTAAGGCTGTATAACTACGTGGATGACCAACGTGAAGACCTTGCCCAGATGGATAAGGAAATTCAATTAATCCATACCACTTTTTTTGATTTGAGTTTTCTTTGGCATAAAAGGTTCCTTCCGAGTACCATTTATCTTGCCATTTTTTTTCAATTTCTTTAAAGTTATATCCCATTTACTTTCATCTCCTTACATTAGTAGCCTTATTATATCGTATTTTGTAGGGAAATGAAAGAGGAAAGACAAAAAAAGTAAATAAAAAAGGTCAACTCGTAAGAGTTGACCTAAGGATATACCACATCCTTCATTAGAGGTGATTTTTGAGATTCTCAAAAACACCAGACTTGCTGACTGCCAAAACCGTATCTCCCTTTACACAAGAATGAACTTGAATAGTCCAGTCAGAACAAAATACAACTGATGCATTATCCATTAATCTGTGAAAAGCAAGAGGTGTAGCAGCTTTAACCATCCAATCTTTAAAAAGATCAGTATAAAGATTGAAAGGTTTTGCTGAAATAGCTAAAATGGTTAATGTACGAATAGAATCAGTAATAATAAATGTTTGTTGCTGGGAAAATAATTCGTAGTGCTCCTTGTAGTCAAAGTTTTGAGGATCAGCAGCTTCAATTATTCTATGAATAATTGCTGGATCCCGAAGGTCAAAGGTCATGCAAGATACCCCCAAACATAAAAAAATGCGAGCGATTTTGCTCAAGCGAACACATTATAACATAAATGGAAAAATATGGCAAGTACATAATCTGATTATAATATATAGCAATATGATAAGTTATGTGATATAATAGCCATTAAATAATAAGAAGAAAAGAGCAGAAATATATGATTTCAAAATATTCAGATCAAAAAGAAAAAATAAAAGAAGAGGAAATAGAAGAAGCAGCAAGAGAGATTGCAAAAGGGAATCTAGTGCTATTTCCAACAGAAACAGTATATGGAATAGGTGCAAATGCTTTAGATGAAGAAGCAGTCAAGAAAATTTTTATAGCAAAAGGAAGAGCACAGGATAATCCATTAATTGTACATGTGTCAAATATGCAAATGGTAGAAGATATTGTAGAAAGTATTGGAGATTTAGAAAGAAAACTAATTCAAAGGTTTTGGCCAGGACCTCTAACAATCATTTTTCAGAGAAAGAGTAAAGAAGTTATCCCTAATATTGTAACTGCGAACTTAGATACAGTAGGAGTTCGTATGCCAAGTAATGGAATTGCCAAAGAGTTAATTGGAAAGGCAGGCGTGCCAATTGCTGCTCCTAGTGCAAATGTTTCAGGAAAACCAAGTGGAACCAAAGTGGAAGATATTATAACAGAATTAGATGGAAAAGTAGAATATATCTTAGATGGTGGATTGACTGATATAGGATTAGAATCTACTGTTATTAAAGTAGAGGATAATAAAATTAATATTCTAAGACCAGGAAAAATTACAAAAGAGCAACTTGAGGAAGTAGCAGAAGAAGTAGAGGTAGATAAACATGTTTTAGGAAGAGTAGAACAAAATGAAATAGTTAGTTCACCAGGAATGAAATATCGCCACTATGCACCAAATACAAAATGCATGATGATATACAGTGAAAATGAAGAAAAAATGATAAATGAAATAAATAAAGTGACAAATCAGATGCAACAAGAAAATAAAAAGGTATTAGTAATAGGAAGAAAAGAACATTTGGATAGTTATCTAGCAGAAAGAAAATGGAATGTGGGAGAGACTTTAGAAGAAGTTGCCAAAAATATTTTTACTCTTTTAAGAAAAGTAGACAAAGAACAAGTGGATTTAGTTATTATTGAGGGAGTAGGAGACAAAGAGTTAGGATTAGCAATAACAAATCGCTTAATTCGTGCTTGTGCCTATAACTATTTAGAAGTTTAATACATTGTACCAAAAAGAAAGATATTGTAAGTTGATAAAGCTTACAATATTTTTTTAAAATAGATGAATAATTATTACCAGAAATTCTCATACTAAAATTAAATGATAGAATATCCATTTCTGTTTAGAAATGGATATAGAGAAAGAGAGTTGAGTTAAGTATGAGAACAGGTTGGAAAATAGTGATGGCTATTGGTATTATGTTCCTATTTTTGATAGGAGTCATAACAGGAGTATACTTTTATGAAAAAGATAAAACAAAAGATAGTAATATAGGAACAAAACAATTAGCAAATTTGGAACAAAATCAAAATGAAAAACAAATAGAAAATGAAGTAATATCTACTTCTATAGCAGAAACAAAACTTTCTCCGAATTGTACGATTACAGAAAAACAATACTTTAAAGGCTGTGACCATTTTATTAAAGAAATCAAAGAAATTCCAGAAGAATGGATAAACTTCACAGAAGAGCAAGTAAAAGAACAATATACAGATTGGAAAATAGAAAGCCTTACCAATAATGAAATCATTGTATCACAAGAAAAAGAGGGATATTGTGGAATGCATTATATTGTAAAAGAACATGGAGAGGTGTTAGGAATTTACACAATAGATGAAACAGGAGAGGAGACATGGAAAGAAGATACAGACATTGCAACAAGATACTTAACAGAAGAAGATTTAATCAAAGTAAAAGAAGGAATTAAAGCAATTGGTGATGACCAATTGCATTCTGTGCTAGAAGATTTTGAATGAGTGTCAGGTTGGGGACGTTCCTTTTTCTGACAAAACTGTCATACTGGGGACATACCTTGAAGATAAATGATAGAGGTGTGTCCCTAACCTGACAAAAGTGTCAGAAAAAGGAACGTCCCCAACCTGACACTTTTGGTTTAATTTTTGTTTTCAATTTTTAAATTTTCTTTTTTCAAATATCCTTGTCTATAAAAAGTAATGTAATACATAACAAGAGAGAAGATAGTAGCTGCAATAGCTAAGTAGTAAATCCACATATCAAATTGTGGAAGTGGACCTACTGAATTTGCAGGATTTTCTGCAATCGTGTTCCAATATTTAATACCAAAAGAACATACAATGGCAATATAGAATAGAACAGTAGATAGTTTACCATACCATTTGCTAGAAACGACTAGTTCTTTTCCATATAGGAAAGAGGCACCTGCTATCATTGCAGCTTCTTTTAAAGCAACAATGGCAATCATCCAAAATGGAATGATATTCTTTAGCATTAAGGCAATTAATACAGAGATTTGTGTTGCCTTATCTGCTAAAGGGTCTATTAGCTTTCCAAAATTGGTAATAAAATTAAATTTTCTAGCAATAAAACCATCTAATACATCTGTTAAACCAGAAATAGTAAGAAAGATAAAGGCCATCAGATAATTATCTACTACTAAAGCGTAAATAACAAATGGTATTAAGAAAAATCTTGCTACTGTTAAAATATTGGGTATATGCTTTGCCATAACTATTTCTCCTTATCATATAGCGACTCATGATTAATCGATTAATTTACAGTTTTTACTGAAAATGTCAATTGGTTTTCTTCTAAATCAATGGTGACAGTTTGACTATTCAAAAGTTCCTTACGTAATATTTTTTCAGATAACTCATCTTCTAAATATCTCTGGATGGCTCTTCTCAAAGGCCTTGCACCATATTTGATATCAGTTCCTTTTTCTAATAAGAACTTTTTAGCAGGCTCAGATACTACCAGGGTAATATCTTTATCCGCTAAAGCTTTTTTAGTATCTTCTAACATTAAATCTACAATTTGTAATAACTGTTCTTGATGTAATTGCTCAAAGATAACAATTTCATCAATTCTGTTTAAGAACTCAGGTCTAAAGGTTTCTTTTAAACTATCCATCACTTTATTTTGATCCATTCTAGACCCGCCAAAACCAATGGAATTAGTGTTCTGGTTAGAACCAGCATTAGAAGTCATAATTAAGATTGTATTTTCAAAACTAACGGTATTTCCTTGACTATCTGTTAAGCGTCCATCATCTAATACTTGAAGTAGAATATTGAACACATCAGGGTGTGCTTTTTCAATTTCATCTAACAAAACAATAGAGTAAGGATTGCGTTTTACTTTTTCTGTTAATTGTCCTGCATCATCATAACCTACATATCCTGGAGGCGAACCAATTAGCTTAGAGGTAGAGTGCCCTTCCATATATTCAGACATATCAATACGGATAATGGCATCTTCTTTGCCAAACATTTCAAAACTAAGTGATTTCGCAAGTTCTGTTTTACCAACACCAGTAGGTCCTACAAAGATGAATGATGGTGGTCTTTTCGTACTTTTTAATCCAGCACGATTACGACGAATAGCTCTTGAAACTGCTTCTACTGCTGATTGTTGTCCAACGACTCTTTTGTGTAAGTTTTCTTCTAAGTTCAAGAGTTTTTGTGTTTCAGCTTCTGTAATTTTCTTAACTGGAATTTTAGTCCAACTTTCAATAACCTCTGCAATATCTTGCACAGTTAAACTCTTTAATTTTAACCTTTTATTCAATTCATCAATTTGCTCCATTAAGCTACATTCTTTGGTTTTTAATTCAGCAGCTTTTTGGTAGTCTTCAGTAGAATCTGCTTGGGCAGCTTCTTCTTTTTCTTCTTGAACTGCTTTTAATTGATTTTTCAATACTTCTAATTCATATAGTTCTTTGTTATTTAAGTTGATACGAGAACAAGCTTCGTCTAAAATGTCAATGGCTTTATCAGGTAAAAACCTATCATGAATATATTTTTCAGACATAACAACAGTTTGTTTAATGACATCATTAGAAATCTTTACTTTGTGATAATCTTCATAATACTTTTTGATACCTTCTAAGATATCAATAGAATCTGTAACAGAAGGTTCCTCTACAATTACTGGTTGAAATCTTCTTTCTAAAGCACTATCTTTTTCAATATATTTACGATATTCTTTTAAAGTAGTAGTTCCAATTAATTGAATTTCACCATTAGATAGGGAAGGTTTTAAAATGTTTGCTGCATTCATAGAATGTTCAGCATCACCTGCACCAATAATATTGTGAATTTCATCAATGACTAAAATGATATTTCCTAAAGATTTGCACTCGTCAATAATGGACTTCATACGAGCCTCAAATTGACCTCTAAATTGAGTACCTGCAACAACTGCTGTCATATCAATTAAATATACTTCTTTATTTAACAACTTAGCAGGAACTTTGCCAGTGGCAATTTTAATGGCTAAACCTTGTGCAATAGCAGTTTTACCAACGCCGGGCTCACCAATTAAACAAGGGTTGTTCTTGCTACGGCGATTTAGAATTTGTATCATTCTTTGAATTTCTTTATCTCTGCCTACAACCATATCTAACTGACCATTTTTGGCTTTTTGAGTCAAGTTAGTGCCAAAAGTTTCTAAAGATTTACGACGTTTGTCTTTTTCTTTTTTTACTTTGACTTTTTTCTTCTCACTAGAGGTGTTATTAGAAGAAGTATTAGCATCTTCAGCAGCCTCTTCAGAAGAAGAATTCCCAAACATACCAGAGAAAATAGAACCTAAGGGAATAGCACCAAATTGGATAGGTGTTTTTTCTTCACTTAAATCGTCCATGTCCATATCTTCCATTTGCTCTGAAAGGCTATCCACATCCATATTCTGTGTTAAATCAGACATCATAGTTTCGATTTGTTTTGTCATATCATTCAAATCTTTTTCGGAAAGATTTGCTTGTTTCATTAAAGATTCCATAGGATTGATACCTTGCTTTTTTGCACATTCATAACAGTATCCTTCCATTTTTTGTTTGCCATCTTCACCTTGCTTGTTAATGAAAATGACAGCTTGATTTTTATTACAAATTGAACATAACATAAATTTTATCATAACTCCTTTAAATTGCTCCCTATATCATACTGCAAAATAGGCAATAAGTCAATGTGGTAAGGGCAATTTTAAAGAAAGCTTAAGGATTTTGTGGACTTGAAAAAAATGGATATTTGTGATATGATAAGCAAATAAGAAAGGGACAAGTTATGAAGAAGAAAATTGGAATTCTAATACTAGTTATTTTAGCTTGTATACTAGTTATTGGTATTATAGGAAAAAGAATAGGAGAGCCAAAAGAAAATAGTGAAGGACAATTTAAAATAGTAACTACATTTTATCCTATTTGGATGATGACAAAGAATATTACGCAAGATGCGCAAAATATAGAGATAGTAAATATGGCAGATAGGAACGTAGGCTGTTTACATGACTACACTTTAAGCACAACAGACATGAAAAAACTAGAAAAAGCAGATGTGGTTGTACAAAATGGATTAGGAATAGAAAATTTTATGGATAAGATATTGAATACTTATTCTGAAATTAAAATTATTGATAGTAGTAAAAATATTATTAGTAAAATAGAAGAAAATGGGGAAGTAAATAACCATATTTGGACAAGCCTTTCTAACTATATGATGCAAGTAGAAGAAATAGCAAAAAGCTTAAGTGAAGCTAATCCAGAGAATAAAGAAGTTTATGAGAAAAATAAAGAGAATTACATCAAAGAACTAAAAAAATTGCAAAAAGAATATCAAACAGAATTAGCAAACTTAAATGATAAAAAAGCAATTTGCTTAAATGAGGCATTTAGTTATTTAGCAAAAGAGGTTGGTTTAGAAATAATATCTGTTGAAACAAATCATGAAGAAAGTTCTTTATCAGCAGAAAAAATGAAAGAACTTATTGAAATTATGAAAAAAGAAAACATCAAAAGTATTTTAGTAGATAAGGAAGATAATTTAAAGAGTGCACAAACTTTAGCAAGTGAAACAGGTGCAAAGATATATGAGTTACAATCAGGACTAACAGGAAGTGAGGAAAATAATAGTTATCTTCAAATCATGAAAGAAAATTTAGAAATTTTAAAAGGAATATAGAAAGAGAGGAAGTCAAATGGAACAGTCAGCTGCATGTGGATTGCACTGCACCAAAATCAACCATATAGGTGTGAAGTTTGGAAAAGAAGTTATTTTAAAAGATGTTAATATTCATATCCATTGTGGGCAGTTAACTGTTATCATTGGACGAAATGGGGCAGGAAAGTCTACTTTACTTAAGGCAATTTTAGGGGAAGTAGAGCATACAGGAAACATTACTTTTATGGATATGAAAGAAAATGTAGCAAAAAAAATAAAGATTGGATATGTGCCACAATCAATTAATATAGAAAGACATATGCCAACAACAGTGTATGACTTATTTGCTTCTTGCATTTGCCATATACCAGTCTTTCTAAAAAAAGATAAAAAGATTTATCAAGAAATCAAAAATCAGCTCAAACTATTTGGAGCAGAAAGATTAATTGACAAAAGCATTGGAGACTTATCAGGAGGAGAGTTACAAAGAGTATTGCTTTCCATTGCAACAAAACCAGTACCTAATTTATTGATTTTAGATGAACCAGTTTCAGGAATTGATAAAAACGGAACACGAGATTTTTACGAATTAGTTAATAACTTAAAAGCAAAATATGATATGTCGATTTTACTCGTTTCACATGATTTAGAACTAGTAAGAAAATATGCAGATAGAGTTATTTTGTTAGATAAAGAAGTGATTAAGGAAGGAATACCAGAAGAAGTATTTAATAGTAAAGAATTTAGAGAGAGGTTCGAATAAAATGTCAAATGTCGCACTTAGGGACGTTAGTTTATGCGACATGTGTCCCCAAGTGCGACAAAAGGAGAAGAAATGGAAGCAATTTATGGAATATTAGAAACAATTTTGCCATTTGAATTTATGGAATATGCGTTTATGAAAAATGCTTTTCTTGCCATTATTTTAATTTCACCGATTTTTGCCATATTAGGCACAATGATAGTAAATAACAAAATGGCTTTCTTTTCTGATGCACTAGGGCACTCTGCATTAACAGGAATTGCCATAGGAATGGTACTAGGCATTTCAAATATGAA
>CAOXTD010000015.1:15374-28716 GCA_948560265.1 uncultured Clostridia bacterium | reverse complement strand
CTTTGCGATTGTATTTGCACTGCTACTAAACTTTGTAAAGAACAAAACCAATTATGGAGCAGATACCATTATTAGTGTATTTTCTTCTATTGCGATTGCCTTAGGGTTAGCAATGCTAGCTCAAAGTGGTAATTTTAATAAATATTCTAGTTACTTAGTAGGGGATATTTTAAGTATTAGCAATAGTGAAATTTTATATCTATTATTCGCTTTCATTGCAGTAGGTGTGTTTTGGTATTTTACCTTTAATAAGCTAAATGTAACTAGTATTAATTCTACTTTAGCAAAAAGTAGAGGAGTCAATACAAAATTAATTGATAATATTTTTGTAGTTTTAATTGCAATTATTGTTATGATTTCCATTCGTTGGATAGGTATTTTACTCATTAACTCATTACTCATTTTGCCAGCAGCTTCTAGTAGAAATATTGCGAAAAATATGAGGAGTTATCATTTGATATCAGTACTATTTTCACTATTCTCAGGTATAACAGGATTAATTATGTCTTATTATTGGAACATTCCAACAGGGCCTATGATAGTGTTAATTTCAGGTATCATTTATTTTATTACGTTTGGACTTAAAAAGGTTGTGAAAGAATAACAAAGGATGGAGATATAATGGAATAGCAAAAAAAGACGAGTTTTTTACTCGTCTTTTTTTGCTATAAACCCAAAATCTTCTTAGCCCTTTCCACATCTTCTGATGTGGCAGCAGGTACACCATCTAATTCATATTTTAAGCCTAATTGTTCCCATTTAAAGCGTCCCATATCGTGATAAGGCAAGACTTCTACTTTTTCTACATTAGATAACCTAGTTAAAAATTCTTTTAACTTTAGCAAATCTTCCTCGTGGTCTGTAATACCAGGGACTAATACTTGTCTAATCCACATTGGCTTATCTATACTATTTAAGTATTCTGCAAAAGCAATTTCTTGCTTATTAGAAACTCCTGTCAATTCTTTGCAAATTTCATCATTAATACATTTAATATCTAATAAAAATAAATCTGCTAAATCAATCACTTTTTTAATATCTTCTGTCAAATTGAAACTTCCAGAAGTATCAATAGCAACATGAATACCATCTTCCTTTAAAATAGGGAGAAGTTCTAATAAAAAGTCTAATTGCAATAATGGTTCGCCACCGCTAATAGTTACACCTCCACCAGAAGGTTTAAAATAATTTTTATATTTTTCAATTTTAGTTAAAATATCCTCTAAAGAGTATTCTGTACCACAACGACGATCCCAAGTATCACGGTTATGACAGTATTTACACTTTAAAGCGCATCCTTGTAAGAACATGACGAACCTGATACCAGGTCCGTCTACTGTTCCAAAGGATTCAAATGAGTGTACTCGTGCGTTCATAATCATTTACTCCTATTATTTGAGGTGTGTCCCCAACCTGACACTTTTGTCAGGAAAAGGAACGTCCCCAACATGACAAATTAGATTCTTTCATGAATTGTTCTATGAATAACGTCTAATTGTTGTTCTCTTGTTAATTTTGTAAAGTTAACTGCATAACCAGATACACGAATGGTTAATTGTGGATATTTTTCAGGATGTTCCATAGCGTCTTCTAGTAATGCTCTATCAAATACATTGACATTGATATGATGTCCAGTTTGTGCAAAGAAACCATCTAACATACTTGTTAAGTTGTTTACTCTTGTTTCTTCATCTTTTCCAAGTGTTCCTGGTGTGATAGAGAAAGTATAAGAAATACCATCTTCTGAATATTCATAAGGTAATTTAGCAATTGTGTTCATAACAGCTAAAGCACCGTTAGTATCTCTTCCATGAAGTGGGTTAGCACCAGGTCCAAATGGTTCACCATCTTTTCTACCATCAGGTGTAGAACCTGTATTTTTACCATATACTACATTAGATGTGATAGTTAAGATAGACATTGTAGCTCTTGAATTTTTGTAAGTTGCATGTTTTTCTACTTTTTTCATAAATGTTTTTGTTAATTCAACTGCCATATCATCAACTCTGTCATCATCATTTCCGTATTTAGGGAAGTCACCTTCTACTTGATAATCAACAGCTAATCCTGTTTCATCACGGATAACTTTAACTTTAGCATATTTGATAGCAGATAAAGAATCAACTGCAACTGAGAACCCTGCGATACCACAAGCCATAGTTCTTAAAATATCTCTTTCTTTATCATGTAAAGCCATTTCTAATGCTTCATAAGAATATTTGTCATGCATATAGTGAATCATATTTAAAGCTTTTACGTAAGTTTTTGCTAAATATTCCATCATATGGTCAAATTTTTCCATTACTTCATCATAATCTAAATATTCAGAAGTAATTGGTGCAAATTTAGGTGTAATTTGTTTTCCACTCTTTTCATCTCTACCACCATTAATAGCGTAAAGTAGAGCTTTTGCAAGGTTTGCTCTTGCTCCAAAGAATTGCATTTGTTTACCAATTTTCATAGCTGAAACACAGCATGCAATACCATAATCGTCTCCTAAAGTTACTCTCATTAAATCATCATTTTCATATTGAATAGAAGATGTTTTAATAGAAATATCTGAGCAGAATTTTTTAAATCCTTCTGGTAGACGAGTAGACCATAATACTGTTAAGTTTGGTTCTGGAGCTGGTCCTAAGTTTACTAAAGTATGAAGCATACGGAAGCTATTTTTTGTAACTAAAGTTCTTCCATCAACTCCCATACCACCAATACTTTCAGTTACCCATACTGGGTCACCACTAAATAGGGCATTGTATTCAGGAGCTCTTAAGAAACGAACCATTCTTAATTTCATAACAAATTGGTCAATTAATTCTTGAGCAGTTTCTTCTGTTAAGCTTCCATTTTTAATATCTCTTTCAATATAGATGTCTAAGAAAGTAGAAGTTCTACCTAAACTCATGGCAGCACCATTTTGATCTTTAATAGCGCCTAAATATCCAAAGTATAACCATTGAATAGCCTCTTTAGCTGTATTAGCAGGCTGAGAAATATCAAATCCATAAGTTTGAGCCATAGCTTTTAAATCATTTAAAGCTAAAATTTGATCATAAACTTCTTCTCTTTGACGGATTAAATCTTCTGTCATTTCATCTCTATCTAAAAGACTTAATTCTTCTTTTTTGCTTTCAATTAAAGCATCTACACCATATAAGGCCACTCTTCTGTAATCACCAATAATTCTTCCACGTCCATAACCATCTGGAAGACCAGTAATTAAGTGTGAGCTTCTAGCTGCTCTAATTTCAGGTGTATAAACTGCAAAGACACCGTCATTGTGAGTTCTTCTTAAATCATGGTAAATATGGGCTATATTTTCATCTACTTTATATCCATAGCTTTCGCATGATTTTTCTACAATACGGATACCACCATTTGGCATAATTGCTCTTTTTAGTGGTGCGTCAGTTTGGAAACCAACGATTTCTTCTAAATCTTTGTCAACATATCCAGCTGCGTAACGATTAACACCAGATGGAGTTTTTGTATCTACATCTAATACGTCACCGTTTTCTCTTTCTTTCTTATATAGGTCTAAAACCTTATCCCATAATTTTGTTGTTTTTTCAGTTGGACCACTTAAGAAACTGCTATCACCCTCATATGGTGTATAGTTAGCTTGAATAAAGCTTCTTACATCAATTTCTTTTGTCCATTCGCCTTGTTTATTAAAACTGTCCCATTGTTTAAAGTCCATAAAAAAGCCTCCTTTTTAATTTTATAATCATTTGACATGAAAGATAGATATTTAAATACCTAATCCATATCTTACTTATCATATCATAACTTGTGACAATTAGCAACATTTTTTTCTAGATTGTAGGAATTTTTGAGCGAAGCGCTAAAAAGCTCCGTACAAGCTAAAATAAAAAGGCAAGAAAGTACCTTTCTTACCTTAGTATGCCGTATTTTTAATAAAATTATTCTTCCTCACAAATGACTTTAGCAATTTTATAAATCAACTTTTGCTTTTCAGGAGAAACGCTATTTAAAATATCATTAAATTCAGAAGTTAGGTAATTTTCTGAATTACTGGATGCACCATTTAAAATATATCCTTCAGAAACTCCTAAAATTTCACAGATTTGGCTTAATCTTTTTAGATTAACATGAGAATTTCCTCTTTCGATTCTACTTAAAAATGCAATTGAAACATCTAGTTTTTCTGCTAGTCTTTCTTGTGTCATTTTTTTATCAGTTCTTGCTTTCTTTAATCTTTCCCCAATAATGGTATAATCAAGTGCCATATTTTTCCCTCCACCTATATATTATGATTTATATATAGCATTTATTTAATAAACTTCACAGAAACAGAAGAGTTAAAATTAATAAATAAATGTGATATAATATCTTTCTATTATTGTGAAGCAAAAATGATAAAATATGCGAAAAATAAAGCAGAAAAGTTTAGAAAAGTTGGAAAAAAATAGGAAATGAAAGTTAAATAAAAAATATAACAACTTTCGACAAAAAATGACATTAAATGTCGAAAGTTAATAAAAATAAAAAGAGGAAATGTTAAACTTCCAAAGTTCTAATACAACCCCTCATAGAATACAATGTACAAAACAGCGTATTTTAAGGGGGTTTTTCATTTGGAAAAGAATAGTTCAATTGAAGAGAGAGCAATTAATTTAGCACACTATATTATAGATAGTAAAGATACTGTTAGAGGAGCAGCTAGAAAATTTGGAGTAAGTAAAAGTACTGTACACACAGAAGTAACACTAAAGAACGGTAAGAAAAATGGACGAGTTATTCCAGAAAGTATTGAAATAAAAGGAGTTTTCTTAGCAGAGAAAAATCCTATTGTGAAGTTAGGGTTGGTAATTAAATAAATAATAAAAATGTAAGTCTTAAAAGTAAAATTTTAGGACTTATTTTTTTGCAGTTTTATATTAGAAAAGAGTTTTATTTTATAAAAAAGTCTTTTTTGGTTGAGATATTAGTATTTATAAACATTTTACACACTTTACTACACTTTAGTGTTTACTTCACTATAATGTAGTATTTTATTTTAAATTTGAGGAGGTTTGAATGATGGGAGTTGAATATATAGAAAAAACAAAAACATTAATTGGTACAAGAAGAAAAGAGTTGATAGATAAAGAAACAGGAGAGATTATTGAAGTAGATCAGATTACTAAAAAAGTATATGGGCAAAAGAATTTTTGAAAATTATATTTAGGAGATTTTTTACCAGTATTAGGAATTGTGGAAAGTAAACAGGTAGATATTTTGATATATATATTAGAAAATACACAACCTAGTACAAATATGTTTGTGGGAACTTATAAAACTATACAAAAGAATTTGATAAATATATAAAAGAAAACAATATAGAAGGACATATTAGAAGTAATAGCATAGTAATGTGCCAAATGATATTTACTTCTGATCAAGGTTTCTTTGATAGAATTGGAGAAGAAGAAACAAAAAGATATTTTGAAGAATGTTATAAATTTATTTGCAATTATAAAAATCTTGGCGAAAAGAATATAATTGCAGCAGTAGTACATTTAGATGAAGGAGCACCACATTTGCACTTAATGTTTGTTCCTATTGTTCATGCAAAAGATAAAGAAGGGAAAAATATTGATAAAATATGTGCAAGAGATTTTTGGAAAGGTCGAGATAGTTATAGAAAACTGCAAGATGCCTATTTCAATCATATTAAGTCAAAAGGTTTTGATTTAGAAAGAGGAATGTTTATTGAAGATACAGGAAGAAAACATTACACTATTGAAGAATATAAAAAGATTACAAATTATGATAATACAAAGAAAATTTTAAGCGAAATGAAATTAGAATTACCAAGTACACCTGATATTACAGATATTAAACTAAATAGGTTATCCAAAAAAAGAGATGAAAAAATATTAGAAGAAATTATAAAGCCTAAAGATGATTTGATTAAAGAATTATATAAAGATAACTTATCATTGCATAAAGAATTATCTAAACAATCTAAAGTTATTGATGAGGCTCAAAAATACCAAAAAGAAAGAGATGCAATACTTGCTGATAATAAAGCCTTGCATAATCAAGTTGAAAATATTAAAACAGAATATAAAGAAAAGGAATTTGATATAGAGTGGAAATATAAAAGTAAAATAAAAAGTTTGGAAAAAGAAAATAATCATTTACACAAAGTAGTAGATAAATTTAGAGAAACTATTGGAAAATTCATAAAATGGATTTGTAAAAAGTTTGATATAGGTGCTGAAGATAATCTGATTAAAGATTTTGAAAGAGAGAATAACATTTCTCTGGATGCTGAAAAGCAAGTAAATAACGAAGAAAGAGAAAAAGAATGGGAATATGAAAGATAAAGAATATTTCACACTTTAAATTATGTTGACTATTGGTGCAATTTAGTATATAATATAATATGATATTTCAATAAGGAGGAAAAATCATGGCAGAAAGAGAAATGCGGAGTAAAGAGGATTTTTTAAAGATTATAGAAGAAATATGTGAATCTAATGGAATAGCAAAATCACAATTAGAGCAAGAAGCTGGAATAAGTCAAGGAATGATAAGTAGATGGAGAAAAAGCGATTATATCCCTAATCTATATAATGTTCTAAACGTATTACAGTTTCTAGATGTAAAGCTTATACTCCGTACAAACGAACCAGAAGATAATTCTGGTATGGAGGAAGAAAACAATCACATTTTAGATGAAGACACATTGATAATATCATTGATAGTAAAGATTTTAAAAAGTGAGATTACATCTTCCGATAAAGAAAAACTATACCAAATATTGCAAGTTTTTGTATAGTGAAAACGAAAAGGTGGTGATAATTATCATCGCCTTTTCGCTTTTGATGAATTTTATTTTTTCCAATACGTGATACTTAATTTCTTCAATTCTATTTTAAACTTTTCTAATTGTTCATCCATATAAGTATCTCTTAATTGTCTAGCTTTTTTAGACCATTCTTTAAACTGCTTTTCTTTAAATTCTTTTAAATGATTATAATGTAATCCATGCATTCTTTTATATTCTCTATTATATTCCTTTAGAATTAAGCTATTTTTGACTTTTTCTTTTTGTTTATTTAATGCTCCAATTTGTTTACAAGTTTTTCCAGTATTTAAATATAAGTTATTGCAATATTTTTGATCGTTCCTTCCTTTTTGATTTGGATTGTTACTAGTAGAGGTGGGTATAAACAATCTTCCACAATTTTCACATTTGTTTATAGTAAAGTTATTTTGAATTACTTTAAATAACTCAAATCTAATTTGTTCTTCTGTATTTTGTAATTCATAAACTTCTTCTGCTACAATATGTTTTTCTTTTATTATTTCTATAATTTTTTCTACATCTAATCTTCTTTCTTCAAAAGATAATTCTGTATCACATATATATTTAGTTTTGAATTTAGTATCAAGAAAAAGAGCGTGAGCAGGTTTAGTATTGACATAGCGTATATCAAATACTCTTTTTGTTTCATATAAGAATAATTTTTCAGGCACACTTAAATTTCTAACAAGAGAGTTATTAGAATATTTGCTAATCAATTCTAGTCTTTCTTTTAAATCCGTTTTTTTCTCTATTAAATTTTCTATTAATAAATCTCTCATAGTTTCAAAGAATTTTATATATTCATTATGTTTTTTATCTGATATTTTATCTATTTCTTGAACCCATTTCATAAGTAAAATCTGTGTAGTATATTCATCTTCTTCTAATTCACGAAATATATCACTAGGATAATATTTTGAGTTTTCTATAAAAACACCAATTTGAGATTTGAACAATAAATCTGACCTAAATACTTTAGTATTATATGTTTTTATAATTATATCAATCAATACTTGTGTATAAAAATGCGTATACGGAGAAAAGTCTAAACAAGCTCTGACTATTTGAAACATTTTAAAGAAACAATCCATCTTCTCATCTTCAGAATCAGTTTCTTTAGCATAACATACAAGTTCTATAAGCCCAGTGTACATTGTTTTCAATTTATCAAAATCTTCGTAATTCATTATAGCAAATTCATATAGTTTATCTCCAATATTATATTCAAAATCACGAATAGCACCAAAATATTCTCCGAGTATTTTTTATTATAATTTTATTATTGTTAAGTGTGAAATTAGTAATCATATCAAGATTTCCTCCGTTTTCAAAAATAGAATATAGTTATTTTAAATTTTACTTTATCTATAGACTTGTAAAAATCTATTTACAACACTATTTTAGCATCTTATAATGATTTTATCAAGATAGAAAATAGCATTTCAATATATCTATTTTCTATTCATGGAATAGTACATTGAAAATTGAATAGCAAGTTACAAGCACAGATAATGAAACTTTCGTCTGGCTAACGTGATGTAAAGGGGCGATTCTCTAAAAAGAGTAATGAGGGCAAATCTCATATGGGTATAGAACTTACCACTTGTAACTTTTTAAATTAAAAGTAATATTTTTAAACTTTTAATAATAGTATTGAAAAGAAAGTTGGTGAGAATTTTGAAAAAGAGTTTGAATATTACATTTAGTAATCCTAATACAGAAGAACAAATAGTACAAGCTATGGCTGGAGTTATTGCATATAATTTAGCTGAGAATGACAATAAGATAATATTTGATTATAATTCAAATGCTTATCAAAATTCTCACAGTATAGAATATGAAGAATTAGAAATATAGTATAAAAAGACTTATGATAAGACGTATGAAAATCTTGAAAAAGTATTGACTTTTGTTAATAAAAAAGGTTATAATGAATATAATAATAGAGATACAAAATGTATCTTGTCCAAATCAAATGTTAGCCGCAACCCTATTTGCGGGGTACAAGTGCATAGGTGTGCAAATGTTACTCGGAGCCCTACCTCCGACAAATAAATGCGTAGGTGGACAAATGTTAATAAAAATCTACCTTTTCGGAGGTAGATTTTTTGTTAGAAATGAGGTAAAAATGAAAGTAGAAAATGGAAAATTTTATTTTATAAAAGATGAATTTTTTGATATATTTAAAGGTTATAAATTAATGGAAAACAAAGAAAATGGTAATAAAAGACCTTGTTATTTTTGTTTTAATGATCCAGAAAATGAACAAATAATATGGTTTGTACCAATATCAAGTAAAGTAGAAAAATATAAATATATATATGAGAATAAGAAAAAGACTAGAAAGAAAGTTTATAACTTTGTTTTTGGAAAAGTATTAGGAAAAGAAAAAACATTTCTAATACAAAATATTTTTCCGACAACTGAAGAATATATAGAAGCGAAGTATAGAAATAAAATGCAAGATGTTGAAATAACTGAATCTTTAAAAGAAGAAATTATAGAGACTTCAATGAATGTTATAAAACTAGCTAAGAAAGGTATTAATATTCCATTTTACGATATACTTGAAATGAAAAATATATTATTAGAGAGTTAACAGTGCCAATGACACTCAAAGTGGCACTGAAAATGATTTAAAAAATATTGAAAAATAAATATATAATAAAATATAAGTGTAAGGAGTATTAATGTCTGAAGGATTTGATGTAGAAAAATATAGAGAAGAAATGCCAATGGATTACTTTAAAGCTATAGAACTTATAAAAGAAGATCCAAGTAATCCAATTATAACTGATGCAATATATAAAGTTACTAGAATACATATACCAGATAAGATATATAAATATTATTCTTTAACAAACGATGACCAATTAAATGAAGCTAAATTAGATACCTTAGTGAAACAAAAAGTTTATTTATCTAAACCCAGTTCATTTAATGATCCATTTGATACAAAAGCATTTTTTTACAAACCAGAAAATTTAATGAAGTTCGATATTTTTAAAAAATGTAATGGAAAAGTAATTGATGACTTTTCAAAATTATCAAAGATTGCTTGTTTTACAAGGAATGGAGTAAATAGTATGCCAATGTGGGCTCATTATTCCAATAATCATCAAGGATATTGCATTGAGTATGATATCAATAATAAGAAAAATCATTTATTGAAGTCATGCTGTTTTCCAGTACAATATACAGATAAAAGAGTTGATATTTCAAATATAATGGAAAATATAGTAGAAGAAATTTTACAGTTAAAAGAAGAAGCTAAAAAGAAAAATATAAAAGAAATAAAAGTTGATAATCTTTTAATTATTTGGGTTTCAATGTATTATAGCTTATTAAAACATAAAAGTTGGTCATATGAAAAGGAAATAAGGTTAGTAATAAATTTGCCTAGTGTAGGAGAGTACACTGATGCAATTCCATCAGCAATTTATATTGGCGCTAAATGCCATGAAATGAACAAAAAGAGACTATTTGACATTGCATATACATTAAATATACCAATATATCAGATGGAGTTAGATGAATATTCTTTAGAGTATGAATTAAAACCGAATAAAATAAAATATTAAAACTATTCCTAAATATAGGAGTAGTTTTTTATGTTTTTATTGCTTTTTTGCAATTAATATGCTAAAATGTAACAGAACGAAACAAAAGTTACAGATAACAATAAAAGGAAAGTAGTGGTGTTATGAAAATTGCAGCATATGCAAGAGTATCAACTGAAAAAGAATCACAAGTAGAATCATTTGAAAAACAAATAGAATTTTTTAATGAATTTACAAAAAAGAATGGTTATGAATTGTACAAGCTATATGCAGATGAAGGAATATCAGGGAAACAAATAAAACACAGAAAGCAGTTCCAACAAATGATGCAAGATGCCAAAACAAAGAAATTCGATAAAGTAGTAGTAAAAGATGTTAGCCGTTTTGCAAGAAATACAGTAGATTTACTACAAAGTATAAGAGAACTAAAATCTTATGGAATCGAAGTTGATTTCTTAAACAATGGCGAAATAATGGAAGGTGGCTCTGAATTTATATTGACTATTTTAGGAGCAATGGCACAACAAGAAAGTGCTAATATGTCTAAAAGGGTTAAATTCGGAAAAGACATTACTGCTAAAAAAGGAAGAGTTCCTAACATTGTTTTTGGATATGACAAAATACCAGATGAAAGATATACTTTAAAAATAAACGAAGAAGAGGCAAAAATTGTAAAAGAGATATTTGAAAGCTATGTATATAAAGGAATTGGAACAACAAAAATTGCATGGGATTTAAATGATAGAGGAATAAGAACCAAAAAAACAAAATCAAAATGGGTACAAACTTCTATCGTAAGAATGCTTAAAAATCCAATCTATACAGGGCGAGTAACCAATAAAAAATCAGAAGTAACAGACTTTATAACAGGAACAAGAAAAGATTTACCAGAAGAAGAATGGATAGTAGTAGAAAAACCAGAAATGAGAATTATATCAGATGAATTATTTAATAGAGCACAAGATATTTTACTACAGAGGTCAAATGAATTTAAGTTGAATAACAAAAGAGAAAAAACAGAATATGTATTTAGCACACTTATATATTGCAAACATTGTGGTTATTCATTTAGAAGAGTAAGAAGAAAATACACAAATGATGGACCAGAATATATAAGATGGGTATGTAGTGGAAGAAACTCAATGGGTGTAAATCATTGCCCTAATACAACAGTAATAGATGAAGAAGAGCTTTTAAATGCTATTAAAGAATATCTAAAAAGCATTATTTCTAACAAAAAGAACTTTATGAAAGCCGTAGAAAAAGAATTTGAAAAGATTACTAAATTAAGGGAAAACAATGAACGAAGTGAAGAAAGCCTTTTGAAAGAAATAGAAAAGGTAACTAGTAAAAAGCAAAAATATATGGAAATGTTCCAAAACGAAGTAATCAATATACAAGAATTAAAGAAATATACAAACCCATTAAATGAAGATATTGCAAGATTAGAGCGAGAATTAAAACTAATTACATCAGAAATAAAAGAAAAAGATGGACTAGAAAAGGAATTATCTAAAACAATTAGCACAGTAGATGATATTTTAAATAACAAAACAATTACAAATGCAATGCTAAAAACAATTATAGATGTAATCGAAGTAGATAGTGACTCAAATGTAGAAGTAAGATTAAAATTATTAAATGAAATAGGCAGTACCCCAACTGTTATAACTAATTTTAATGAAACCGAAACTAATGTAGGGGCGATTAGTAATCGCCCCCCACTCCAAAGAACAACTCTAGATAACAAAAATCCAACCGCTCTGGAAAGTAACATCAGTACACAAAGATGTTAGTGAAAGACTACTTAAGATAAATCCAATATTAGCAAACAAAGTACGAGAAATATTAGACGAAAACAAGGCGGAAAGACATATAAGGGGAGGAATGGCAACAAAATTAAAATATAGCCATAATGATAAAGAAGCAATATAAGAATTTTGTGGCTTGCACAATAAAAAAGAACCTGCTACTTAAGAGTAACAGGTTTTTTTATTAGTTATTTTCGTTATTGAAATTTCTTCTTTGAGCTTTTCTAGCTTTTCTGCATTCTGGGCATCTTTGAGGTTCATTTGTAAAACCTTTTTCAGCGTAGAATTGTTGTTCACCTTCTGTGAAAACAAATTCAGCTCCACAATCTTTACATACTAAAGTTTTGTCTGCCATTTGGAAGTACCTCCTTCTTAATTTTTGACATTTAATATTTTTGACCCATTGAACCTTTTTAATATCATAATCAAGAAGGGAAATAGTCGATAAAATAATTAAATTCATTTAAGCTCTATTTCTAAAGCCAAGGTTATTGTAGCATACTATTTGGGGAAACACAAGCGAAATTTGAAAAATTAATCTATTTATTGAAATATTAAGAAAAATAGGAACAAATATGATATACTATTGCAAAATGCAATATAGAAAGGATAAAACAAAAATATGGAGCAAAAGCCAAAATTAGCACAATACAAAAAAGACATCTTAATATGTTTCATTTTAATAGTATTTACTTGCCTTATCTTTCTTCCTTTTTTACAAGGACATTATATACCAGACACTTATAACATTATAGAGAAGGGGTTAGAAGGATATTCTATGGATAATTCCTTTTCAGACGGAAGAATGATAATGGGATTGTTAAATTTACTAGTTTTAAAATTAAATATTCCAATCATAGCTTACGTTATAGGTACCTTATTGGTAGCAATTGTACTATCGTGTGTGGTGGTTATCTTATTAAAAAATAGCATAGAGAGATATAGAAAAATAGAGAATAAATGGATAGAAATACTAGTATTAGTCCTTAGTTATGTAACTATTTTTAATTTTATGTATCTAGAACAACTATATTTTATAGAGTGTATTGTTATGGCGGTAAGCCTTTTACTATATACCATAGGCGCTAATATACTAGTAGATAGAAAAAAAGGCTATCTTTGGAAAAGCGCTTTCTGTGTAATTAGTGGAA
>CAOXTD010000015.1:0-15364 GCA_948560265.1 uncultured Clostridia bacterium | reverse complement strand
TATGTTACCAAGGAACTGTCGGATTTTTTCTTGTTTTAGTTTTATTATATTCGATTTTCAAAAATAGAGATAGAGTGATTTATATAGTAAGAGATGTAATATTAAGCGGGGGATTAGTGGTAATAGCAGGGCTAGTAAACTTAGGCTGTGTAAAAGTATTTACTACCTATTTTCATACTACTCAAAACAGATTAAGTACCAATATTTTTGAAAATATTTTAACCATTCTAACTAATATTTCAAAAACATTAACAAACACTTGCGGTATGTTACCCAAAAATTGGTTACTTATCTTTTTATCGATAACTGTAATAATAGCAGTAATTACGATTGTAGAAAAGTATAAAAAGAAAAGTGGAAAACAGACTGTATTATGGTTTATATTAATTGCATTTGTCATAGCAAGTAGCTTTGCAAGTTCTGTACTTTCTAAAAGTTCCTTTTGGGCACCTAGAATGCGATTTAGCTTAGGCGCATTAATAGGAATTTTGTACCTATATCTATATGTCACAACAGACCTCTTCCAAAAGAAAAACATACTTAAGATTATGGCAATAGCGGTAATTACTTTATATGGAAGTTGTAATTTATATCAATATATTACTATCATTCATCAGGGAAAAATGATGAATCAAGTAGAGAAAGAAGAATGTCAAAGAATAAAAGCACATATGCAAGAATATGAAGAAGAGACAGGTATAAAAGTAACAAAAATAGGACGTGTATTTACGACATCACATAATAGGAATTTATATTTGCCAAATTATTTAAATCCAAATACAACAGTATTTAATTCTACTAAGTGTTGGTGGTCAGCAAAAGGAGTGATTTATTTCTATACAGGTAGAAGATTAGAACATGTTGATGTAGGAGTAGAAGAAAAGAAAATACTAGAAGATTCTGGGCAAGAGTGGTTGTGCATTGGAGATGTACTATATATTTTTATTTATCAAACGTAGAAAAGAACCAATAGGGAAATTTATAAAATCTTAAGAAAATAGCTGCTTTTTTCTTAAGATTTTAATGTTAGAATAAGAAAAGTCAAAAACAGGAAGAGGAGGATGGAATGGGAGAGTTAGTATTAAAATGCCAAGACTTACACAAAAAGTTTGGCAAAAAAGAAATTTTAAAAGGAGTATCCCTAGAACTATATCAAGGTGACATCTTAGGTTTTATTGGACCAAATGGAGCAGGAAAAACAACCACTATTAAATTAATTTTAGGTTTGCAATCTATTACTAGTGGAGTAGTTAGCATCAATGGTTATGATATTGAAAAACAATTTACCAAAGCAATTGAAAAAGTAGGAGCCATTATTGAAAATCCAGATTTATATATGTACTTAACTGGATTTGAAAACTTAAAATTAGTGGCCAATATGTATCCAGAAGTAGATAGAACAAGAATAATGGAAGTTGTGAAATTAGTTAGATTAGATAATCGAATTAATGATAAGGTGTCTAAATATTCTTTAGGAATGAGACAAAGATTAGGAGTAGCACAAGCCATTTTACACAAACCAAAGCTTCTTATCTTAGATGAACCAACAAATGGACTAGATCCAGAAGGTATTAAAGAAATGAGAGATTTACTTCGTGAATTAGCCCAAAAAGAAAAGATGGCAATCTTCATTTCTAGCCATAATTTAGCAGAAATTGAAACACTTTGTAATAAAGTGTGCATTATTCAAAATGGTAATGTCATTGAAACAACAGATATGGAGAAGGTAAAAGAGACTGCCCAAATTCACTATCATTTTGTGGTAGACGATAGTGAGAAGCTAAAAGAAGTATTAGGGTATCCGACAGAGATTAAACAAAAAACAGAAGCAATTGTAGATATAATAAAAGAGCAAGTACCAGAAGCGGTAAAAGAATTAGTAAAAAATGATGTGAAAATTTATGGTATTTATGAAGAGCAGATGTCATTAGAAGATGCCTTCTTAAAAAAGACAGGAGGTAATACAATTGATTAATTTAATTAGAAATGAGTTAACAAAAATTAGTAAAAAGAAAAGCATTTATATTACTTTAGCAATTACCCTAGCATTTATTATCATAGCTAACTTTATTTATCAAATGTCAAATGATGGTTATTCTTATGATGTTAGTCAAGAAATTGAATTTTATGAAGAACAATTAAAAGGAATTGATTTAAAAACAACACCTGATAAAGAAATGTATTTAAGTTATGAAACACAATTACGAATGAACAAATTAATTCAAAAATATGGCGATACAGGAACATGGCAAGCAAAGATTATTCAAGAGCAAGGGCGTGAATTAATAGACCAAATGGTACATTGTGAATATATGGGAGCAAGCCAAGCAGAACAAGATCAAGCAAAAGAAAAGTATGATGATTTCGTGGCAAAATTAGACTTAGGCGATTGGAAATACTTTACAAAGGAAAAACTAAAAAATGTAGAAGCAAGTTTAGAGGAGCAAAGAAAATTAAAACAAACAGCAACTAGCCAAGAACAAATAAAAGAGTTAGAAAATCAAATTGCAGAATTAGAAGATACGAAACAAGTCATCAATTGGAGATTGGAAAAAGATATTTGCTATGGGTATGATTACTACAACCAGTGCTTATCCACGTATCAAATGAGTAAAAGTGATATTAGAAATTATGAGAATTCTAATCAAACTGCGTTAGGTGAAAAAGAGCAATATCAAAATAAACAACAATATTATAAAAATTTAGAAAAAGCCGCAATTTGCCAGTATGATATTGAACATGGTACGAAAACAGGAGATGGTTCAACAGCAAAGGCAGTACTATTAAACGTATTCTCAGAATTTGAAATATTTATTATCATTATGGCTGTTATGATTGCAGGAACCATTGTCAGCGAAGAATTTAACAAAGGTACAGTAAAACTCTTATTAATCAAGCCATACAAAAGAAGAACTATTTTAACTGCCAAATTTATTACTTGTATCATTATGCTTATGATAGTTATTCTATCAGTGATGTTAATGCAATTTGTAGTAGGAGGAATGATTCAAGGATTTGATAGCTTTGGAGAGCCAGCCATTGTATATGACCATACGACTAACCAATTACAAGAAATGAGTATTGTCAAATATTTGGCTATGCAAACCTTAGGAAAATTACCAATTTATGTATTACTTGTAACTTTAGCATTTTCACTAGGTACGATATTTACCAATTCAGCTTTAGCAATAGCAATTACTCTGTTAGGCTCCATGGGATCTTCTTTAGTAAATGCTTTTGCACAAGCATTTAACCTTTGGTGGATTAAATTCTTTGTAACGCCAAATTGGGATTTAACACAGTATTTCTTTGGAGGATTACCAGAGTTTCAAGGCTTAACCATAGGATTTTCCATTGCAATTATTGTCATTTATATGGTTGCTATGTTAGTACCAACTTATATTGTTTTCAAAAGGAAAAATATTAAAAATATATAGTTTAGAAGCAGGAGCAAATAGCTCTTGCTTTTTCAATTATTTGTGATAAGATAATAAAAAAAGGAGAAAAGACAAATGAATTTAAGAGAACAAATTGAAGGTTTTGAGCCATATAACGAGCAAGAAAGAGCAGATAAAGAAATCATGCTTGGTTTAATAGATACTTATAAAGATGTTTTAACAAGGGAAAATAAAGTATGCCATTTTACAGCTTCTAATTGGATAGTTAATAAAGAAAGAACAAAAGTATTAATGGCATATCACAATATTTATCAAAATTGGGCTTGGACAGGAGGGCATTGTGATGGGGATAGTGACTTATTAAAAGTAGCTTTAAAAGAAGCACAAGAGGAAACTGGAATAGAAAATGTTAAAGTATTAAGTAATGGAATTTACTCCTTAGAGATAGCTTCAGTAGACAGTCATATAAAAAAGGGAAAATATGTACCAACGCATTTACATTTAAATTGCACCTTCCTATTAGAAGCAGATGAAAATGACATGATAAAGATAAAACCTGATGAAAATAGTGGAGTTAAGTGGATAGACATTGATAAAGCAGTAGAAATTACAAATGAAAAACAAATGAAACCAATTTATCAAAAGTTGAATGAGAAGATAACTAAAATATAGAAAGAAAGGGAATAGAATATGGAAGAAATCATCTTAGATGACTTATTTAAAATTTATTTAGGTAGTATAGATAGTTACAATTCAAAGATTTGTCAAACCATCAATGACAAATATACGATCATTGATAAGTCAATGTTAGCAGTATATTTATATATTAAGATATTAGAAGACAGGAACGAAAAAGACCAAATAGCTGTAGATACTTTAACCAATTATTTGCTAAAACAAATTATCTATGGAGAAACTGGAAATCTAGCTTTAGAAATTACAGATAAAACGCAACTTGATTTTTATAATGAGGTAATTAATGAACTTGTCATAGAAAAGTTTGAATATAAAAATAGAATATTAGAAAAATTAAAATATAATTATCAGGTAGTAGAAGACAGCCCTTACAAAGATTTACTTGTTTTCTGTGAAAAGGTAGCAGAATTGGCTATTTTAGATAAAATGGCAAAAAGAGGGAATGAGGAAGCAAAAAGTTATTTAATAGAGCAAACTCAAAAGATATTAGAAATGTCAATAGAAAAATCTGATGAGTTTTATCCAGAAAAAAGTGAAATACTTCAAAATATACAAAGAAATGCTTTGAACCAAACACAATATGGTCAGTTATTGCAAGTGGTACTCAATTTAAAAGATGTTTATCGTTACTCAAATCTCACAACTGTTATACATGAAAATGTTTTAGCACATCAATATACTATGGCTGTGACAGGAATTATATTTTCACAATATCTAAATCAAGAGTTGGGGGAAAATATAGACATTTATCAAGTTGTTATCAAATCACTTTTTCATGATTTTGGAGAATACAAAGGAAATGAAATTGTAACACAAGTAAAAAACTATAATGAAGATACTAAGAAAATGTTTAAAATGATGGAAGAAGCAGATGAGAAAGACTTAGAAGAAAAGATTGGTAAAAATCTCTTTCAAGTTATTACTAGTGCTATGGAGCAACAAGAAGGATATATTTTAGAACTTTTAGATAAAATGATTGCCATTATGAAATTATGGATAGAAGTAGAATATATGGGAAATCAAACATATATTAAATCAATTTGCTCTATTTTTCAATCACGCTTTAAGAGATTTAAAAAAGTAGAAAAGATTGACAGTTTAAAGAATAAGGAATTTTATTTAGATTTAGTAAGATATTGCTATATTTATGTAAAAGAACATTTATTAGAATACAACCCAACATTGTTACTTCAATATTTTACAAAGCAAGAACAAGAGGAAATGAGGAGAGAAATAGCAGAAATTAGGGAAGACAAGACAAAGTTTTTAATATGAGAAAAAAAGAATGATTTTTCTTGAAAAGTTAAATCATTCTTTTTTTGACACCTTTTTACATGAAACGACATAGAATATCATAACAAAAAATGCTAGCCGAGAGGATGTTATGATATGAATAGAATAAAAAAAGGAGATATTGTAGGGAGAATTTCCTATGGAAAAGATATTGCATTTGTAGTAGAACGAATTATCAAAACACACAATAGTAGATTTGCGATTTTAAAGGGGTTAACTGTTAGAGTACAAGCTGACAGTAGTCTAGATGATTTAGAGCTAATGGAAAAAGTGCAAATAGCAGAGCATGTTAAAATGTTAGAGGAAAATGTAGCTAAAAGAATACAGGGACATATACAAGAAAGAAAAAATAAATCAAGGCAACTTTTTAGGGAAAAGGCGATTGTTTATACAGGAAAAATATTACACCTTGATGGTGACAAAAAGTATAGTGAAAAATCAAATCGATATTATAAAAAGATAGGCTTAAATGCCATTGTAAAAAACATTCCAGAAAGGAAACAACCATTTTATGTGGCTAATTTACTTCAAAAGTATCAGCCAGATATCCTAGTAATAACAGGACATGACGGAATGATAAAAAAAGGAAGTAATTTCAATGATTTATATAATTACCGAAATTCAAAATACTTTATTAGAACTGTAAAAGAAGCAAGGAAGGCCAATTTAAAAAAGGATTTAGTTATTTTTGCAGGAGCATGTCAAAGCTATTATGAAGGTTTAATGTTAGCAGGTGCTAATTTTGCTTCTTCACCAGCTAGAATATTAATTGACTTTATAGACCCATTAATTGTAGCAGAAAAAATTGCAGTAACAAGTGAAGAAAAATTTGTTACTATTAAAGATATTGAAGATGAACTAAGAGGAGGTCAAAGAGGCATAAGCGGTACGGGAGCAAAGGGTAGAAAGAAAATCTTATGGATATAAAAGGAAATATTACATTCTTGTAACATAAATGTAATATAAACGTAATAAAACAAAAATAATTAAACGAAACCGTTGGGAACAAAGTAATACGAAAATTCGACATGAACAAACCACTTTTGACAAGGTTTATGCCCAATGATATAATTTGCCTATCTTAAATAGGTAGGTGATGACATGATTTGCCCAAATGATATTACAAGCTTAAAAACAGACATTAATGAAATGGTAGGACAAAAGATAATTGTCAAAGGTTCTCTTGGAAGATGTAAAACCTTTGAAAAAGAAGCTACAATAGAAAAAACATATCCTAATATTTTTGTTATTAAGTATGAAGAAGAAAATAGAAATGTTACCTACAGTTATACAGACGTTTTAACTCGAACAGTAGAAGTAGACGTTTTTGATGGAAGTGGATATAGTCCATTAATTCCACCAGCAACAGAAGTAAAGAAACCAAAGAAAATTTTATAAAAAGCAAAAGAACTTTCAAGTAACAAATGACAAACGTTACAAAAGAAAAAAGACACACAAAGAAACAAAAGCAAGTAGTTACAAAAGAATTCTTAGGTAACCAAAGAAAATGAATTCATAGTATATAACAAGAACTAACAAATTTTAGAGTTTGTTAGTTCTTTTTTTGATACCTTGTCAATATATATAAATAAAACACAATTTAAAGGAGGTAATCAGAAAATGGCGATAGAAACCGCAAAAGACAGCTTAGTATTAAACCAAATTATTGACCAAAAAACAGATACTATTCTAATAGAAGAGGATTGCATTGTACCTGATATAAAACCTGATATTTTAAATGTCATTAGTACCAGTGGAATTATTTGTATGTATAAAAAAGAGATATTAGATGGAAAAGTTCGATTAGATGGTTGTATTAATACCTATATTATGTACTTAGCTGATACACAAGAGGAAAATGCAGTAAGAGGATTAAATACTAATTTAGATTTTACTCAAACAATAGAGATAGAAAAGGCTACTAGCAGTATGTCTTTAGATACAAACTTAGTATTAAAAAGTTTGGACTGTAAGGTATTAAATGGTAGAAAGATTCATATGAAGGCAATAATAGAGGTAGAAGCAAAAGTTTCTTCTAATGAAACAGTAGAATACGTAAGCGAAATTCAAAATTTGAAAGATATACAATTATTAAATCAAGATTTTCAAATTAATTCTTTGATAGGAACAGGAAGCACCAGACTATATGCCAAAGATACGTTTACGATTGACCAAATTGATAACTTAGTAGAAGTCATGAAAACAGACCTAAAGATAGTAAACAAAGATACAAAAATTAGCTATAATAAAGTTTTAATTAAAGCTGATTTAGAAACCAAAATTTTATACTTAACAGAAGATAACAGAATAAATGTCACAGAAGGAAAAATTCCAATTATGGGATTTATTGATTTACCAAATATCAGTGAAGAGCATACTTGTGATGTTAAGTATGAAATTAAAAACCTAATTGTCAAGCCAAACAATGTAGAAGAACATTCTATTTATGTGGAAGCGGAAATCGAAGTATATTGTGAAGCATATGAAAACAGAGAACTAAAAATGATACAAGACTTATATAGTCCAACCACTAGCTTAAACTTTTCACAAAAAAGAATTCGCGTGATTGGGCAAAAAGAAAGTAGACAACAAGTATGTAGCATACGTGAAAAAGAGATGCTTCCAGAAATTGGCCCACGCAAAATTTATGATGTAGAAGTATACCCAATGATTAACAAACAAAATACATTAAATGGACGTATTTTGTATGAAGGAGAAGTAGAATTAAATTTCATTTACAGTGCAGGTCAAAGTAATGGAATAGAAACAAAGCAAATTAGTATTCCATTTAACTTCTCAATGGATTTTGAAGGTATGAAACCAGAGATGAGTGTTGACACAATTGTAGAAATTAGCTTGCAAGATTTTGTTATTATGCCTGATGAGAGCATTGATATAAAAGTAGATTTAACTTTCACAGCAATTAGTTCTAAAAATAGTAGCATTTCTATTATTGAAGAAATACAAGAAGCAGAAGAATGCAGAAATAAATGTCAGTACAGTATGGTAATTTATTTTACTAAACCAGGAGACTCATTATGGAAAATTGCTAAAAGATTTGGAAGCACAGTAGAAGATATTGCGAGAGTAAATGGAATAGAAGATGTGAACAACATACCAGTAGGCAAGCAATTATTTATTCCTAGATACCATGGATGAAAAGATTTTTAGTAGGAGCAAAATAAGAATACCACAATTTTTACCAAAGAAAAACTCTCCAAAAGAAAAAGAAAAAAGAAGATTTGTAAAAATTGTTTGCATTGTTTTAATTGGGTTTACTTTTGCATACTTTGTAATACAATCCATCAAGCCAATTATGCAGCAACAATGCAGAAATATGGCGAAATCAATTGCTACTAAGGTGTCAAATAATGAAGCAACAGAGGTTATGAAAAAATATACCTATGATGACTTATTAATTATTACAAAAGATGAAAGTGGTAATATTAAAATGGTAGGAACCAATGTCATTACAGTCAATGAAATTATTTCAGACATTCCTGTTCATATGCAAGAAGCTTTAGAAAATAGTGAAAATAATAATTTTAGTATTAGACTAGGCAGCTTCTTAGGAAGTAATTTATTTGCAGGAAGAGGACCAAATATAAATATCAAGATGGAGATAACAGGAAATTTAGACACAGAGCTTAAGTCAGAGTTCGTCGCAGCAGGAATTAATCAGACTTTGCATAAGATTTATTTAGAAATCAAATGTAATGTTGTAATTTTAACACCTTTTGAAACAATGGAAGAGCAAATAGTAAATCAAGTATTATTAGCAGAGGGATTAATCGTAGGAGAAGTTCCAAACAGCTATTATAACTTGGAGGGAATGAATACAGACAAAGCAA
This sequence comes from uncultured Clostridia bacterium, assembly GCA_948560265.1. Taxonomy (GTDB): domain Bacteria; phylum Bacillota; class Clostridia; order TANB77; family CAG-508; genus CAG-273. The sequence continues at coordinate 6,126 of CAOXTD010000015.1, read as the reverse complement.
TTGATATTATTGAATAAATGTAGTATAATAGAAGGTACAAAACTTTTAGGAGGTCTTAGCATGTTAGATGAACTGAGCACCATGGAACTGGAAGTGGAAGCTTCGGAAGAAGCGCGGCGCCTGTATGAGAAGGAGTTTCACTATGACAATCCCTATAGCAGGGAAATTGAAACTGATGGAATTCCCTACTCGCAGGAGGAGCAGTTCTGCCAGATGGTAGAAGATGAACTTCGCTCAAAAGGCGAGAAAATCCATCGGCACGGCAGATACTTCAAAATCGACCGGTACCAGAAGAAATGACCAAAAGGCACCCCTGAAGTAGGAGCCAAAAGCAAGAGTTCTAGCGAGAAATCGCTGGAATTTTTGCTTTTTTCATATATAAAAACTTAATACTTTATAAAGAATATAACAAACTACTTGACAGAAGAAAAAGAACCTTTTAAACTATAGAAAGAATACGAGGGGGATATATGAAAAATCAAGAAAAGTGGAGAAGATTGGACAATTCAGCTAAACTCTTTCCTATTGTAGGAAATAAAAAGTTTAGCAGTATCTATAGAATGTCAGTTGTATTAACAGAAGAAATTAATCCCAAAATATTAAAGCAAGCAGTAGAAAATACTCTTCAGATTTTTACTACTTTTAAGGTATGTTTAAAGAGAGGATTTTTTTGGTACTATTTAGAACAAAATGAAAAAGAAGTAATCATTTTTAAAGAAGATATTTATCCATGCCGTTATATGGATAAAAGAATGAACCATGGATACTTATTTAAAGTAAGCTATTATAAAAACAAAATCAATATAGAAATATTTCATGCTTTAACAGATGGAGGTACAGCAATAGAATTTGTAAAAGTAATTACATACAATTACTTGAATTTACAACATCCAAATACTTTCAAAGAACCATTCTCAGTCAAAAATGCTGATATAGATGTACAAAATAGTGAAGACAGTTATTTGAAAAACTATGAAAAACATTTACATGGAAAAGATCATTCAGGAAAAGCATATATTTTAAAAGGACCAAGATTACTGCCATATCAAGTAGGAGTCACACATGGATTCATAAGTTTAAAACCAGTTCTTAAAACTTGTAGAAGGTTAAAAGTAACAGTAACAGAATATTTTACAGCAGTATTAATTTATGCGATTTACCAAGAACAACAAAAAGAGAGAAATAGTAAAAAGCCAATTAAGGTATGTATTCCAGTTAATCTAAAGAAGTATTTTGAATCAACTACCATGACAAACTTTTTCTCCTATATGACAGTTGTAGCAGATAGAAAGCAAATAGATTTAACAGATTTTGATTTGATATTAGCATTTGTAAGAAACAATTTTAAAAATAAATTGCAAAAAAAAGAGATGGCTAAAACAATGGCACATACAGTAAGATTAGGTAATAGCATTTATGTACGAATGATACCATTAACGATGAAAAAATTCATCTTAAAATTGATATATAAAGAAATACAAAAATATACAACAACTACTTTTTCTAATTTAGGCAAGGTCAATTTTTTGCCAGAATACGAACCGTATGTAGACCAATTTTTCTTTATCATTGCACCTGAAAGTGCTGAAAAAATTAAGTGTACTACATGCTCTTGTGGAAATAACATTGTATTTACCATTAGTTCTATTTTACAAAATAATAATGTGGAGAAAAACTTTTTTAAGTTTTTAACAGAGCAAGGTATTCCAAACACAGTTGTGACAAATGGAATTTACCAAAAAGAAGAAAAAGCACTTTATCCTAAAATTAATACATTACTAATAGAAGAAGTTATGGAAAAGATAAAGGAAAAAAAGGAAACAAAAGAGAAAATAAGTTGGAAAGAAAAAATGAAAAAGAAATTTCACTTTTAAAGTAAAGGAAGAGAACGATGAATAAAAAAGGAAAAATAGTAGCAATCATTGCAATAGTTTTATTTATAATAGCAATAGTATCAGTCATTTTATATGTATATTTTTTTAAAAGTAATAGGACTTCAAAGATACCAGAGGATATTCACTTAAAATGTAATATTATAGAAGAAAGTTTTCAAGATAAAAAAGTATTTATATTGACACCTAAAGATAAAAAGAAAACAAAGAAAGTTGTCTTTTATTTACATGGAGGTTCTTATGTTGCAGAACTAAGCAAAACTCATTGGAAATTTTTAGAAGAATTTACACAAGAGACAGCATCGACTGTAATTGTAGTAGATTATCCATTAGCTCCACAATATCATTATACAGATGTATTTAATATGATAACACCTTTATATCAAGAAACTATAAAGAAGGTAAAACCAGAGAATTTAATTGTTATGGGAGATTCAGCTGGTGGAGGAATGGCATTAGCATTGGTAGAAAAAATAGGGCAAGATAATATGAAAAAGCCAAGCAAAACAATTTTAATTTCTCCATGGCTAGATGTAACTATGGAAAATCCAGAAATTAAAAAGGTACAAGAAAAAGATAAAAAATTAAATGCAGAATCATTAAAACTAGCAGGAATTTCTTATGCGGGAACAGAAGAAGAAACTAGAAATTACTTAGTAAGTCCAATTTATGGTCCAATTGAGAATCTAGAAAATGTAGTGATTTATACAGGAACATATGATGTGTTAAATCCGGATGTACATAAATTTAAAAATATGGCAAAAGGAAAGGGAGTAGAGATTACAGTAAAGGAAACGGAAGGAGCCATACATAATTGGGTAATTAACAAAAAGCAAAAAGAAGGAGAAGACTTAGTCCAAAAACCATATCAAGAATTGATAGAAGAAATATAGAATATGAAAAAATCGGAAGTATCAAAACTTCCGATTTTTGTATATAAGATTTTATCTCTTAGAGAATTGTGGAGCTTTTCTAGCTTTCTTAAGACCATATTTCTTTCTTTCTTTCATACGAGGGTCTCTTGTTAAGAATCCTGCAGTTTTTAAAGCTGGTCTATATTCACTATTAGCTTCATTTAATGCTCTTGCGATACCGTGACGAACTGCTCCAGCTTGACCAGAAAGTCCACCACCATTTACAGTACAAATAACATCATATTTATCTAAAGTGTTAGTTGCAACTAATGGTTGTTTTACAATAACTTTTAATACATCAGTACCAAAGTATTCTTCTAATGCTTTACCATTAATTGTAATAGTACCTTTACCATCTACTAATCTAACTCTAGCAATTGATTTTTTTCTTCTTCCAGTTCCTAAAAATACGATTTTATCAGATTTTTTTGCCATCTTATTTTACCTCCCATACTTCAGGTTTTTGAGCGATATTTTCATGTTCTGCTCCGGCATATACTCTTAATTTTTTAGCCATTTGTCTTCCAAGTCTTGTATGAGGAAGCATTCCTTCTACTGCATGTGTCATCATTTTTTCTGGATTTTTTGCCATTAATTCTCTTGCAGTAGTTTCTTTCATTCCACCAATATATCCTGAATGACTTCTATAAATTTTTTGATCTAGTTTTTTACCTGTTAAAACTACATTTGCGCAATTAATAATAATTACGTGATCACCAACATCCATATGAGTTGTATAAGTTGGTTTATGTTTTCCTCTTAATAATTTTGCAGCTTCAGTAGCAACTCTACCTAAAGGCTTATTAGCTGCATCAATTATATACCATTTACTTTCAATTTCACTTTTTTTCACACTATAAGTTGTATTATTCATGGTAAATCATATCCTCCATTTCATTTTTCAAAAATATAATTTATATGAAACTTGTTTTAAAAGTGCTACCGGGGAGAAGCCAATTAAAATAAGTCATAATCATACATATACTTTGCTATTATAATACAAAAACGGGGGAAAGTCAACTATCAGACAAAAATTTTCCATAGTTCTTTGACTTGACTATTATATATATAATAGTCAAGTCAAAGAACTATGAAAAAAATCTTGACATTTTAACAAAAATAGAGTATACTAATACACGTAAATAAAAAAAGTAGCAATCCATAGCTCACCTTCACCAAAGGGAAAAGGTAAATATATTTTCTATTCTTATAAAAAATAAGAATAGGATCTTTGAGTTATGAATTGATTTTATCAATTCATTTTTTATTTACTTAAGAAAATAAACGGAGGTGTTTGATATCAAACAAGAATTGCCAATTAATGAACAAATTAGAGCTGCTAAAGTTCAAGTAATTGATGACAATGGAGAAAAAAAGGGAGCCATGAGTTTACAAGATGCATTAGACTTAGCTTATGAAAAAAAATTAGACTTAGTTATGGTAGCTCCAAATCCAGAAATGCCAGTATGTAAAATTATGAACTATGGTAAGTACAAATTTGAACAATCTAAAAGGGAGAAAGAGGCTAGAAAAAAACAAAAAACTTTTGAACTAAAAGAAATTAGAATTACTCCAAATATTGAGCAACATGATTTCGAATTCAAAAGTAAAAATGCCAGAAAATTCTTAGAGGACGGAAACAAAGTAAGAATTACTTTGAAATTTAGAGGAAGAGAAATGAACTATATTAAACTTGGAGAGCAAGTATTAAATAAATTCATTGAAGAATTATCTGATATTTCTGTTCCAGAGAAAAAGCCACTTTTAGAAGGAAAAAACATGTTTATTATATTAGCAAAAAAAGCAAATTAATTTATGCTAAATAAAAAAGCTAATAAGTAATAGATTACAAAATTTAAAGGAGGAAAGATTATGCCAAAGTTAAAAACAAATAAAGCTGCTAAAAAAAGATATTCTTATACAGCAACAGGAAAAGTAAAAAGAACAAAATCAAATAGAAGACACCTTTTAGCAAATAAAACAAGTAGAGCAAAATCAAGAGGAAAAGTACAAGATGCTTACGCTGACAAAACATGTGAAGCAGGAATTAAAAAAATGCTACCATATGGTAACTAAAAAATGATGAAGTGGGCGGGGACATACCTTAGCCCTGAAGGAATACCCTAGGGAAAGATGTGTCATCGTTAGGGCATTAAAATAATAGGAGGTACAAAAAATGGCAAGAGTAAAAACAGCAAATATTACTCGTAAAAAACATAAAAAAGTCTTAAAAAGAGCAAAAGGATATTATGGAGCAAAACATTACAGATTTAGAATGGCTAAACAAGCTGTTATGAAATCAGGTAATTATGCATATACAGGAAGAAAAGACAAAAAGAGTAATTTTAGAAAATTATGGATAGCAAGAATTAATGCTGCTGCAAGAATGAATGGTTTAACATATAGCCAATTAATCAATGGATTAAAGAAAGCTAATGTAGTAATCAACAGAAAAATGTTAGCAGAAATTGCTGTAACAGACGAAAAAGCATTTGCAGAAATTGCAAACACAGCTAAAAAAGCAAAATAAGAATAAAAAGAAAATCTCATAAGGGAAAACAAAATCCTAGCATGAGATTTTTTATTTTTTTCAAAAGTATAAAAAAGACTATTGCAAATTGAGGCAAGAAATATTACAATAAGTGTATAATATGAAATATGTATGAAAGAAAATGATGGAGGAAGACAAATGAAAAACAAAAAAGATATACAAAAAAATGCAGGGATAACCCTAATTGCATTAGTGGTAACTATTATAATACTTTTAATTTTAGTAGGTGTTACAATTTCATCATTTACAGGAGATGATGGATTAGTAAATGAAACAAAGAATACAAAGAATAATATAGAAGATTTACAAAATAAAACAATGGATGATTTGCACCAAATTGCAAATGAATTATCTACATCAACAGGAGATGCTTTAAATCCATAAGAAAAGAAAAGAATAGATTAAGAAATGCAGTGGGATGCATTTCTTTTTTTGACTAAATTAACAATTTTTATTTTAATATTTCAAATAATATATTGACATTTAATTTGATATATTGATAAAATATAACAAGATGTTATAAACTAATGAATGAAAAATAGGACAGGAACTAGAATATTTTTCAAGAAATTAGGAAATAGTAAAACAAAAGACTTATGCAATGACATAAAAAAGAAATAACAAGATGTAAAATGCATAAGAAAGAGAAACGGAGGAAGTAAAAAATGAAAGGAAAAAAATTGAGCCTTGAAAGTATTGAGGCTGTACACACACACACACACACACACACCAGGTTTATTAAAAAATGAGAAAAAGGAAAGAGGTATTA
>CAOXTD010000014.1 GCA_948560265.1 uncultured Clostridia bacterium | reverse complement strand
CTCTACTATATTCTTCTGCTAATATTGCTTTTATTCCTGTTATTAATGTATCGTCTGGTGAATAAAATTTATTTTCCATTCTTTCTCATTATCTATTTTTTCGCTATTATTTACTATTTCTAAATTATTTTTTTCGTCATTTTCAATTTCTTCTATTTTTTTTGAATACTTTTTCCACTTTTGGAAAACACTAAATTTAACAAAAATTAATGTTTATCATTATCTAAATAGAAAATCAAATGAAAGGAACTCATACATGGAAGAAAATGCAAACCAAAAACCAAAATGGCAAGAAAAGCTAACTGACAGTTTAAAAACATACTTCGAAGGGCCTAAAGCCCAAGAATATCATTTTCATCTATCTGACAGTAGTGAAGATGAAAACAACAATTCCGCTTCTTCTGCCTCTTTAACCACAAAGCAAATGCAAGAAAACGAAAAAATCTCTGAAGTGAAAAATATTTTTTCCAGTTTAGATGTTACTTTAGAATATATCAAAGTCAAATACAACACCTTAATCAATAGTGATATCATTCTTCGTGAATTCACTTTAGTAGCTAGAAATAGGCAATATAAAGCCCTACTTCTTTTTATTGATGGTATGGTTAATTCCCAATTAATCAATGACAACGTACTTCAAGCCTTAATGCTACGTAATAGAGCCAATAGCTTTGATGGTGACGAAAATCAAGTTGTATCTGAAGGTGTAGCTAGTAATATTACTGTCAAAAGAGTCAAGATCTTTAATTTAGAAGATTATATTATGGACAGTTTGCTTCCTCAAAATAATGTAGAAAAAGTATCTGCTTTTTCTGACGTTTTTGATGGTGTTAATATGGGAAATTGCCTTTTATTTGTAGATACTCTCCCAATTGCTTTCAACATTGACGTCAAGGGTTTTAAGCAAAGAGAAGTCAGCACCTCTAATAATGAAATTATTATTCAAGGGCCACAAGAAGCCTTTGTTGAAAACATCAGAACTAACACTTCTTTGCTTCGTAGGTCAGTAAATAACGAAAACTTAATCATTGAAAATCTTTCTGTTGGTAAGCTAAGTAAAACCAAATGCACGGTTTGCTACATGAAAAATATTGCTAACTCAGACTTAGTAGCAGAAGTAAAATATCGTATGAACAACTTAGAAATTGACTCCCTTCTTTCTTCTGGTGAATTAGTACAATTAATAGAGGAAAACCAAAAAAGCAGTGCTCCACAAGTCTTATTAACAGAGCGTCCAGACAAAGCAACGAAATACTTATATGGTGGTAGAGTAATTGTTTTAGTGAACGGTAATCCTTATGCACTTGTAATGCCAGTTACTTTAATTGACTTTATTGCCTCACCTGAAGACACAAACCTAAAGTTCCAATTTGCAAATTTCTTAAAATTCTTGCGTTTACTCGCAATTGGTATTACCTTGTTACTCCCGGGATTATACATTGCTTTAACAGACTTTCATCAGGAGTTACTCCCAACAGAACTGCTCTTTTCCATTCTGGCTTCCAGAGAAAATGTGCCATTTCCCATTATCTTTGAAGTACTGGTTATGGAAATCTCTTTTGAGTTAATTCGAGAAGCAGGACTACGTGTTCCTTCTCCTCTTAGTGCTACCATTGGAATTGTTGGTGCTTTAGTCATTGGACAGGCTGCCGTAAGTGCTAGTATTGTTAGCCCAATCCTTATTATCATCATTGCAATTACTGCCATTGCCTCCTTCTCCATTCCTGACTTCTCCTTTGGTTTTCACTTAAGATTAATGCGTTTCATCTTTATCTTACTACGGATATATAGCAGGGTTCTTCGGTATAGGGCTAGGTCTTTTTGTTTACACTTGTATTTTATGCAGCATTAAATCTTTCGGCGTACCATATACTGCGCCATATTCGCCTGTAACAGGTACTGGTAAAAATGCATTTTTCTTAAACCCAACTTGGCAAAGAGAAAAACGCTCTGATTTCTTAGATACCAAACGCCACGACAGACAAGAACCAATTAGTATGAAATGGAGATATAAATAGAAAGGAAGATTTACTTATGTCAGACAAAAAAATAGGAAATATAGAAGCAATTGCTCTTATCATTACCATTATGGTAAATCATATTATATTAAATTTGCCAAAGAGTATTATCCATTCTACTTCTTCTGGCGCTATTTTAAATGTGCTTTTCATTTCTCTTGTTGCCTTAGTAATAGCTTATTTAGTTAGTCATTTATTAAAAAACTTTCCACGGTTTAGATATTTTTGACATTAGCAGTTTTCTTGGTGGTAAATGGCTAAAAAGAATCATTGGACTTTTATTTATATGTTATTTACTCTTTACTGTTAGTGTGGTTTTAAGGAGTTTTTCAGAAACCCTAAAAATCATCTTTTTCCCACGTACCCCTGTAAGAGTAATTATGCTACTGCTTTTAATTGCCATTGTTCTTGTGAATAAACTAGGCTTCAAGCCAATTGCCCGTGCTAACTTATTCTTTTTACCTGCTGTTTTGTTTAGTATTTTCTTTATTTTTATTACTAACATCGGAAACTTTACAGTGGAAAGAGCCTTGCCTTTTATTGGTAATGGTATCTCCTCTACCTTTTTTAGTGGCTTAAGTAATCTATTTGCCTTTGGAGGAATTAGTTACTTGTACTTTATCCCCGCTCACTTAAAAGATTTCAAAGACTACAAAAAAATTGCACTTGCCTCAGTTGGCATTTCAGCGCTCTTTTTACTTTTAAGTGTAACTACTGTACTACTACTATTTCCAATTGTTGCATCTAGTGAAGAAATACTTCCCCTTTACTTAGCTTCTCGTTTTATCGAGTTTGGAAGGTTCTTCCAAAGATTAGATGCTATCTTTGTATTTATTTGGATTATTTCCATGATTTCTTATTTAAGTATTGCTTCGTATTTTGCAACTAGCATTTTCCAAAAAATTGCAAACTTACAATATAACAAATGGATTATTGGAATGTTTACTTCTATTACCTTTGGACTTGGTTTATTACCGCAAAACTTACAGCAATTGTCTACTCTTGAGAATGAAGTGTACAAATATATTGTTTTAATTTTAGTAATTGGCATTGGGCTTGGTGTTTTAATCTTTGCCAATATTAAATATTGCATTCAGCAAAAGAAAAAAGGTCTTGTTATTCTAGATGAAAATGCTGTTGTGGACAAAGGAGGTTGAAAAGTTTGTTAAAAAATATTTATAAATATCTTATCATTATTATCATTGTTATTATCTTTTCACTTGCCTTTACAGGCTCTCATATTGTGCAAAGTGTAGATGATTTAGCTTATACTGTTGCTTTGGGAATTGATGTTGGAGATAGTGAAGATTTAAAAGTTACTTTCCAATTTACCATGCCTGTTCCTAGTGGTGAAGGTGGATCGGGTCAAGCTTCTCCTTCTGTTATTGACTCTGTGGAAGCTAATTCAATTGACTCTGCCATTAGCTTTATGAATGCTTATGTTAGTAAGGAAATCAATTTATCACATTGCAAAGTAATTGTCATTTCAGAAGAAGTTGCCAAAAGAGGAATTTCCAAAGAGATTTTTAGTTTAATGAACAAAGTACAAATCAGACCTGATAATCATGTGATTATTAGTACTTGTTCTGCTCAAAAATATATTGAAAGTGTTTCACCTAGTTTAGAAAATCTTGTGACAAAATTCTATGAAATCTTGCCTCGCTCTGGTGACTATACAGGTTATACTGTAAATGCTGAACTAGGAGACTTCTTTACAAAAATAGTTTGTACTACTTGTGAACCATGTGCTATTTTAGGGAATGTTGTAGATAATGGCACAGAGGAAACTTCTGGTAGTGGTTCTGATAGTCAAGAAGGCGAAAAGAAAAGTGCTAAAAATGGGATTGAAAATATGGGCATTGCAGTTTTTAAATCTGATAAATTAGTGGGTACTTTATCTGCTGAAGAAACTTTGGCACATTTGCTACTAACCAACCAATTGAAAAGTTGTAATATCTCTATTCCTGACCCTGATGATGAAAGTAAAAAAATTGATTTATTTTTAACTTCTAATCATACTGCCAAAATACAAGTTTCTATTGTAAATGGCAATCCTTTTGCAAAATCTCATTTAACAGTCAATGCTAAAATAGCCTCCGTAGATGCTTTATCAAAGGATACCACACCTGAGTCCTCAGAACAAAGATTAAAAAAAATTGAAGAATCTGCTGAACATTATTTGGAAACATTATTATCTAATTATTGTTATAAAACCGCAAAAGAATTCCATTCTGATATTGCAGGATTTGGAAGACATGCTATTCAAAATTTTAAAACCTCAGATGAGTTTGATGAGTATGATTGGTTAAATCATTACCAAGATACATTTTTTGAAACAGACGCAAAAGTTACCATTAAGTCTGGATTTTTACTAACTGGAACTTAAATGAAAGGAGTTAATCTTATGGCTACTTTTTTACTTGCTGCCCTATTTGCCATTACAATGTGTTTAGAAAGTATTGCTTATGCTTTTTATGAAATTAAAGTAAATAAACACAAGTCCTCAGGGATAGTATTAATCATACTTTCCCTTATTGGACTTGTGTTTCCAATTGTCGTTTATTTGAGTGGTGATTAGTTTTTCTAAGGTATACAATCTCACTTACATTCGATTGCATCAGTTATCCTTATCGTCATTTTGCTTCGCTTCGTTACGCATAAGCTATTTGTAACTCGTTTCACTCGAACAACTAGCTTAATTCCCTACGGCTAACTGAAAGTCTATTCTCCTCGTTAATTTATCTGCAAAAATAACTCTAATACGAATACTATCCCCTATTTTATACATTTTCTTGCTTTTCTCACTTTGTAAAGTCTTTTTATTTTCATCATAAATAAAATACTCATCTCCTAAATCATCAAAACGAATTAATCCTTCTACTGTATTTTCTAATTCTACAAAAACACCAAAAGAAGTGATACTTGAAATAATACCATCATACTCTTCACCAATTTTATCTTGCATAAACTCAGCCTTTTTAATATCTTCGGCATCTCTTTCTACTTTTTGCGCAATTTTTTCTCTATCAGATGAACTTTCTGCATATCGTAGCGATTGCTCTTGATACTTTTCTAATTGTTCATCTGATAATTGGTAATTATTTTCTAAGTATCTTGAAATAATCCTATGAATAAATAGGTCTGGATATCTTCTAATTGGTGAAGTAAAATGACAATAATATTTACTAGCAATTCCAAAATGTCCTTTGTTTTCGTTTTCATATCTTGCAATTTTTAGAGTTCTTAAAACCAAATTAGATACTACTCTTTCTTCTGGCTTACCTTGTATTTCCTCTAATACTTCTGCAAAAGCCTTTGGATGAATATTATCTTTACTTCCCTTTATTTTATACCCTAAATTCCATAAAAACTTATTTAGCTCTTCTATTTTCTCCATATCTGGTACTTCATGTACACGATAAATAAATGGTGCTTCTAACCAGTAAAACTTTTCTGCTACTGTTTCATTGGCAGTTAGCATAAACTGTTCAATCAGTTCATTCGTAAAATACATTTCATATTTTTTAACATCTACTGCTATACCATGTTTATCTAAAATAATCTTACTTTCAGGAATATCTAATTCTAGACTTCCTGCAATTTTTCTTCTTTCTTTTAAAATGTTAGCTAATTCTTCCATTCTCTTGAAGTGAGAGAAATAGGATCCCTCATTTTCATTTAAAATGGCTTGTACTTCTTTGTAACTCATTCTTCTTGTTACATTGATAATACTTTTTTGAATATCAGATGATACTACTTTGCCATTTTGATCAATTTCCATCAGTACAGTAATGGCAAACCTATCTTCCCCTTGATTTAAACTACAAATACCGTTTGATAATTCTTTTGGAAGCATCGGTATTACTCTATCTAACATATAGATACTAGTACCTCTAACAATTGCTTCTCTATCTAATAAAGAATTTTCTTTTACATAGTAACTAACATCTGCAATAGATACATTCAACAAGTAGTTTCCATTTTTCAATTTTTCTACTGCCACTGCATCATCTAAATCTTTCGCATCTTCTCCATCAATGGTAAAAATCTCTTTTTCTCTTAAGTCTAGACGATAAGGAATATCCTTTTTGGCTATTTCTTGTTTAATCGCCATTGCTTCTTCTATTACAGGTTCAGGAAATTCATAAGGTAAATCATATTCTTTTACTAAAGAAAGCATATCTACACCTGCTTGGTCTTGATATCCTAAAATCTCTATAATCTTACCTTCTGCACTTTTATTTCCTTGTGGAAACTTCGTAATTTTTGCGACTACTTTTTGATTGTTTTTCGCTTTTCCACAATTCTTTTTAGAAATGAAAATATCAGTATTTACTTTTCTGTCATCTGGAACCACAAAGCCAAAATTTCTACTTTTTTGGAATACACCAACAAAGGTATCTTTATTGTGTTTTAGCACTTTTAATACCTTTCCTTCTTGGTGCTTGTCCTCTCTACTGACTTCTATCATTTTTATTAATACCTCATCACCATCAATGGCATCTTTGGTATTGCCTCTAGAAATGTAAATTTCGTCTTCTTGTTCTTCTATTTTGACAAATCCAAAACCTTTTTCATTTCCTCTAAAAATTCCTGTAAAATCTTTTTTCATATTTCTCCTTTTGCTTTACTTTGAATAAATTTTAAAACTAGTTGGAATAAAGCTATAATTGCTGAATAACTCCTCACCTGTTACAATTTTTAAATATCTTTGATTTGTATTACTATTAACAATTCTATATAAATAATAATCTTTTACATGTTCTTTTGCAAACTCTACTTCATTTGAAGTGATATCTATTGGAGTTCCTTCATTTTCCTTTGTTGATTTCACTTCAATATATTTCTCCTTATATTCTCCATTCTCATCTTTTTCAAAAGACAGTACATCAAATCCTTCATTTTCTTTTTTTGTTCTCAAAAAATTCGTCCACCTTTTCAACTTGCTCATTTGCCCCTTCTTCTAATAGCCTTTTTCGTTCTTGTTTAAAAATAGCTTCTTCATTTATTATACCCTGTTTACTTTTTATTATTTCTTCTTCTATTCTAGCAACTTCATTTGCTACTTGTTGTAACCTATCATCCTCATTTAAATCAACATTTTCGGAATATATTATCTTTAAAGGAAATTTCCATACTAACCTATCATTACCCTGTTTGTCTTTTTCTGTTATTTGATATGGTATACCACATAATTCTACTTTTCCCTCGAAAATATAATTTCTAGCTTTATCTTTTGAAAATAAGTACATTGGTAACCCAGTTTGTTTAGATTCATAAAATGATTTTAAAGCATTTGTCTTCATAATTCCTGATTGTCCACTTATCTTAAACATTTCCATCAACTGTTTACGAGAAAATATTTCGCCTACATTTATCCTATTATCCATTTCCCTTAACGTACTCATTTATATTCTCCTTCGCATATTTTACTAATGGAATATCTGTTGGTGCAAAATCATAGTTTGAGATTTCCTCAATAGTAACCCATTTATATTCTGAATGAGCTTGTAATTGAAACTCTCCCGAAAGATAATTACAACTGTATAATCTCAAATCCACTATTTTAGTAGGATACTCACATATATTATTGACTAAATATCTTTGAGCTTCCACTTTAATATCAAATTCCTCCCAAATCTCTCTTTCAATGGCATCCTTTTCACTTTCTCCTTGCTCTACTTTACCTTCTGGAAATTCCCACTTTCCTAATACATTTTCATCTCCCGTTGACCTTTTAGCAATTAAAATTTTGTTCTCTCTTTGTATTAATGCTGCTACAACTATTATTTTCATATATATCTCACCTTACCTGTAAAACTAATATTGAAGTAAAAGCACATCAGTACAATTTGTATTGATGTGCTTCTTTATACATGATTTTGTTTTATACTAGATATAGAATACCTAAAACAAGTGCTAATACAACAAATGCAATTCCTAAACTAATTGTCCATCTTTTTAGCTTGCCTTGTTTTGTTCTTCCTTTATTTTGCTCATAGAAATTATTGGTTGAAGAACCTGTAATTGTTCCTGAAGCCCCTGCTTTTTCGCTATTTTGCATTGTTGCTAAAATAATTAAAGCAACACACACAATGATATAAATAACTAATACAATATATTTTGCTATTTCCATACTTGTTTCATCCTTTCTAGAGCAAATTCTATACTAATTCTAGAATAACTACTTCTGCATTATCTCCTCTTCTTGGTCCAGTTTTTAGAATTCTTGTATATCCTCCAACTCTACCTTCATATTTAGGAGCAATTTCATTAAATAATTTTGCAGTTAAGTCAATGTTGTTTCCTTTTTCGTCCTTTACTTTATTAACTGTTTTCATCATTTTTCTTCTAGCATTTAATCTAGATGGCATATCTTTTTGCCTTTTTTCAGTTGTTGTTTCTTTTAGTACTTTTAAATACTCTTTACCATTTTTGCTTTTTACAAGTTCTGTTTCTTTATTTCCCTTAGCGTCTAATTTCGCTTTAGAAACTTTTACTTCTACTTCTTCAAAGTTATCTTTTTCTTTTACTGCTAAAGCAATAATACTATCAGCCATAGCTTTTACTTCTTTGGCTCTAGCTTCAGTAGTTTCTATTTTACCATGTAATATTAAATCAGTTACTAATGTTCTAAGCATTGCTAATCTAATATCAGTTGTTTTACCTAGTTTTCTATTTGTTGCCAATTTATTTCCCTCCTTTTTTAACGGGGACACATCTTTCCCCTTAGTATTCCTTTAGGGACAAGGTATGTCCCCGCTGGGTTATTACTTGCTTATTCCTCTTCTTTGGCAAAGTCTAATCCCAATGAATGTAACTTATTGGTTACTTCATCTAAAGATTTCTTTCCAAGATTTCTAACCTTCATCATATCAGCTTCTGTTTTATTCGTTAAGTCTTCTACTGTAGAAATTGCTGCTCTCTTTAAACAATTGAATGATCTAACAGATAATTCTAAGTCTTCGATAGACATTTCTAGAACTTTCTCTTTCTTAGATTCTTCTTTTTCTACCATGACTTGTGTATTTTTGGTTGCTTCTGATAAGTCAATAAATAGTTCTAAATGACCTGTCATAACTTTTGCAGCTAAACTCAATGCTTCATCTGGCTTTAAGCATCCGTTTGTCCAAACTTCGATAGTTAATTTATCATAATCTACCATTTGTCCAACTCTGGTATTTTCTACTGCATAGTTTACTTTCTTTACAGGTGTATAGATAGAGTCTATTGGTAACACACTAATTGCTTGATCTGGCTTTTTGTTCTTTTCAGCATTGTTATATCCTCTACCCATAGCAGCAGTCATTTCCATTACTAAATGACCACCTTCTGATACAGTTGCAATATGTAAATCTGGATTTAGTATTTCTACTGTACCATCTGTCATAATATCACCAGCTTTTACTTCTCCTGGTCCTTTAAAATCAATTCTTAATACTTTTTCCTCATTTTTATCCATTTTCAAACTAACAGTTTTCAAATTGATAATAATTTCTGGAACATCTTCTACTACATTTTGAATAGTAGAGAACTCATGTAATACTCCATCAATTTTAACACTTGTAATTGCACATCCTGGAAGTGAGGATAGTAAAATTCTTCTTAAAGAGTTACCTATTGTAATACCATATCCTCTTTCTAATGGTTCGCATACAAATTTTGCATAATTTTTATCATTATCCATCTCTAAGCATTTAATATTTGGCTTTTCGAATTCTATCATTTTTTACCTCCCAATAGATAATAGAAAAACATTTCTATTTTTACAATTAAATTATTATTTAGAGTAAAGCTCTACTATTAAATGTTCTTCGACTGGTAAATCGACATCCTCTCTTGCTGGTAATTTTACAACTTTACCACTTAAGTTTTTAACATCTTTCTCTAGCCATTCTGGAACTGGTCTTGCTGCGTTTTCTTCTACGTTTAGCTTAATAACCCCATTATCTTTTCTAATTTCTCTTACAGAAATTACATCTCCTGCTTTTACTAAATATGATGCGATGTCTACTTTATGACCATTTACTTCAAATGCACCATGTGTTACTAACATTCTTGCTTGTGCACGTGATGCGCCATATCCTAAACGATATACTACATTGTCTAATCTAGTTTCTAAAATTTGAAGTAATACTTCACCTGTTTTACCTCTATTTGCAGATGCCATATCAAAGTATTTTCTAAATTGTTTTTCACCTACACCATAAAAAGCTTTTGTTTTTTGTTTTTCTCTTAACTGAGTACCATACTCAGAAAGTTTCTTTTTCTTTTGGCCATTTTGACCTGGTGCATAATTTCTTCTAGAAATACTGCATTTATCTGTGTAGCATCTTGAACCTTTTAAGAACAATTTTTGTCCTTCTCTACGACAAATACGACATTGTTCATCTTTATATCTTGCCATTTTATTTTTTCACCATCCTTATACTCTTCTTCTTTTTGGTGGTCTACAACCATTGTGAGGAATTGGAGTAACATCCTTAATTGAACTAATTTCCAATCCT
Organism: uncultured Clostridia bacterium; assembly: GCA_948560265.1. Lineage (GTDB taxonomy): Bacteria > Bacillota > Clostridia > TANB77 > CAG-508 > CAG-273. The sequence continues at coordinate 32,209 of CAOXTD010000014.1, read as the reverse complement.
GCTGATTGTAATGACCTAATTGCTGCTTCACGACCAGAACCTGGTCCTTTTACAAATACTTCAACTGATTTTAATCCATGTTCCATTGCTGCTTTTGCTGCAGTTTCTGCTGCTTCTCCAGCTGCAAATGGTGTGCTTTTTCTAGAACCTTTAAATCCAAGTTCCCCAGCACTTGCCCAAGAAATTGCATTTCCTTGAACATCTGTAATTGTAACTATTGTATTATTAAAACTAGAATGAATATGAGCCATACCTTTTTCAATGTTTTTTCTATCTCTTCTTCTAGTTACTGGTTTTTTCGTTACACTTTTTGTTGCCATTTTGATTTATTCCCTCCTTATTTTATCAGGCTTATATTTTATTTCTTGCTTTTGCTAACCAATTTTCTTGGTCCTTTTCTTGTACGAGCATTTGTCTTTGTTCTTTGTCCTCTTACAGGAAGACCTCTTCTATGTCTCATACCTCTATAGCATCCAATTTCAGTTAATCTTTTAATGTTTAAAGCAACTTCTCTACGTAAGTCACCTTCTACTGTATAACCTTCCATTGCATTTCTAATATCTTGTACTTGATCATCTGTTAAGTCTTTTACTCTAATGTTAGGGTCTACTTTTGCTTTTTCAAGAATTTTTTGTGAACTTGTTAGTCCTATTCCATAAATATAGGTTAGTCCTATTTCTACTCTTTTTTCTCTAGGTAAATCAACTCCTGCTAAACGAGCCATTTCTATTTACACCTCCAAATTTACTTTTATTAATGTTTACAATCTCGCTACGCTCGATTGCATAAATCATCCGTAATTCACTTTGTTCATACGGCTGACTTAATTTCTTTGTTTTGTGTCCTATTATTGGTGAAATGCATTGGTATTACCAATCAATAATATTTTTTTGGACATATATATAAACACAAATCTATATTACAGCCGCGTCTTTAAGATTTGTGCTATATTCATAAGTTTGAAACTATCCTTGTCTTTGTTTGTGTTTTGGGTTTTCGCAAATAACGCGAATAGTACCTTTTCTTTTAATTACCTTGCATTTTTCACACATAGGTTTTACTGATGGTCTTACTTTCATTTTCTTTCACCTCTTATTTCACTGATTTTATTATTTTGCACGCCATGTGATACGACCTTTGGTCAAATCATATGGTGATAATTCAACTTTTACTTTATCGCCTGGAAGAATCTTGATGTAATTCATTCTTAATTTTCCAGAAATATGAGCTAAGATTTGATGTCCATTTTCTAATTCAACTTTAAAGTTAGTATTAGGTAGTGCTTCCACTACTGTTCCTTCCACTTCTATAACATCCTCTTTTGACATATTTTCCTCCATTTTTCATAGTCAATTTGTTCTTTATTAACCAAATTAATTGCACCTAGGCACAATATCTTGTATAGTATATCGCATTTTTATGATAATGTCAATATCTCTGGCTCTTTTTCTGTAATTAAAATTGTATTTTCATAATGGGCTGCTAAAGATTCATCTTCTGTCACAATTGTCCACCCATCATCTAACACACAAATGTCTGGTCTTCCTATCATTACCATTGGTTCTATTGCCAGAGTCATGCCGGGCTCTAGCCTTATTCCTCTTCCTGCTTTTCCATAATTTGGAATGCCTGGATCTTCATGCATTTCTTCTCCTATTCCATGTCCTTGAAATTCTCTTACTACATTAAAACCATTTTTTTCAACAAATTCACCTATTGCATGAGAAATATCGCCAATACGATTGCCCTTTACTGCATACTGAATTCCCTCAAAAAAAGCTTGTCTCGTAATATCCACCAATTTCTTCTTCTGTGGCGTACTATTACCAACAACAAAAGTTCTTGCAGCATCTCCATGAAATCCATTTTTATAAACCACTAAATCAATGCTAACAACATCTCCATCATGTATTACTCTTCTATTAGATGGTATTCCATGAATAATCTCATCATTAATAGAAACACATAAAGTCCCAGGGAAAGCAGGTACATCTTTTTCTCCACTAGGATATCCTTTTTGTGCAGGAATACCACCATGTTCTCTAATAATCTTTTCCGCAAAATGGTCTAAATCCATAGTAGTAATTCCTGGTTTAATATATTTTTCAATTTCTTGATACACGAATCCTGTTAATTTACAGGCTTCTCTCATTTTTTCAATTTCTTTTTGTGATTTAATCGTTACCAATTTTCTTACTTCCTTTTTCTGTTAACTTCAAAATTGTTTCTACTACTTGATCTGATGCATTGCCTGCAGCTGAATCATCTGGTGTAATGGAAGTCCATACACCATTTTCTTTATAATACTCCACAAGGTCTTTTGAATTTTGACGATATACTTCTAAACGACTTTTAATAGTTTCCTCATTATCATCATTTCTAATAGATAGCGGTGCTCCACATATGTCACAAATCCCCTCTATCTTAGGTGGTTTAAATTTCGTATTATAAATTGCACCACATTCTTTATTAGAACATGTTGCTCTATTTAAAATTCTTTCAATAATTACTTGATCTGGTATAATAATTTCTGGTACAAGAGTAACACTTTTTTCCTGTCCTTTTAAGAATTCATCTAATGCTTTTGCTTGTTCTATGGTTCTTGGAAATCCATCAAGTATGACGCCATTTTTAGCGTCTTCCCAACTTAATCTATCTTTTACAATATTAATTGTAACTTCATCAGGAACCAATTGTCCTTTTGAAATATAGCTATTCGCTAAATTTCCAAGTTCTGTCTCCTTTTTTATTTGTTCACGAAACATATCTCCAGTAGATATATGTGGAAGAGCAGTTTTTTTAGCTAATATTTTAGCAGCTGATCCCTTTCCACTGCCTGGGGCACCTAACATTACAATATACATAGATTTTCTCCCTTCACGCATTTTGGACGGAGCATATCTGTCCGTCCTAAAATGTCTTTTATAATTATTAATCCAAAAATCCCTTGTAGTGTCTCATAACCAATAATGATTCTAATTGCTGTACCATTTCTAATGCAACACCTACTACAATCAAGATAGAGGTTCCACCAAATGTTAAATCTACATTTGGAATAAATCTAGTTAACATTGGTAAAATAGCAATAATTGCTAAGAAAAGTCCACCAAACCATAATAATTTTGAAATTACAGAACCTAAATAGTCTGATGTTGGCTTTCCAGCTCTAATGCCTGGAATAAATCCACCATTTTTCTTAATATTATTAGCCACCTCTGCTGGATTGAATGTTGCATATGTATAAAAGAATGTAAACCCAACAATTAGTAATAAGTATACAATAGCGTTTGCAATTGTATATCCAACTGGTACTCCTGCTGATGAAGTAGCAATTGAGAATTTATAAATGACTGACCAGAAACCTGTTTGGCTTGCAATATCTGGTACAAACATTTGAATAATCATAGCTGGGAATGTCATAAACGATGAAGCAAAGATAATTGGCATAACACCTGCCATTGCTAATTTCAATGGAATATGTGTATTTTGTGCTCCTACCATTCTTCTTCCTACTACTTTTTTAGCATATTGTACAGGAATTCTTCTTTCAGCTTGTTGTACAAAGATTACTCCTGCAACTAAAATAATTGCTCCAATAATAACACCTAGTGCCATTAATAATCCTGTTGTGCTGAATGTTCCTGTTCCCATAATTAAATTCCAAATAGTTGTCACTGCACTTGGAAGCCCTGAAATAATACCTACAAAGATAATTGTAGAAATACCATTTCCAATTCCCTTTTCTGTGATTTGGTCACCAAGCCACATTAGAAGCGCTGTTCCTGCCATTAAAGAAATAACAACTAATGCTCCTGTTGCAAATCCTTCTCCTACGAAAATTCCAGAAGATTTATAAGATAGATATAAACCAATACCTTCAATTAACGCAAGTACTACTGTTAATAATTTAGTATACTTATTAATCTTATTTCTTCCTTCTTCTCCACCTTCTTTCATTAATCTTTCTAGGCTAGGAATAACCATACCCAATAATTGAATAACAATAGAGGCAGTAATGTATGGAGTAATAGACATTGCAAAGATAGAGAATCTTGAGAAAGCTCCACCTGAGATTAAGTTAATTAATCCTGCCATTCCATTAGCTCCTGACATTGCTTCATTTAATTTAAATGTATCTACACCAGGAATTGTAATAAAGCAACCTAGTCTAAATAATACAATTAATAATAGAGTATATAAAATTCTCTTTCTTACATCCGGTGTTTTCAATGCGTTAATAATCGTTTTAAACATTAAATCACCTCAGCCTTTCCTCCTAAAGCTTCAATTTTTTCTTTTGCAGCTTTAGTAAATCTTACGGCTTTGACATTTACTTTCTTCTCTAAAGTACCTGTTGCAATAATGACAATACCGTCATTTGCTTTACGAATGATACCATCTTCAATTAAACTTTCAGCTGTAACATCCTCTTTGCTTGATTTGTTAAGCATAGTAAGTGTTACTTCTGTGTAATTGTTTGCAAAAATATTAGTAAATCCTCTTTTTGGTAATCTTCTATATAATGGTGTTTGACCTCCTTCAAAGCCTCTTCTAACTCCTCCACCACTTCTTGCTTTTTGTCCTTTATGTCCTCTTCCAGAAGTTTTTCCAAGGCCTGAACCAACGCCACGACCAACTCTAGTTCTTGTTTGTGTTTTTTGTGCTGGTTTTAATTCGTCTAAATTCATTTTGCGATTACACCTCCTAAATCTTATTTTTTATTCTTTATCGGGGACAGAGTTTCCCTCTTAGTCTTTCCACTAAGGATAAGCTCTGTCCCACGCCGGGTTCTTATCCTTTTAGGATGAGATGTGTCCCGCGCTGGGTTTCTCTTATAATATATCAGCTACAGCTTTTCCTCTTTTATGAGCAATTTGTTCAGCTGTTTTCATGCTCTTTAATCCTTCTAATGTAGCATATACTACGTTTCTTGGGTTATTTGTTCCAATAACCTTTGTTCTAATATCTTTATATCCAGCAAGTTCAAGTACAGGTCTTACACTACCACCTGCAATAACTCCAGAACCTTCAGCTGCTGGTTTTAATACAACACTAGCACTTCCGAATTTTCCAACATATTCATGAGGAATTGTTGTTCCTACGATTGGAACTTCAACTAAATTCTTTTTAGCTTCCTCAATTGCTTTTTTTATAGCATCTGGAACTTCAGCTGCTTTACCATTTCCTACACCAACGTGTCCATTTTCGTCACCAACAACAACAACAGCACTAAATCTAAAGTTTCTACCACCTTTTACAACTTTTGCTACTCTGTTGATTGCAACTACTTTTTCTTTTAATTCTGATGTATTTTCTGATTGCACTTTATTTTCCCTCCTTTTTAGAATTTTAATCCATTCTCCCTTGCGGCTTCAGCTAACTCTTTTACTACTCCATGATAAATGTATCCGCCTCTATCAAAAACAACTTCTTTGATTTTCTTCTCTTGAGCTCTTTTTGCAATTAAAGCTCCTACTTCTTTAGCAGCTTCTTTATTAGCGTGTTTTGTTTTTACTTCTTTATCTAAAGTAGATGCTTGAGCTAAAGTATTTCCAGCTACATCATCAACAACTTGCACATAAAGATTGCTATTGCTTCTATATACACATAATCTAGGACGCTCAGCAGTTCCTGAAATCTTATTACGTACTCTAATATGTCTTCTTTCTCTTTCAAGCTTTCTATTAATTTTCTTAATCATTACTTTCTCCTTTCTGCTAACGTAACAGCGTTAACAATTTGATTAATTATAAGCCTTTGAATTACTTCTTACCAGCTTTACCTTCCTTACGTCTAATATGTTCTTCAGCATATTTAATACCCTTACCTCTATATACCTCTGGAGGTCTTTTGGTTCTAATAACAGCTGCTGTTTGACCAACTACTTCTTTATCGATTCCTCTAACAGTAATATGGTTTGCGTCAGCTAAATCAAAAGTAATTCCCTCTGGTGGTTCAATCTCAACATTGTGAGAATAACCTAAATTCATTACTAATTTATTTCCTTGTTTTTGGGCTCTATAACCAACACCATTAATTTCTAGTTCTCTTTTGAATTCATGAACAACTCCTTCAATCATATTGCTAATTAAAGTTCTTGTTAATCCATGTAAGCTTCTATTTTCAGCTTCATCATTAGGTCTAGTAACATGAATAGTGTTTTCTTCCATAGTTATAGTCATATTTTTGTGTAAATCTCTTTCTAATGTTCCTTTTGGTCCTTTTACAGTAATATGGTGATCATTTAAAGTAACTTCAACACCTTCTGGTACTGTAATAGGTTTATTTCCTATTCTTGACATTTCTAAAATTCCTCCTTCCTTACCAAATATAAGCTAATACTTCTCCTCCAAGTCCTTCTTTTCTAGCCTCTCTATCTGTTTTAATTCCTTTTGAAGTAGAAATCAAAGCAATTCCTAAGCCATTTAGAACTTGTGGTAATTCTTCCTTAGATGCATAAACTCTTAAACCTGGTTTACTAATTCTCTTTAAACCATCAATTACTCTTGCACCTGTTTCATCATATTTTAATGTGATACGAATCACACCTTGACTATTTTCATTAATTTCTTCATAAGCAGCGACATATCCCTCTTTAAATAAGATATCAGCGATTGCTTTTTTCATATTTGAACTAGGTACATCAACTGTTTTATGTTTTTGACTGTTAGCATTTCTAATTCTTGTTAACATATCTGCGATTGGGTCAGTTGTGTTCATTTATTTTTCCCTCCTTTTTACCAACTTGCCTTTTTCACTCCTGGAATTTCTCCTTTATGAGCTAATTCTCTAAAACAAACACGGCAAATTCCGAATTTTCTAATATATGCATGTGGTCTTCCACAAATTTTGCAACGGTTATATTCTCTTGTTTTGTATTTTTGTTCTCTTTGTTGTTTTACCTTTAAAGACTTTTTAGCCATGAATTTCTCCTTTCTTTTCGACTACCTACCCTTGGAATGGCATTCCTAATAATGAAAGTAACTCTTTAGCTTCTTCATCATTTTTTGCAGTAGTAACGAAAATAATATCCATACCTCTAATTTTATCAATTTTATCATATTCGATTTCTGGGAAAATTAATTGTTCTTTAATACCCATTGAGTAGTTTCCTCTTCCATCAAAAGAATTAGCTGAAACACCTCTAAAATCTCTTACTCTTGGTAATGCTGTACTAAATAGTTTATAAGCAAAATCATACATTTTTCCACTTCTTAATGTAACTTTGCATCCCACATTAACGCCTTCTCTAAGTTTGAAAGCTGCGATGGCCTTTTTAGCCTTTGTAATAATTGGCTTTTGACCAGTAATAATTGTTAAATCATTTACTGCATTTTCTAATGATTTTGGATTATCTTTTATATCTCCTAAACCAATGTTAATTACGATTTTTTCTAATTTAGGAACTTCCATTACTGACTTATAATTAAATTTTTTCATCATTGCTGGTATAATTTCTTTTTGATATTGTTCTCTTAATATTTCCATAAGTCTTTACAGACCTCCTTTCTATTTTAATTTTGCTCCACATTTCTTGCAAACACGTACTTTGCTACCTCCTTCAACTAGATATCCTACTCTAGTTGCTTTATTACATTTTGGGCATACTACGTTTACTTTGCTGCTATGTATGCTGCATTCTACTGGGATAATTCCTCCCTCTTCACCTTGTTTTCTAGGTTTAACGTGTTTTTTGCGAATGTTAACACCTTTGACAACTACTTTTTGTGTCTTAGGAATTACTTCTAAAACTTCTCCTGTTTTTCCTTTATCATTTCCAGATAAAACTTTAACATTGTCACCTTTTTTGATTTTCATTTATTTTTCACCTCTTTATTTTAGGATTTGATTATTTAATTTCATATCTTTTATAGAACCTCTGGAGCTAATGATAATATTTTCATATATTCTCCATCTCTTAATTCTCTAGCTACAGGCCCGAAGATACGAGTTCCTTTTGGTGTTTTATCTTCTTTAATAATTACTGCTGCATTTTCGTCAAACCTTACATAAGAACCATCTGCTCTTCTAATTGGCTTTTTAGTTCTTACAACAACAGCCTTTACAACATCACCTTTTTTTACAACACCACCTGGTATAGCTGTTTTTACAGAAGCAACAATAATATCGCCTACACCAGCATATTTTCTATATGAACCGCCTAAACATCTAATGCACATAATTTCTCTTGCACCAGTGTTATCAGCAACTTTTAAGATACTTTGTTGTTGTACCATTTTACTTCTCCTTTCTGTTCACTAACGATGACACATCTTTACCTAAGGTATTCCTTCAGGGCTAAGGTGTGTCCCCGCAGGGTTTCATTTCCTCATTCTACTTTATTACTGCCTTTTCTAAAACTTCAACTACTCTCCATCTTTTATCTTTAGAAAGTGGTCTTGTTTCCATTACTTTTACTTTATCACCTGTTTGGCATGAGTTAGTTTCATCATGAGCTTTTAATTTGTATGTTTTCTTTTCAATTTTTCCATACATTTTGTTCATTTCACTAGTTTTAACAGCAACTACTACTGTTTTATCCATTTTGTCAGAAACAACTGTACCAATCATAGTTTTACGAAGATTTCTTTCTTCCATCTTAGATTAATCTCCTTTCTTATTTGTTTTCAGTTAACTCTCTTTCTCTAAGAACTGTCTTAATTCTTGCTATATCTTTCTTCACTTCTTTGATTTTCATAGGGTTATCTAATCCATTTGTTGCTAAACTAAATCTTAGTTTAAACAATTCATTTTTTAGTTCTCCTAATTCTTTTTCTAGATCTGGTGAAGACATTTCTTTTATTTTATTTATCTTCATCACTATCACCTACCTCGCTTGCAGTTTCTCTTTTGACAAACTTACATTTAATAGATAACTTGTTTCCAGCTAATCTTAATGCTTCTCTTGCAGTTTCTTCTGGAACACCTGCAATTTCAAACATTACTCTTCCTGGTTTAACAGCTGCTACCCAATATTCTACTGCACCTTTACCTTTACCCATACGAGTACCAATAGGTTTTGCAGTCATTGGTTTGTCTGGGAAGATTTTAATCCAAACCTTTCCACCTCTTTTAATGTAACGAGTCATAGCAACACGGGCTGCTTCAATTTGGTTAGATGTAATTAAACCAATTTCGCAAGCTTGTAATCCGAACTCTCCATCAGATACTTTATTTCCTCTTGCTGCTTTTCCTCTTACTCTACCTTTTTGTAATTTTCTATATTTTGTTCTTTTTGGCATTAATGGCATTATTTGTCTCCTCCTTCCACTACTTTCTTCTTAGTTGGAAGAACTTCTCCTTTATAAATCCAAACTTTAACACCGATTTTTCCATATGTGGTATCTGCTTCTGCAAATCCATATTCAATATCTGCTCTTAAAGTTTGAAGTGGAATAGTACCTTCTTTATAGAACTCAGTTCTTGCCATATCTGCTCCACCTAATCTTCCAGATACAGCTGTTTTAATTCCTAAAGCACCTGCCTTCATAGTTTTTTGCATACATTGTTTCATAGCTCTTCTAAAAGAAATTCTTCTTTCTAATTGTCCCGCAATGTTTTCAGCAACTAATTGTGCATCTACATCAATGTTCTTTACTTCAGTAATATTTAAGTTTACTGTTTTACCAATCATTTTTTCAAGTTCAGCTTTTAATACTTCTGCAAGGTTTCCACCTTTACCAATTACTAAACCTGGTTTTGCGGTATATACATTTACTCTTACGAACTTAGCAGTTCTTTCAATTTCAATTTTTGAAATTCCTGCAACATATAATTTTTTCTTAACATATTCACGGATTTTATGATCTTCTACTAGGTAATCTGCAAAATTTTTCTTATCTGCATACCATTTAGAATTCCAATCTTTAATGACACCTACTCTTAATCCGTTAGGATCTACTTTTTGTCCCATTTTGTTAAGTCCTCCTTTCTTAATCTCTCTCTTTTAACACGATTGTAATATGGCTAGTTCTTTTTCTAATTCTTACTGCACTACCTTTTGCAGCTGGTCTAATTCTTTTTAGAGTTGGACCTTGATTTGCATAAATCTCAGCAACATATAGTTTTTCGTGTGCCATATGATGATTGTTTTCAGCATTGGCAATTGCTGATTTTAATAATTTCTCTATAATTTCGCTTGATGCTTTTGGAGCATATTTTGCAATAGCTAAAGCTTCATCAATATCTTTTCCTCTAATTAAATCTGCTACAATTTTTACTTTTCTGCTTGAAATTCTAGCATATCTTAGAGTTGCTTCTGCTGTTGGAATGATAACTTCCTCCATCTTTCCTTCCTCCTTCTTATTTTGCAGTTGTTGTCTTGTCTCCTGAATGTCCTTTAAATGTTCTTGTTGGTGCAAATTCACCTAATTTATGTCCTATCATTTCTTCTGTTATATAAACTGGTACATGTTTTCTACCATCATGAACAGCGATTGTGTGTCCAACCATTTGTGGATAGATTGTAGATGCTCTTGACCATGTTTTGATTACTTCTTTGTTTCCATTTTCATTCATTGCATCAATTCTTTTTAACAATTCTGGTGCAACAAATGGTGGTTTTTTACTTGATCTTGACATTAATCTTTCCTCCTTCTTACTTTCTTCTCTTTGTAATTAATTTATCGCTTTGTTTGTGGTTCTTTCTTGTCTTATATCCTAAAGCTGGTTTGCCCCAAGGAGTCATTGGTCCTGCGTGTCCAACTGGCGCTTTACCTTCACCACCACCATGAGGGTGATCTACTGGGTTCATAACTGAACCTCTAACAGTTGGTCTAATTCCCATATGTCTTGTTCTTCCTGCTTTACCGATTTTAATATTTTCATGATCTGCATTTCCAACAGTACCAATAGTAGCCCTGCAAACAGCCATAACTAATCTCATTTCTCCAGAAGGCAATCTAACATGTGCATATTTTCCTTCTTTAGCCATTAATTGAGCTTCTTGACCAGCTGCTCTAACCATTTTTCCACCTTGACCTGGATTTAATTCGATATTGTGAATCATAGTACCTACTGGAATGCTTTCAATTTTCATACAGTTTCCTGGTTTAATATCAGCTTTTTCTCCTGATACTACTTTATCACCATCTTTTAATCCTACTGGTGCTAAAATGTATGCTTTTTCTCCATCTTCATATTGAATTAATGCAATATTTGCACTTCTATTTGGATCATATTCGATACCAATAACAGTTGCTGGCATATCTACTTTATTTCTCTTGAAATCAATAATTCTATATTTTTGTCTGTTTCCACCACCTTGGTGTCTAACTGTTATTCTTCCATATGAGTTTCTACCTGCATTCTTCTTCTTTGTTGCTAGTAGAGATTTTTCTGGTTCTTTTTTTGTAATTTCTTCAAATGTAGAAACCGTCATGTTTCTTCTTGAAGGTGTGTATGGTTTAAATCTTTTTGTTCCCATTTTTTAATTTCTCTCCTTTATATTTCTTTTCCGAGTTTATTTCTCGATAATTTTCTTGTTATCTAAGCTCCCATAAAGTGTTCAATACTGTCTTTATATTTCTTAGAAACTTTAACTTCTTTTCCGCCTTTTGATAAATATTTTACATCAGATGGATTTGTATCAATTGTAACAATTGCTTTTTTCCAATCAGGAGTCTTTCCTGATGTTTTACCCATTCTTTTATTTTTTCCTTTAACACTCATTGTGTTAACATCTAAAACCTTTACTTCAAAAAGTTTTTCTACCGCATTTCTAATATCGATTTTAGTAGCTTTCTTATTTACTTTAAAGGTATACTTTCCTTCTTGTAATCCGTCATTACTTTTTTCAGTAACAACTGGCGCAATGATAACATCTTCTGCTTTCATTATGCGTACACCTCCTCTAATTTTTTAACAGTATCTTCTGTTACAACAAGATTTTTATGTTTTAATAAATCATATACATTAATAGTTCCAACTTGAAGTGTTTTAACTCCTTCAATGTTTCTTGCTGATTTTTGAACAATTTCATCTTTTTCTGCTAAAAGAATAACTGCTTTACCTTCTACTTTTAAGTTATTTAGAACTCTCGCCATTTCTTTTGTTTTAATTTCTTTTAATGGCAATTTTTCTACAACAACTAATTCTTTCTCTAATACTTTAGAGCTTAATAATGATTTAATTGCTAATTGTCTTTCTTTCTTATTTACTGTGTAATTATATGAACGTGGTTTTGGTCCTAATGCGATACCTCCACCTACCCAGTGTGGTGCACGGATACTACCTTGTCTTGCACGACCTGTACCTTTTTGTCTCCATGGTTTTCTTCCACCACCAGATACTTCGCTTCTTGTTTTAGTACTTTGTGTACCTTGTCTTTGATTTGCTAGGTAATTTACTAAAACATGATGTACTACTGTTTCATTTGGTTCAATACCAAATACTTCTTCTTTAAGTTCGATTGTCTTTACTTTTTTACCTTCTATATCGTATACATCTACTTTAGGCATTTGTCTTTCCCTCCTTATTTACTTTTTACACTTGTTTTTAGTTTTAAAATAGCTCCATTTGCTCCTGGTACACTACCTTTTACTAAAACTACATTTTTATCTAAATCTACTCTTACTACTTCTAAATTTTGAATAGTAACAGTTACATGTCCCATATGTCCTGGTAATTTCTTTCCTTTAAATACTCTACCTGGTGTAGTTGTTGATCCCATTGAACCTGGTCTTCTATGATACATAGAACCATGTCCCATAGGTCCTCTTGATTGACCATGACGTTTGATAACACCTTGGAATCCTTTTCCTTTTGAGGTTCCTTGAATATCTAGTTTATCTCCTACTTCAAAAGTATCAGCTTTCAATTCATCTCCAACTTTTACTTCTGCTGTATTATCTACTCTAAATTCTCTTAAATGTTTTTTAGGTGTTAAGTTAACTTTTGTATAATGACCCTTTACAGGTTTAATTACTTTATGTTCTTTCACATCTCCGAAACCTAATTGAATGCTATTATATCCATCAGTTTCAACTGTTTTTACTTGTACTACTGTACATGGTCCAGCTTCAATAGCTGTTACTGGAATTACTTTTCCTTGTTCATCAAAGATTTGAGTCATTCCAACTTTCTTTCCGATTAATGTTTTCATTTTTTCCTCCCATTGGCTGATATTTTATATTTCGTTAAATTGTAACGTTATACCAGCATAGTTTTTCAATTTTATAGTTTGATCTCTATATCAACACCTGCTGGCAAATCAATTTTCATTAAGTTGTCAACTGTTTTTTGTGTTGGATAAAGAATGTCAATTACTCTTTTATGTGTTCTCATTTCAAATTGTTCTCTTGAATCTTTGTGTTTGTGTGGAGAACGTAAAATTGTAACTATCTCCTTTTCTGTTGGTAATGGAATAGGACCTGATACTTTAGCTCCTGTTTTTTTAGCAGTATCTACTATTTTTTCAGCAGACTGTTCTAAAACAACTGAATCATAAGCTTTTAGTCTTATTCTGATTTTTTCACTTGTTACTGTAGTTTCTTTCTTTGTTGCCATTTAAAAATTCCCTCCTTCTATTCTTTCCGGACTTTTTCGTCCATATTTTGGTCGGAAGTTATAACGCACCCTGGTGTTTCATTTATTACCAATATAAAAGCCCAAGTCTTGTATGTGAAAATCTTGGGATAAGTGCTTTTTATCTTGTAACTTACCGCCTTGGTCTAAGCCACGACATACTCCATAAGAGTTCCCTCCAAACCTAGAAGAATTCTAAATTTGTAGCCACATCTTACTTCATCGCCAAATACATACTGCTTTATTATACAACGACTTTTGCTTAAAGTCAATCCTTTTTTACCCATATTTGTATTTTTCTTTATTTTATGGTATAATATATTAATCGACTATATGTCGAAATTTTACTGAAGCGAGGTTTTTAAAATTGAAGATGACACGTGACCTAAACTTTCCTTTAAGTGTAGTTCCAAGAAGCTTAAGAGAAATGGTGTCCTTTCTCGGCACCGATTCCCGGCGTTCGCACCGCACTTCGATGATGTACTGGAACAAAACCCTGTACTTCTCGTACGACACCGACGGCGTACACCCTGGGCTGAGCATTCTTTATCAAAGAGATGAGCGCCCTAGCAAGATGCTTTATCTTGAATTGACTGAAAGCATCTCTTTTGACACAATCCAAAAGCAGCTTTCTATGTACAATTTCGCAGTAACCTGCTACAGTTGTCACATCAATACTGCTTTAAAGGACACCATGCTTTGCATTACCATCACTCCCATGGACGATATGGGCAGAAAAGCCCTGGAGATGATGGAGAAAGCCTTATCTTCAAACGGGTTCTAATCATTTCGAACCCATTCGCTGCCTGTAAAGGCACAAAAGCGCCATTCCAAAAGGAACGGCGCTTTTGTTATTTATTATTCTGCTGATTCTGTATCTGTAGTTTCTTCAGTTTCAGGAGCTTCATAAGCTTCTAATATAGCTTTTTGAATCTTCTCTCTAGTATCAGCATTGATTGGATGAGCTATATCCTTGAATTCTCCGTTTGGAGTTTTTCTGCTTGGCATAGCAATAAACAATCCATTTTGACTTTCAATAACTTTAATGTCATGAACAACAAATTCGTTATCAAATGTCACAGAAGCAACAGCTTTCATTCTGTTTTCTGAATTTACTTTTCTTAAACGTACATCTGTAATTTGCATTTTTTAAGTACCATCCTTTCCGTTTTTCAGTTTTTTATACATTTCTTATGTACAATTATATTATTCGCCAAAAAAATAAATTTTCCTTCTTTATTTTACAATTATTTTAATTTATTTTTTCTTTATCACTTTTTCTCTTTTGTTTACATATCATATTATAACCTTATTGTCTTTCTTTATTCATTAATTTTTATATTATACTGATTATTTTACATAAATATCTTGAAAAAAATATATGAAAAGTATATAATTGAGCTTGCGAATTAACGTTTATTTAAAGGGGTGTTATTTTTTGGCAAATATAGAAGAGCTTAAACAATATAAAAATATACATATGATAGGTATTGGCGGTATTAGTATGAGCGGAATCGCCGAAATTTTAAAATTCTGGGGTTTTCATGTAACAGGTTCTGATACTTCTAGCTCAGAAGTTACAGAAAAACTAATGAATACTGGTATCCCTGTAACAATTGGTCATAATTTAGAAGATGTTGCAAAAGCAGATGTAGTTGTTTATAGTGCTGCTGTTCGTAAAGATGATATCGAGCTTACTAAAGCTCACGAATTAAACATCCCTACAATTGAAAGAGGAACTTTTTTAGGAAAAATCACAAAAGCCTTTCGTAATACGATTTGTGTTTCAGGTACTCATGGTAAAACCACTACTACTTCTATGGTTTCAGTTTGCTTTTTAGAAGCTATGAAAGATCCTTCCATTCAAGTCGGTGCTTTTCTAAAACCTCTTGATGGAAATTATAGAGTTGGAAATAGTGAGTATTTTATTATTGAAGCTTGCGAATATGTCGAAAGTTACTTAAAGTTATTCCCTAAAACAGAAATTATTTTAAATATTGATAATGATCACTTAGATTATTTTGGTTCTATTGAAAATATCGTTCGTTCTTTTAGTAAATATGTTACACTAATACCAGATGATGGACTATTAGTTGTAAACTGGGATGACATCTACTGTAGAACTGTTGCTAAAAATACCAAAGCAAAAACAGTTACCTTTGGTATTGAAAATGAAACTGCTAATTTCTTAGCTAGAAACATTACTTTTGATAAAAATGGCTTCCCTACTTTTGATGTTTACTATAACAATACCTTTTACAAAACAATTCGTTTATCTGTTCCTGGCAAGCATAATGTATTAAATGCTCTATCCTGTATTGCAGTTTGTCACGAATATGGTATTGAAAAAGAAGATATCAAGAATGCCTTAGCCAAATACACTGGTGCTCATAGACGTTTTGAATATATTGGTTCTTTCAATAAAGGTGTATCTGTTTATGATGATTATGGTCATCACCCAACTGAAATTAATGCAACATCAAAAGCTTTGATGCAAAAGGAATATAGAAAATCATGGGTTGTTTTCCAACCACATACTTATAGTAGAACTAAAAATCTATTAGACGATTTTGCAAAGGCATTACTTGATTTTGATCATATTATTGTGACAGATATTTATGCAGCTCGAGAAGATAATACTTATAACATTTCTTCTATGGACTTAGTCAAGAAAATAGAATCTTATGGTAAAAAAGCAATATATATTCCTGACTTTGATGAAATTATAAAATATTTAAAAGAACGCACTATTGAAGGTGATATTGTTTTAACCTTAGGTGCAGGAACGGTTACTAATATTGGACCAAAACTAGTTGATATAAATTAGAAATTTATTCCTAAAAAATTAAGTATATTATATAAGTAATGTCTGCGCAAGGCGAAGCAAAGCTGAGCGCCTTCCGTTGCTTTCTGCTATTCATTTAGTATTTGAAAGCAACGGACAGCAAAGACATACGTTATAATATACTTAATTTTATTTATGGTCTATAATTTTGTGCTGAAATTGTAGGAAATCTAAATTGCTTTCCATTCTCTGATAGTCTTCCATCTTCTTTATGATCTACATTAAATTCTGTTGAGCCCTTTAAAAAATATTTATATTTTAATTCTTGTGTTAGTTCTCCTCCACCTGTTATAATTGGGTCATCCCAAGTAACATCAACCGCATACCAATTTTCATTAATTTGTACATAATTCCATGCATGACTCTCTTCCTCACCTTGTGAGTTGGTTGCTGTACCCGAAACAAGAACACAAGGAACTCCTGATGCATCCATCAAATATTTAAAAACTCTAGCATATCCCTCACATACTGCTTTATTATCTGCTAACGCTCCATAAATAGTATGTCTATTTTTAGAATTTCCCCCATAGCTTACTGTTTCTATTAACCAATTATGCACCTTACCCAATTTACGATAAATACCATCTGTTGAAATTTGCTGCGTCATTTGATTTCTAATGTCTTCCAAATATGATTTTGCTTTTTCCACTTCTTCTTGTGTCTTGAAAGTATCTAAATAATAACTTCCATTATTTCTTGGTCCAATGGATACTTTATAAGTTCTAATTCCTCCAAGGTCTTGGTATTGAATATTAATATTCACCTTTGTAACATCAATATAAAATAAGTCTACATTATCATAAATAAAAGCATCCCATGCCTCTTGAAAGGCTGCAGTTAGTTTATCTTGTCCACCTTCACTATTTAATAAAGTATTAAATCTTGTTCCATAATCTACACTATAATTTCCTGTAATAAATTTATCTTTATTATTTTTTAATTCTGTATAAATTGTTTTTGCAGTATCATCTAATTGATTATAATAATAATGTGAAACAAAACTTTCTGTTGGTTTAACTGTATTCGTATCTGATGGATTGATATCAGGATCAATCAAAGCTACATTTCCATTAGATTCATTCGCCTGATTATTTTGTTCTCCATTTGCTGCACCATCTACTATATTCTGTTCTTCATTATTATTTGGAGTTTCTACATTTTGATTATCAACTGGTTGATTCTTATTATTACCAGTTGCAACAACTGCTATAACTCCTAATATTCCTATCACAACTACTACTAAAACTGTAACTAAAATGATAATAACTTTATTATTCCTCATACTATCCCCTCTACTTATTCTTATTCATTTACTTGCCTCATTTGCTTCAACATAATATCTGCAAAAACACCATAACCTGCTGTTGGATCATTTACTAATACGTGAGTCACTGCTCCTATAAATTTGCCATCTTGTACAATAGGTGCTCCACTCATTCCTTGTATAATTCCACCTGTCTTTTCTAAAAGTTCTTTATCTGTAATTCTCAATAGCATACTTTTATTATCTTCATTATTGCTTACAAAAATCTTTTGAATTTCTATTGCAAAGTGTTGTATTTTTCCATTCTCCAATTCACAAATGATTTCTGCTGGACCTGCCTTTATCTCTTCCCTAGAAGCTACCTCTATAGCATCTTTAGCTGAAATAGAAATATAACTTGGTGCATCTAACATGCCATAAACCCCAAAGGCAGTATTTTTAGTAATTCTTCCTAATGTATAACCAGACTCAATTGTTCCTCTAATTTCTCCAGGCTTCCCTTTTTCACCTTTTTGAATGTTTAAAATATTCGTAGTAACCAATTCTCCATTTGCAATTTTAATTAAGTCTGAAGTATCTACATCTAAAATGCCATGTCCTAAAGTAGCAAACATTTTTGTTTCTGGTTCATAAAATGTTAATGTCCCTACACCTGCTGCTGCATCTCTTACCCAAAGACCTAACTTGTATCCCTCTTCTCCGCTTTTTACTGGTTGCATGCTAACGGTTACTGTTTCTTCTTCATGAACATATTTTACATTAATTTTGTTACCTTTACTAGCATTTACTTCTTGCATTAGCTCTGTGGTATTACCAATAGTATTTTCATTAATTTGAATTATTCTGTCTCCCTCTTGAATTCCTGTATTTTCATATGGTCTTTTTCCTTCTATTTCTGACATTCCTACTACCAAAACACCATCTGTATACAACTTCATTCCAATTGCTTTTCCTACTGGAACAACACTAGTTTTTGGGATTACGTTTACACTTAAATCTTTTACTTTAAATAAATGAAATAAGCTTAAACTAAAATCTATTTTTCCTACTTGCTCTACCTTGGTATGATTTAAATTGCTAACTGTCTGTATTGTTTTTAAATTGCCACTTTCTTTTTGAACTAAATTAGTTCCAAATAAAGTATTAATTTTCAAACTCTCACCCTGCATAATAATGTAATTACTGGGCAAAAAAGAAATATAACAGACATAAATATAAATAACAAGTAGTAAAATAACAATAGCAATTTTTTTAATCATTTTCATATGGCTCTCCTTTTTCAATAGTACCTATTTTTTATTTAGGATAACCATATTTTTGTTTTTTAAACATTATCGATTTGTTTTGTATAAATTATTCTTTTCTCTTCCCAAAATAGTAAAATACTTCTGCCTTAAAATACTAATATCATAACTGCTTCTATCTCTTGTTATTCTGCCTGATGTGTTATTAATAATATCATCATCCAAATCATATTTGCCACTTGAATTAACTAAACACTGGTAGCAAGGTGTACATGGTATATTGTTATATCTATGTCTATAATAATAATTCTCATCAACCGTTTGTCTTTGGAAAGCAGTGTTAATATAACCACCTACTATCATATTAGGATTACTACTAATATTTTCTACTAAATAAGGGCAATTTGGCATATGATATTTTCCATCATTCGTAATTAAATAAAGTGAATCATTATCTACAAATTCATTATTCTTATCATTTGGAATAACTACATAATCATTAAAATATTTTGTACCCAATGGCATTCCTTGCATAAATGAAATCATGCATACATTATTAACAACTCTGTCCCAGTCTTCCTCTCCTAATTTTGGTAAGGCATAAGAAAATGAACTTGCATTACTATTATAACTATTAATGGCAGCCATCAAATTTGTTTCAATTGCATTTTTGATAACAGCAATTCTATGTTGATTAAAAGTGGATTCTGGATTTTCTGGGTCCTTTGTAGGATTTGAAGAAGATTTTGCAATATCAAAAATAGCATTTTCTCCAGCATTAAACTCTAGGTTAGTTCCTCCACTTGTTATTTCAATTTTTCCATCTGCTTTTCTAACTACAGTTCGAATATTCACCTGTTTAATTGGGTTACTTCCTGAGCCTAACAATTCATATACCTTTTTACTGAATGCATATGCTTCTTTGTAATATTCATAACTGCTACTTGTTCTAATTGTTTCAGCAATTGCTGCTTTTGTTGTTATACCTTGAATTGGATGCGCTACACCTTGGTCATACCAAAAATATTCCGAACCGTTAATATAAATCTTTTGATTTTGATGTACAACATATTGATATTCTCCGTCTGGCAATCTATCAGAAGATTCAGCAGAAAATCTTAAATACTCTGTTAAACGTTCTGTTCTATTTTCTATTGTAGTTCCTTTATATTCTCCATTAAAGCTATCTTGATTCTTATCAATTTGAATTAAATAGCCTGACATATTTCTATATTCTCCATCAATTGTACCATAAATACTAATAAAATTATCTAAAGTATAATTAACGATAAAATTATCACTGCCTCTTTGGTATTGACAAGAATAATATACAAATGGTTTCAAACCATATTCATATAAATCTGGATCTGTAATATCCTCTGTATTTGTATTAATTGTCATATTGGTTAATTCCCCAGACTCATTAATGGTTGGTCCCTCATATACATTATACCTTTTTCCATAAATATAATATCCATCATATAATGTAAATACAATTGCTGGAACATATGCCTGTAATTCCGACTTATTAAAATTCAAATTAGCAGTTAAAGAGTTATAAAATGCATTTACAGCAGCTTCAATATCTCTAATTTTAGAATCACTAACACTAGAATAATAGCTATTGGTAGTATTAATTTGAAACGCTTTTACTGCATCATGTGTTGCATCACTTAAAAATGTTCTATATTCCCCTTGTCTTTTCATGACATCTGTTTGAGTTTGTACATAAAATGACATGACTAATACAATTGGCAACATTATGATAACAAAAATAACAGCTAAATATTGAAACTTCATTCTATAGTCCCTTTCTTCTTTACTTTTTCCTTTGATTTAAAATAAGAGTGGAAAAACTATTCCACTCTGAATCTTATACTGTGTTTAGAACAGTTCTCTTAAGTTTTACTTAGATGCTCCATTTACACTTACAGTACCAGCATGTTGACCTGCAATTTGATATGTGTCATCACCACTAATACTATAGAAAAATCCTCTTAACATTTCTGCAATTGTCTTATTTGTATTTTTTGCAGTAACTTTGAAAATATCTCCTTCTTTTAAAGATATTCTCTTATCATTATCTAATCTTTCTTCAATTTGGCTTGTATATTCATTATAATACAAGTTTTCACCAATTTTTGTAACATCTGCTTGTGTTACCTTTACGCCTGGATTTTCATCAAGGTGTTGAATTTGCATTTCAATATCATAAGTATTTCCTGTACTAGAAAGAGTTGATATAAATTCATTATAACTATCTATTGTCAACTTTCCAGTATTTTTTACTTTGTCCACAAATTCTATTGTGGCATTTTTGACAGTTAATTCTGAAATATCATCAGTTCTGTCTGCCATAGACATTAGTGGAAATATGAACATTAAGATTGCTGCTAAAAATATTGCAATAATAGTAATAAAACTATCTGACATATTGAATACCCCCTTTTTTGTATCATCTTAGGTTATCATCTGTTTCTCTAATCCGTTATTAATTGATATACAATTACTCTTTTGTTCTTATTATCTCTAATGCCTTGATTTAACTCTGAAGCAAAAGTGTCTTTGTTATTTGTCCTATACTCTCCAATTGTTTCTCTACATTTTTTATTTGAAAAATATTCCATAAAGCTTTTACCATTAATAATATTGTTGTAATCATATTTTTCACCAGAACCATTAGGAAAAACATATTCTTTTCCTTCAATAAAAGCCTCTAAATTTTTTCTAGTCTCTATTGGATCTCCTACCCATGGTTCACGACGTACTAATTCTTCATTAACATCAAAAGAACAAATCTCTGTTTCACGCATATTTGGATACTTTGTTGTGGTAAAAGTTTTAATATTACCATCTGTATCCTTACTCCAATTATCTTGATTTGTTTCTGTTTCGTATAATTTCATTCCTCTGCCGTTTTCATCTAGAAATACAACTGTATAGTTTTCTTTATAATACTTATATAAGGTAGGAATAATAGTTTCTAATCCTACTATTCTGTTTTTTATATTATTTGAAATATCCATATCTAAGTATTCATAATAATTAGTTCTATCGCTAGCATATACAACTGAATCAACAGTCTCTCTAGCTTGTGAAAACACTGTCATTGCCACAGAAAGGGCAATGACAAATATTAGCACTGCTCCTGCCATGATGATGGCATCTGACGCATTTTCCATAAATTTCTCCTAAAAATTATTTTTTCGTAATTGTAATAACATCTACTTGTCCATTACTTTTAACAGTATATGTAATATCATATCTTGAACTACCATTAATCGCATTTCTAATAGGTGTTAAAGTATTTGGATCTGTTATTTCTGTTACATTTGCTGTTGCTGGTGTCAAACCTACTGTAGTAATTTTGACTTGCTTTGATTCATCATCACTATATTGTGAATTACTTGTAATAGCAGCTGAAACTATTGATTTTGCTATAGTTCCTTGTCTGTTATTTCCTGTATTACTGATAAATTTTGAGTTAAAACTATCAATTTCTTGTTGTGTCATTGATGATAAAGCCTCGTCTGGGTTTAAACTTTGTACAACAATAACTCCTACACTTACTAAAACAATTGAAATTAAGATTGCTCCTGCGATAATTAACGCTTTTGATGCATTCTCCATAATAAATTTCCTCCCTTTAACTTTTGTATCTTTTTTGATAATATATTTTCTTTTGGACTTTTATATCCAATATTAAAATCAAACTAAACTTGTTCAAAATACAAGCTTTTCACTTGCTTATTTGACTCATGATATTCTATTTTAGTACATTTAAAACTAGCAGTAGCATAAAAATTAATAAAATTTTCCATGTCCCTTAATAAAATATCTTCCATTTTAAAAGTCTTTTCACTTTCTGCAAATTTAATTTCTATTAAAAGTGATTTTTCTGTTTCTTGATAATATTTATTTTCACTATCTTTTGCTACGTCATTCTTTTTATTATGATCCATAGCTTTATTCAATACTGTAGCTAAATCAGTACCTAATATTGTTTTTTCATAATAAACTTCATATTGCCTATTAAAGTTTTGCGCCTGTATGACATCTTTTTTATAATTATACAATAAATAGACAACAAATAGCAAGATAATTATAAAAATTCCTAAAATTACTAATAGCTTTTTTTTCATTCTTTTTCCTTATTTTCAATTCATCTTTTTAAAAATAATTTTACTTACTCGGTTAGTTTGCTCTGGATTATCAAACCTAACCTCTTCACATTTATAATATTGTAAATTGCCTATCAAATTGCCACTTGCATCTTTTTCTACACTTTCATCATTTAATAATTTAATCAATTGTTGCTCTGTAAACTGTGTTAGCTCCTTCCTTCCATTTCCAATTAAAATTACTTGAATGTAAAATGGCTCTTGATAATCAGATGCTGTATATCCTAACTGCTCATTCGTTTTTTGAGCAAATTTTGCTAAATTCACAATATCATGAATGGTACATTTTTCACTTCCTTGATATTTTAAAAAGTTATTATTAAATTCTGCCATAACCCTAGCATCTACCTGTTGTTGTATTTCTTTACTACTTCCTCCAAAAGCGGTGAATAGATAAGTTGCTATAGATAATATAATGATACCAATCAAGATACTAGCAGACATAATAAGGGCTTTTGAAGCATTTTCCATATAGGTACCCCTTTCTTTTTATGCTATCTATAAAACTAAAACTTTTACATAACAGCTTGTTCAAAGTACATACTTTTTATTCTTCCAGATTTATTATAAATTGTTCTACTACTAACACATCTAAATGGTGTATTCTTCAATTCCTTTAATAAACTTTCTGCATTTGAACTATTTTTTATATTTTTTTGTAATGTATCTATATAATATTTAAACTGTTTTTTTTGTTCTGTCACTCTATTGGTTTGTGTATCTACTAGTACATATTCTCCTACCATGTCTCCGCTTTTTATAATTTGTTCTTATCGTATTTCCACTACTGTCAAGCAACTCTTCTGCAGTATATTTATCTAAGCGTATGATTACTGTAATTTCATTTTCTGCTATATATTTTGGATCTGCATCTTGCAATACTCTATAGTTATAATCTTCTAGCAGATTTTTTAATGATAATATTTCACTTCCATATAAAGACCTATCAAAAGTATTAAATTGCCTGTTATATTTTTCTAGTTGTTCAACGGATAAGGATACTCCCTCTTCTGTATAAATATCTCCCATTGGTCTGAACACTAACACAAGCACTGACAAAATGATAACTCCAATTAAAATACCACCAGCCATAATAATAGCTTTTGAAGCATTTTCCATATTTTCCTCCTCCTATAGCTTTATGTTCCTGTTGTTGTTCTAACTGAATTTAATGAACTTGTCATACTGGTAATACCAATAAATACTAATGGTACAATTAAGTATCCAACAAATAGAACTATCATTGGAGCAAATCCAATTACTTTTCCTATTCTACCTTTTCTAGAAATTAATCTTTCATTAGATTCTTTTCTCTTTTCTTGGTAGTAGTCTCTTTCTGTATCTAATTCATCGAAAGCATCTTCAATTGGAATTTTTTCTACTGCTGCTTGTAAACTTTCTACAATTCTAATAAATGGTTGATAAGTAACATCTTCTTTTAATTGTTCTAAAGACTCCCATGCACCACTTTCATAGTTGTTTACACATTTACTAATTGGCTCTCTAAAAATATTAGCATATCTTTCTAACCACTCTAAAATGATTTCAACATTAACTCTCTCAATTTTCATTAACATCAAGATAATTGTATTGAACTGCATTACTTCATCTTCCATCTCCAATTGTCTCATTTTAGCTTGGAAGATGAGCATCCAAATTGGAGCCATATAAGCAATTACTGCAAATACTAATGCTAGTAATACTTCAAACCATTGAAGTGTCTCACTACTAACTAATTTTAATTTTTCCAAAACTCTCTGTGCTGCTGTCTCTAGTTCTTCGTCACTACTTTCTATATAGTCTTTATTGACTTTTCCTTGTCTCATCACCTTTTGAATTTCTTCTACTTTAGTTTCTGGTTGCCCTTTATAATACTCCAAATATTGATTATCTGATTCTGTCAATTTCATAGCTTTATTGGTATCTTTAGAAGCCATTTGACCGGTAAACATCATAATCTTCTGTTGGGTCCGTATAAACACCATTAATTACTAATGTATGTACATAACTAAATAAGAAAATACTAACTATAAAAGTCATAACACATAACATAATTCTATTAATATAAATCCATTGTACTTTATCCTTAGTTGCCGCATCTTTCATTTTCTTTTTTAAAGTTCTATCTTCTTTTGTTCCTTCTTTTGGCATAAATAAATCTACAAACTTTTTAATAATCTTAATTCTATATAGTTTTTCTTGCCAAGGATTTTCTGTATTTTTTGTATTCATTGCAGTTGAGCCATTATCTTTTAATTTTCCTATTAACAAATAACATACAAAAGTTAATAATAAAATTAAAATTTGTACAATAAACCCTGTTTTGCCATTATAAAAACTCTCTGTAAAACTAAATTGTGAAACTGCCCAATTTTTAATTGGTTCTAATGCTAAAATTGGTACAATTGAAATAACTGATAAACTCTGGAAAGTATAATCTAATTTATCTCTTTTCAAAATTTCTAGCTGCATCTCTTGTGTAATGTTATTTAAGTTTTTTAAGTATAAAGATGTTTTATCTATCTTACGGTCACCAAATTCCTTAGTTAAGTAAGAAACTCCTGCAAATTCCTTTAAGTAACTATTTGGTGCAATATCGTAATATTTTTCCAATTCTGATTCAGGATCATTTGAAATCAATACTTCATAGATCTTTTCTGCTTGTCTTGCCATTTCTGGCTTTTCGTCATCTTGTGCTACTTGGTAAATTGCTTCTTCTACCATGTTAAACTCATGGTAAGCATGTCTAATTTCTGAGAAGAACTCAATTTGTTCTCTTAATAATTTATTATCTAATTTATTTACCATCCCATCCATAAAAGTGTCTACCATGAATAATTCGAATAGTAATAAAATACATAATAGTAGAGCATTTTCATGTGTCATTGCAATAATGACAATGGTAAGTGGAAGAATAATACATAAAGTCTTAGTCAAAATAGATGCTGCTTGTTTTCTTGTTAAATACTCATCATCTACGTTAATAATTTCTAGTCTTCTACGTACTTTTAATAAATATTTCTTTAAAAAAGGAGTCTTAAGGTAAATAATATATAATTTTTGAAAAAGTACTTCTGTTGAAAAAGACTTTGCTTCTGTTCCTTCTCTCAATTGTTGTATTTGCTTTATTTCAGAAGTATTCATTTTTTTTCTTAACATTAAAAATGCAACTATGATTAGTATAAACAGAATTCCTGCTCCTCCTAATACATACATCATTAAATTGCCATTCACCCTAAGTCACCTCCTATTTTATTGTACTTTTGGTTTTCTTCCTCTCTTTTTTGGCATATCACTTACCGTAATCATATCATCATCATATCCATTACTTGGTTTAATGCCCCAATTTCTTTGTAAGAAATCATTAAATCCTTCTAAGTCGCTTGTATCCATGTTATTTCTCATAGCTTGAATATTAGCATCTGTAATTGGATTTGTTAATACATATCTGCCATCTTGATATTCCATAACATTTCTATGTTTGAATAATTCTCTATTGGTGGTTTTGGTAAAGAATACAGTTGCATTATCCATAAATTTATTCATTTTTCCCTCTAATGTCTTTTCTTTTCTGTGGTCAAATGTATATTCATTCTTTTCTTCTACTGGAATACACTCTGTTACTCTTTCAATATATCTGTTTCCTCTAAAGTCTTTTACTAAGTGAATATCAAAATTCAATACTTGTACAACTTGCTCTTCTGCAGTTTTTTCGTCTTTAAACACCCCTGCTCTAAGCATAGAGTTACGAAGTGCTGTTACTAAGTCTGGAAATGTTTTAGCATGGTGAGTAAACAAAGTAAACTTAGATGCAACCTGTGCTGACTGAATCATCCAAGATGCTACAGGGTCAGTTGCAACCTCACCGATGATATTAACACTACCATCTGTCTTTTTTTGAACATCCAAACAATCTTGTCCAGATACTGTTTCTGTTTCCCTCATAGATAAGATATTTCTAGTTGGGTAAATTTTTCTTAAGTGTAACTCGAATGCAGTTTCTGTAATACGAAGGTTCATAGTTTCGTATATATTTTCAATCATTGCCATAAGCATAGTTGTTTTTCCGGCATCCTTGTTCACCAGTTAGTGATATAATTCTGGCACCTTTTACTAAATATTTTAGTAAATCAATTGCCTCTTCTTTTCCTTCGAAACGAATAATTTGCTCTAAGGTTGCACGTTGTACGTCGAACTTTCTTACGAAGAATGCCCATGTTTCAGACATACTTGGTCTTACTACAACGACACGAGAACCATCTTTCATTTCATTGATTTTAAAACCATTCGTATCTGATAATTGTCCTGGGTTATTATATTTGTAAATATTCTGGCAAACTCTTTTTAATTCTGCTTCTGACCCAAAAGACAAGAAAGCTAAACGAATAGATTTACCATGAAACATAATCCAAATACTATCACAAGCACGTGGCACTTTATGTTCTGCTATTTGGCTCAAGTAATCACCATCTGTTTGTGCCACTTGGCTTAAGAAAGACTCTGGAAGTCCTGATACACCACCAGAAATACCATCTATGTTCATATCTCTTATTTCATCAATACTGCTGTATCCTTTGTAATGTTGATAAATTCTTTGTACTACTACATTTAATTTATCTGAAAACGTAAGAATAAAGTTCTCTTGTTCATAAATTTTTTCAATTTCACTTGATGTGATAACATAGCAAGGTTTTGCTTCACCTTCTACATATTTCAAATCATCTAAATTATATTTTTTAATAATCTCTCCCATAGCTTCATAGCCGAATTCATTTTTATACATGTATAAAATAATTTCAAACTTATCTTGTGCTGTTAGAAGAGATGGAATATCAAAAGAAATCGCTTTTGATACATTGGTCTCATTAACACCATATTCACGATATAATAAATCGTAAATTAGTTCTTTTACATATTTTTTATCATTTACATCTCCATATGTACAGCCTTTTAATGCTTTTTTTAGTTCATACTTTTTCTGCTTTCTTCTTTTCAATTCTTCTTCTGAAAGTCCAATATCATACAAGTTAATTTTAGTAATTTCGTCAAGTCTTTTCTTAACAAATTCTTTCATTAATTCTAATGTATATGTCTTATCGTCAACTTGTACTTGCTCTTCTACTTGCTCTGATTGCTTTTTTCTGATAAATCGAAAAACAATAAATACAGCTAATAAAAGTACGACTATCATTAAAAATATATTAAGCATTTTGTAAGTTCTCCTTCCTATGGGATTACAACTTCATTTGTAATTCTTGTAGTTTATAAATAATGTTGCTATCTGCTTCTGCTACAGCTTTTTCAAAAGTCACATTTTTGTCAGTATCATCTACAATATTTCTTAATCGTAAGAAAAAGTCAATAATAGTTCCTTCACTGCAAGCTTCAAAAAATAATGTATTGTATGGAACTACCGAAAGCTCCTTTCTCTCTTTCATATATCTAGTAATATTTTTATTGTTATATTTTGAAAATCTATCATATCTACCAAGAGCTAACATGACATTCTTTTTCTTGTAAAAATCATTTGCTTCTCTCAAACGAATAAAGTTATTTAGTGTTTCTAATCTTTGTACTAAATTCATCATAATAACATCTGACATCTCTAAAATAGATTGAATATCCTTTTTAGGCATTTTTTTACTCAAGTCTACAAAAACAAGGTCATAATATCTATCTGCTGTTTTAATAATGTTGGTATAGTTTGCTGTAATCTCCATGTATTCTTGATAAGAAGTTGTAGCTGGCGCTAACAAAACATCTAATCTATCTTTTAAAACAATTCTAGAATAGTTTTTCACAATTTCATTACTAGTTCTATTGCTTGCTAATACTTTTAATAGCCCTTCTACTCCTGATTCTAGTCCAATACTTGGGTTATTATCTTTCACAACAGAAGTCTGTCTTATCTTAGCATATTCCCAAAAGCAATTTTCTAGAGTTAATTCATTAAAACTGGTAGAAATAATTAATATTTTATAATTATGAGCAATTGCCATATGTGTAGCTATTGCTGCTATTGACAAACTTTGTCCAGTTTCTTTACTATCATGACTATAAAATGTAATAACCGCCATAACTTATACTCCTTTTTCTAATTGTTTATATGCTTTTCTTAAATCTCCACTTTCTTTTGGATCTATTAACTCTTCTGCAATATACATCAATCCATCTTTATAACTTTGTGTTAATTTTTTAAGTTTTACTCTAGCTACTCTTTCATTCTCCATTAATGTTGTTTGGTCCCCTTGTTCAAAAGGAAAATAAATTTTTTCTTCATCCCAAGTTGCTCTACATCCTAAAGAAATATAATCAAAATATTCTTCTTCTTCTATTTTAGCTTTCTTTGTAAAAAATACTTTTTTAAGTGGTATTGCTTCTGTAAGTCCTGATAATATTTCAATTCCTCTTTTTAAAGAATAAACATCAAAACCTGTTACAAAATAGTTTTTAGTAGCTGACTGTACATCAAAATTCACTAATTCTTCTGGTGAGTCAACATCTAAAAAGATATAGTCATACTCAAATACTGCATGTTGTGGCATACCTAAGTAGTCTTTAATTAATGCATAGTTGTGAAAACCAACTGCAATATCAATCCCCTCAAATTCTGTAACATAAGTTTTAGAAGGAGAAATAGCAGGAACAATATATTTTGCCTTTTGCAAAGTAGTAGCATCTATTATCATAACTTTTTTATTCATTTCTGTTAAAAGTTTTGCTATATATATGATTAAATCTGTCTTGTCATATGCTCCTATAAAACCTATTGTTCTCATGTTATCCTCCATTCTCCTTTATTGCTTTTTTAATAAACTCCACCTAGTGATTCTAAGTATTTTTGTCTTTCTTCTTGTGCTCTTTGTAATTCTTCTTTTAATGCATTTGCAGCATTTTCTGTTGCATTTTCAGAATTTTCATTCAATCCATTATTAATTGGATTTCTTACTGCTGTTTTATTAGCAGCATCATTGTTTCTTCTAAATAATGCTTGTCTTGCTTCTTCTACACAGTTTGGATCTCTGTGAATTAAATTGATTGTATCATCATCAGGTATGTATGTTGCTGTTGCTGCTGTTTGTAATCCTGGTTCTATATATTGGTTAACATATAGGAGCGAACCACTAATTTTATAAGATTCCACAATAGCACAGCTTAAAGTTAAAATTTCTATTTCCGACATATTTAAAGATACTGTATTAGTAGATAATGTACCTTCATAATCTGGAATTGTAATTCTTTTATGTGATACTACAATATAATCTTTTCCATTTGGTAATCTTAAACGGACATCTACATATTGACCAGTAGTTAATTGTGATGGAATGACAAACATATTGTACTCTTGTTTTCTTAAATCATTAGCAAGTTCTCCTGTTTCTGCAATCATTTCACTTGTAAGCACAGTTCCTTGTAATAATTTAATTTTAGAAATCACTTCTACTTTTTTAATCATATTACCATCTTCATCAAATACATTAACTTTCTCATCTAAATCAGTTGTTGTTAAAGCATTTGCAGGAATCGTGCTTCCATCTACTGTTTTCATAATTAATTTATCACCAGTAATTGGTTCACCTGATTCTATATCTTGTGATACTACATATACTTGTTTCAAAAGAGATTTTGCCTTTTGTTGGTCTTTTGTTAATTTTGTTAATTGTAGTATCAAAAACGCTATAATTAAACCTGTAATTAATAAGGTAATTAACATTCCTAATAAAAATGAATTTTGTGCTTTTCTTTGCATTGGATTTTTAGCCATGCTTTGTTCCTCCTCACACTTTTTGAAAATATCGTTACTTTATTCATTGTACAACATTTTACAACCAAAAACAACAATTTTAGCACGGTGTAATATAAATTTAATACGATTGTAATATTTTTGTAATATTTTCTTATGTTTTAAGTTATATAAGCTATTTTAGAAACAAAAAACAAGCAATATAGCTGGGTTTGCTAGATTGCTTGTTTAGTTTTAAAATATATTGTTTTTTTCAGTTCAGGTCCTAAATGCAAAAGCCAGGCGCAACGCCATTGTTGTTGTCCGCGTTGCCAGGGCTACTTCCATCGCAACGACCGATATTATCGATCTTGTCGAAACTGTCGCTGTAGTTGTAATGAGGCGAACGAAGCCACCAGCTGACTGTACCGCCTGAGGCACTCGGTCTCTTCCTACGTCCCGTGTTCGAACTGTTCCATGCCTCCGTCACTCC
Source organism: uncultured Clostridia bacterium (assembly GCA_948560265.1). GTDB lineage: Bacteria > Bacillota > Clostridia > TANB77 > CAG-508 > CAG-273. The sequence goes on along the minus strand of CAOXTD010000014.1, from coordinate 935 downwards.
TTGGTAATATTTATATTGACTTCCTTCTGATGTGACTGAATATCCGTAGCCTCCTGACTGATATCCATCATTTACAATCTCGCTTGCTGCCAATAACCATAAGTAATCATTACATGTTGTTACACTATTTGCATCGTTATATGTTGCAATGTACTTTTTCTTTACCTGTTTAATATAGCTCTTATTGCTTAAGTTTGCTCCTAGTCCTCCGATTGTTCCACTTTGGGTTGCATCATTTGTTGTATATCCGTTTAGATCTTTTCTCATTTGTGTATTTGCCCAGCCGCCACTGTTTGTCTTACTTGAATTCATATGCTTGTATGTGCTTCCTGTCATGAAGTCTAAGAATTCGAATGAAATACTTGCCTTTTCATGTGTTCCCCCATAAACTGTTTGGTCTACTAAGTCGTCGTGTTTGAAGCCTAGCACTCTTACTCTTACATCTGTTCCATCATATTGGACTGTTGCTATATCTCCTATTCCTAGTTTTAAGCTTGTTCCATCTATATTGGCTGTTACTTCTGTTGTTTCGTTTGTCACATCCGAAGAATTAGCTATTGCCTGTGCTATTTTATCTATTTGCTCCCATGTGTAATCTATTGTTCCTGCTGTATGCTCTCCTGTTGTTGTACCACCTATTGTTGGACCTGTTGGAGTTTCTGGTCCTGGATCATCTGGATCTGGATTTTCTGTATTTCCTCCCTGGTTATTATCTCCATTATCTCCACCATATGCTTCTTTTAACTGATTTGCTAATTCACTCAAATATTGTTGTTCATTCTTCATAGCATCTTCAGTTTGTTTCTTAGCATCTTGCGCTACTTTTATAATTCCATTATCCCCTAATACATAGAAAAGTGTTACACCTGCTAATATTAATAATATTATTACCGTTACAATAAGTGCTATTAATGTAATACCTCTTTCCTTTTTCT
>CAOXTD010000013.1 GCA_948560265.1 uncultured Clostridia bacterium | reverse complement strand
CAGCAAGCGAGGTAGTAAATAACGGATATAATGGAAGTGGAACATACGGATATGCAATCACATCAGAGGGAAGTCAGTATAAATATTACCAAGGAGTAACAGATGCATGGAACAGTTCAAGCACGGGACGTCAAAAGAGACCAACACCATCAGGCAATACGTACTACTGGTGGCTACGTTCGCCTTTTTACAACACTGGCACGCACTTTTGCCACGTCTACAGCTCCGGTTACACCAACTCCAATAACGGCGCAGCCTACACTGGTGGAGTCGCTCCAGGATTTTGTATCTAAAGGGCATGTAAGAATTTTTGTAGAATTCGAAAATATATTGAAGAATTTTCAGAGGTAAAAGAAAATAGATTTTTTCTATTTTCTTTTACTTTTTTAGGTATTCCTTTTTAAAAAAACTTGTGATATAATGGCGAAAAAGCAAATAGAAAGGAAGAAGATAAAATGGAAAAAATAAGAGGATTTGAAGTGGCAAAAGGTTTTGAAAATAGTGATATTCATATACCAGTTAGAAAAACAAAATATTCAGCAGGTTATGATGTAGAAGCAGCAGAAGATTGTATTATACCAGCATTTAAATTAGGACAAGCTCCAACATTAATTAAGACTGGTCTAAAAGCATACATGCCAGAGGGAGAATATATGATGCTTTGCAATAGAAGTTCTAATCCAAAGAAAAAAGGATTAGTAATGGCAAATAGTGTAGGAATTATAGATGCAGATTATTATGAAAATCCAGATAATGATGGGCATTTTATGTTTGCATTTTTTAATATAAAATCAGAAGATATAGAAATTAAAAAAGGAGAATGTATTGGGCAAGCTATCTTTCAAAAATTTGAAGTAATAGATAACGACAACGCTGAAGGAGAAAGAACAGGAGGGTTTGGTTCAACTAACAAATAGATAGCAACATAAAAAAATATTAAATCTTGGAAAAGCTTGCAAATAAAGGAAATTAAGGAAAATATAAGAAAAAAGTAATCGTAAAGGCTTTGACTTTTACCAAATTTTGTAGTATAATAGTTATGTGGTTTAAGAAGAGACAATCCCGTTCTTAACTAACTAATTTATTTGGCAAATGGGAAGGAGGGCTTACATGTTTAATGTAGGTGATAAAATTGTATATCCAATGCACGGAGCAGGTACAATAGATGCAATAGAAGAAAAGAATATTCTAGGAGAAAACCAAGCTTATTATATTATTAAAATGCCAGGAGAAGTAAAAGTAATGGTTCCAACAGCAAAAGCAGAACAAATTGGCGTAAGAAATATAATAGGAAAAGAAGAAGCTGAAAAAGTTATTTCTATTTTGGGAGAAGACGAAACAGAAATGTCTCAAAATTGGAATAAAAGATATAGAGATAATATGGAAAAAATGAAAAGCGGAGATGTATATGAGATTGCAGATGTTGTTAGAAATCTAGCTTTTAAACAAAAAGAAAAAGGATTATCTACGGGTGAAAAGAAGATGCTTTCCAATGCAAAACAAATTTTAGTTAGTGAATTAGTTTTAGCAGAACATGCTTCACAAGAAGAAGTAGAAGAACTAATAGATAATAAGATAAGTTTATCATTTGATGAGTATAGAACACCACATGAAGAAATTGATTTAAATACAAGTATGGTTAACAAATTCATTCCATTTGATAGCAATGAAGGAACAACCAATTTATAATGAATACTAAGCAGTGTAACCTAAAAAGGTTACACTGCTATTTATTTATGTCAAATTGTAAAGAAGGATTTATCTTTTTTATGTCGAATAATATAATAATAAGAATACTAATGCAGTTTAATAGTGAGATAAGTAAAATAATATACTTTGTGATAAGAGATTGAGAGGATAAGAGATAGAAAGGTAGCGTTTCTAAATTGGTAAAATATAGTGATGAGCTAATTGAAGAAATCAGAAGTAATAATGATATTGTAGATGTTATTTCACAATATGTTACTTTGAAAAGAAGTGGGAGAAATTTTTTTGGATTATGTCCATTTCATAAAGAAAAATCTCCTTCTTTTGCTGTTTCGCCAGACAAGCAAATATTTCATTGCTTTGGTTGCAATGCAGGTGGAAATGTAATTCATTTTGTTAGTAAAATTGAAAGCATTAACTTTAAAGAAACATTAGAACTTCTAGCAGAAAGAGCTAATATCGAATTACCAACTTTAGATAATAGTGAAGATGAAAAAACAGCAAGATTAAAATCAAAAGTTTATGAAATTAATCAAATTGCAGCAGAATTTTATCACGAAAATTTGTACAAGCCAACGTCAAAAGTAGCACAAGAGTATATTAAGAAAAGAAAGCTAGATAACAATACTTTAAAAGCTTTCTTAATAGGATATGCGGGGAATTTTGACGAGTTATATCAAATACTAAAAGCAAAAGGTTATACAGAAGAGGAAATGTTAGCATCTAGTCTTATAAAAAAGACACCAGATGGTAAGTTTATGGATAGTTTTCGAAAAAGACTTATGTTTCCAATACAAGATGTTAGAGATAAAGTAATTGCCTTTGGTGGTAGGGTGTTAGATGATAGTAAGCCAAAATATATCAATTCACCAGAAAATATTGTATATAGCAAAGGTAGACACTTATTCGGATTAAATGTAGCAAAACGTCATGATACAAAGCAAATTATTATTGTAGAAGGTTACATGGATGCTATTTCTTTATATCAAAGAGGTATTACAAATGTAGTAGCATCTCTAGGAACAGCTTTAACAGAAGCACAAGGTAGGTTGCTTAGAAGACATAGTGAAAAGGTCATTTTAGGATATGATGCAGATGGTGCTGGACAAAATGCTATTTTAAGAGGAATGGAAATTTTGCAAAATATGGGATGTGATCTTCGCGTTTTGCAAATTGAAGGAGCAAAAGATCCAGATGAATACGTTGTAAAATATGGACCAGAGAGATTTCAAAAATGTGTAGAAAATGCTATTTCTTTAGTAGAATTCAAAGTAAAAATTCTTAAAAAAGATTTGAATTTAGAAGTAACGAATGACAAAATTAAATTTTTGAATGAAATTGCAAAAATTTTAGCAAAAGTAAGTAATCAAATGGAAAGAGAAATTTATGTAGAAAAGCTTTCTAAAGATTATAAAATATCAAAGGAAGCTATACAAGCAGAAATTAATAAATTGATGTATGCAGGAAATTCAGGAACAAAGAAATTAGAGAGACCAGTACGTGTAATGGCAGATAAAAAACAAGAAAAGACTCAAGAGGTTTCTGATGCAGTTATTAAAAGAGAAAACATGGTAATTTATTTATTGATTAATGAAGAAGCAAAGGCATATAACAGATTAAAAGAGATGATTTCACCTGAAAGTTTTCAACATTCATTAAATAAAGTAATTTTAAAAAAATTGTATGAAGAATTAGAAAAAGGAAATAGTAATACTAGTCAAATATTAGACAAATTTGAAGAAGAAAATATGATTAGTCATTTAACAGAAATTATGGCATATGATTTTGAAATTACAGATGTTGACAAGGCAATAGATGATTTAATTAGTATTTATGAAAAAGAAAGACTAGTACAAAGAAGAAATCAGATATTAAAGGAGCTAGATGGAGATAGTACAGAAAATATAAGCCAATTAGAAAATGAATTGAATGAGGTTATTTTAAAATTGGCAAAGATGAAGTAGGAGGCTGAAAAATGAAAAAAGTAGAGAACAAAGAGTCAGCAGAAGAAAACAAAAAAGTAAAGAAAGTAACAGTAGAAAATAAAGAAACTCAAAAGGTAGAAAAGAAAGTAAAAAAAGAAGAGAAAAAAGAAATAGATGAAGTAAGCAAAGCAAAAGTAGAAACTATTTTAAAAAAAGCAAAAGAAAATGGAAAGATTACTTATGGAGAGCTTGCAAATGAATTAGAAGATACTAATCCAGACCAAATAGATAAAGTATTTGATGCTTTTGAGGACTTAGGTGTTAGTGTATTACAAGATGATGACTTAGATGTAGAACCAGATTTAGAAGACCTACAAGATGTGGAAGATATTAAATTAGAAGAAATTGACTTAACTAACATTGAAGGAGTTAGTATAGATGACCCTGTTAGAATGTATTTAAGAGAAATTGGAAAAATTCCGCTTTTAACTTATGAACAAGAATTAGAATTAGCAACAGAAATTTTGGCAGGTAGTGAAGAGGCAAAACAAAGATTAACAGAATCTAACTTACGATTAGTAGTTAGTATTGCTAAAAAGTATGTAGGAAGAGGAATGCTTTTTTTAGATCTAATTCAAGAGGGAAATATGGGACTAATCAAAGCAGTAGAGAAATTTGATTATACAAAAGGATTTAAGTTTAGTACTTATGCAACCTGGTGGATTAGACAAGCTATTACAAGAGCGATAGCAGATCAGGCAAGGACAATTCGTATTCCTGTTCATATGGTAGAAACCATTAACAAATTAATTAGGACATCAAGACATCTTTTACAACAAATGGGACGTGAACCATCACCAGAAGAAATCGCAAAAGAGATGGAAATACCAGTAGAAAGAGTAATGGAAATTCAAAAAATAGCACAAGATCCAGTGTCATTAGAAACACCAATTGGAGAAGAAGATGACAGCCATTTAGGAGATTTTATACAAGATGAAGATAGCCCTGCTCCACAAGACTCTGCAGCATATACTCTACTTCGTGAGCAACTAGAAGAAGTAATGAATACATTAACACCAAGAGAAGCAAAAGTTTTAAAATTAAGATTTGGCTTAGAAGATGGAAAGGCTCGAACTCTAGAAGAAGTAGGAAAAGAGTTCATGGTTACGCGTGAAAGAATTAGACAAATTGAAGCAAAAGCATTAAGAAAATTAAGACATCCAAGTAGGAGCAAAAAGCTAAAAGATTATATGAACTAACATACACAATGTTTTATCTCTATTTGACTGAGAATTAACTTAGCTCCAAAGGCTTGATTTAATAGGAAAAATGTGGTATAATATGGTATGTGATGGGAAATAAACCTATGGAGGAAGAAAAAATATGAGAGTAAGAGAAAAAAATGGAATTTTAAATTTCTTAAAAATGATATTTATAGATGTAGATTGTCCAGAAGAGGAAGTGGATATAGAAAAAAGTGAAGACCCAAAAATGGAAGAATTAAAAGAATCATTAGGTAGGGTAGATGCTTTAGAAAGAAGTTTCTATGTTTCTAGTTCTGCTCCTAAAGGTGGAAAATCAGGAGGAATTGTAGAAAAGGCAGAAATAGATACTGCAAAGGCTATGGAAGCAGCTGAAAAGAAGGAAACTACAAGAGGACAAGAAGGAAGAGAAATATAATTAAGATAAAAGAAATAAGAAAAAAGTTGAGATTTCCTCAACTTTTTCTTTTCTTACTCTTGACAAAAGTACAAGAGGAGCTTATAATATTAAGCGTACTCACATAGCAATAGTCAATGTTATGTTAGGAATAAAATAAATGGCGACGTAGCTCAGTTGGCTAGAGCAACCGGTTCATACCCGGTAGGTCGTAGGTTCGAGCCCCACCGTCGCTACCAATGATAGCAAGGAATTGTAATCCTTGCTATTTTTTGTGTTATTAAGAAAGTGAGAGAAAACTTGGGTTAAAATTTTTAAATAATGTATTGACATTATATGATACATATTGATAAAATAAAACAAAATGTTATAACCATAATACAAAGTAAAATGTATCTATAGTGCATAAAAATTAAGAGAGTAGTAAATACTAAAGAAAAAGGAGGAAAAAAGTTAAAATGAAACAAAGATTAAAAAGCGAAAGAGGTATCACACTTGTAGCATTAGTAGTAACGATAGTAGTATTACTAATATTGGCAGGCATAACAATTATGTATACAATGGGAGAAAATAGTATTTTTAAGAAAGCGCAAGATGCAAAGAACAAAACAGCAGAAGCAGTAAAAAATGAACAAGAGTATATGAATTCCATTGATAATATGGTAAATGGATATATAAACGGAACAGGAAATGGAGGAGGAAGTACACCAACAGGACCAGTAGTAGACAATTCGTCAACAGGAGAGCATACAGAAACAACAGTAGAATATACGTGGGAGCAAATAGATAAAATAGCGCAAGCAATCGCAAATAGTTCAGATGTAACAAGTGAAACAACAGAAGTAACAGCAAATATAGACGGAACAAACTTAAAACTAGGAGTAGGAGATATAGCAACAGTACAATATAGCGGAACAAGCGTAAGAGTAAGAGTGCTAGGATTTAAACATGACGATTTAGTAGACCAAACAGTATATGGAGGAACTCACGAAAAAGCAAGTATTAGTTTTGAGTTCTTAGATTTCATGACAGGAGATACTTATAAATCAATGAACTCAACTAATACGAATGAAAATGGATGGGCAGCAACCCAAATGAGAAAAGATTTAAATGGATATACAACAAGTGATGCAACCCAAAGTGGAGCAATCGGAGGACTAGGAGCAAACTTAAGCAATAAGAGTTATATTAAACAGGTAAAGAAGAAGTACATTGGAACATATAATAACGCAAGTAGTGTAACGACATGTAATGATTACTTATGGTTATTAGCAGCAAGCGAGGTAGTAAATAACGGATATAATGGAAGTGGAACATACGGATATGCGATAACATCAGAAGGACCACAGTATAAATATTACCAAGGAGTAACAGACGCATGGAACAGTTCGAGTGCGGGACGTCAGAAGAGACCAAGTGCCTCAGGCAGTACGGTCGGCTGGTGGCTTCGTTCACCTGGTTACAACTTCAGCAGCAGCTTCTGCGGTGTCGACAGCAGCGGTTACACTATCGGCAATAGCTACGCGAGCGGCACTGGTGGCGTTGTGCCTGGCTTTAGCATCTAGGTCTGAACCTGACAAAACAATGTGCTTTAAACACACAAAAAAGGCATTTTAAGCTATTTTTAGAAATATATGAGAGCAAAACGATTTGTTTTGTAAATAGATAACAGAGAAACGAAAATAGGAATGTCGACATAAAATTTCCCTATGATAAAATATCATAGGGAGTTTTTTTATGTAAGAGAAGTAAAATGCAATTGCAAAAAAATCTAAAATCTACTCAAAAATCAATTGACAAATTTCATATCTTAATAGATAATATAAAAAGAAAAATAAGAACCCGACCCGACATAGCAATCAAAGATTGCAGTCGGGTACCCCAGAACCTTGTTGCCTTTGGCAATAAGAGACAAAATTACAAAAGAATTATCAAAAAGTACTAAGGAGGAATTAAATATGTATGTATTTAATCGCATTACAGTCAATCCGCAATTACCAAAAAGAATTGAAAAATTATCTGAAATTAGCTATAACCTTTGGTGGTCCTGGAATACGGAGTTTTTAAGACTATTTAAAGAAATTGATATTGATTTATGGGAAAGATCAGAGAAAAATCCTGTTAAATTTTTAAAGGAAGTCACACAAGAAAAATTAGAAGAAGCAGCACAAAGTGTAAGCTTTCTAAAAGAATACGACAAAGTTGTAGAAGACTTTGAAGATTATAGAAAAAGTAAAAATACATGGTTTGCAAAAAAATATCCTGATAATCGCAACAATTTAATTGCCTACTTTTCAGCAGAATATGGATTAGACCAAGTTTTACCAATCTATTCTGGAGGACTTGGTATTCTATCAGGCGATCACTTAAAATCTGCTAGTGATTTAGGAATTCCACTAGTGGCAGTAGGATTGTTATATAAAAATGGATATTTTCACCAGAAAATTAATGGAGTAGGACAACAAGAAACGGAATATTACGATATTGATGCAGAAAGTTTACCATTAACAAGAGTAAAAGACTGCAATGATAAAGATATCTTAGTAGCATTGCAACTTCCAAAAAGAAAGTTGTATTTAAAAGCATGGAAAATTACAGTTGGTAGAGTAGACTTATATTTGTTAGACTCTGATATTGATGAAAATACAAAAGAATATCGTGAAATTACCAGAACTTTATATGGTGGAGACCAAGAAATGAGAATTCAGCAAGAAATCGTACTTGGTCAAGGTGGTGTTGCTTTATTAAAAGCATTAGGATTAAATCCAACCATTTATCATATGAATGAAGGGCATTCATCATTCTTAATATTAGAACTAATTTATACATTAATGAAAGAAAAGAAAATTTCTTTCCAAATTGCAAGAGATATTGTTTCTTCAAAAACAGTATTTACAACACACACACCAGTTCCAGCAGGAAATGATATATTCCCATTAGAATTAGTAGAGAGATATTTTAAGGACTATTGGGACAAACTAGGAATTACCAAGCAAGAGTTCTTTGAAATGGGAATGAAACCAAATGCACCACTTAACAGTGGATTTAATATGGGAATTCTAGCATTAAAGGTAGCAGGAAAGAAAAATGGTGTAAGTAAGTTACATGGTGCTGTTTCAAGAGAATTGTTTGGCGAAGTTTGGCCAGAAATTGCAGCAAATGAATCACCTATTACGTACGTAACAAACGGAATACATACTTGTTCATGGCTTGCTCCAGGACTAAAGAAATTGTACAATAAATATTTAATTCCATATTGGCAAGACAAAATTTATGATGATGAAGTATGGAAAAAGATACAAGACATTCCTAATGACAAATTATGGCAAGCACATCAAGAAAGAAAAGAAAAGTTATTAGCTTTAGTAAAGGAAAATACAGTAACTCGCCTAAGAAGATATGGCTATCACTATGATGATATTATGAATATGGTAAATAGCTTAGATCCAAATGTATTAACGATTGGCTTTGCTAGAAGATTTGCTACTTACAAAAGAGCTACTTTAATTTTTAAAGACTTAGAAAGAATTACGCAGATTTTAAATAACCAAAATCGCAAAGTACAAATTATATTTGCAGGAAAAGCACACCCAGCTGATAAAGAAGGACAAGATTTAATTAAGTACATTCATGAAATTTCCATGAAGCCACAATTTAAAGGAAAGATATTTGTGCTAGAAAATTACAATATTGCTATGTCTAGATATTTAATTAGTGGTGTGGACGTATGGCTTAACACTCCTAGAAGACCAATGGAGGCTTCAGGTACTAGTGGTCAAAAGGCATCAGTCAATGGTGTTATCAACTTTAGTGTTTTAGATGGATGGTGGGCAGAAGGATATAACTCAAAAAATGGTTGGACAATTGGAACAAATGCAGAATATCCTGATTATGAAACACAAGATAGAGCAGATAGTCAAAGTATTTATGAGACTTTAGAAAACAAAGTAATACCAATGTATTATGAAAAAGATGAAAAAGGTATTTCAGATAGATGGATGCAATATATGAAAGACTCTATTATTTCTACAGGTGGTAGATTTAGCACTTCTAGAATGTTAACAGACTATGTAGATCAGTTATATATTCCATTATGTAATTTGTATGATAATTACTATACTGACTTAGAAAAAGTAGGTGGATTTAATAAATGGAAAGAGAGCCTACAAAACACATGGAGAGATATTCAAATTACACAAGAGAATAACTTGGATAATATTACAGTTGATGCTGGAAATAATATTGAAGTAAGATGTAAGGTTCAATTATCTAATATAGATAAAGAAAATATTGAGGCACAAGTGTATTATGGAAGAATTGACGAAAATGGTGTAGTAGATGATATTAGTATCATTCCATTAACGCTAGAGAATGCTGATGAGGAAAACAGAACATATACATATAAAGGAAAAGTAAATCTAGTCAATGGTGGAAACTATGGATATACCTTTAGAGTTATGCCAAAGCATGAAATGATTTTAGATTCTGCGAACTTGAATTTAATTAAATGGATTACAAAATAAACCAAGAAATATATCTATAACAATGTTTCGATTCATTTGTTATAGATATATTTTTTCAAAAATAGTAGCATTTTTTGATAAAAAGTGATAAAATATATAAATTAAAAAATAAAATGGAGGAAATAACAATATGAAAAAAACAAAAATTATTTGTACAATAGGACCAGCAGTAGATGAACCAGCAGTTTTAGAAAAATTAATGTTAGCAGGAATGGATGTTGCTAGAATTAACTTCTCACATGGAAATTATCAAGATCAAGAACCTAGAATAGAAACAGTAAAACAAGTAAGAGAAAAAATAGGAAAACCAGTAGCTCTTATGCTAGATACAATGGGACCTGAAATTAGAATTGGAAAATTTAAGGATGGAGGAATTGAACTAAAAGAAGGAGATATCTTTACTTTAATAACAGAAGACATTTTAGGAGATAAAGAGAAAGTATCAATTACTTATAAAAATTTATACAATGAAGTAAATGTAGGGACTGTAATTTTAATTAATGATGGATTAATTAGAGTTGAAGTAATAGAAATTCAAGGAACAGATATTAAATGCAAAGTAATTGATGGTGGAGCATTAACGAATAGAAAAAGTATTAATATTCCAGGGAAGAACATCAATTTAGTAAGTCCAACAGAAAAAGATATTGAAGATATTAAATTTGGTATTACAGGTGGATTTGATTACATTGCAGCATCTTTTGTTCGTACTCCACAAGATGTTTTAAGTGTTAGAAAGATTTTAGAAGAAAATGGCGGAGAACATATTAAAATTATTTCTAAAATAGAAAACAGACAAGGAATTGACAATTTTGATGAAATTTTAAAAGCATCAGATGGAATTATGGTAGCAAGAGGAGACCTAGGAGTAGAAATTCCAATGGAAGAAGTTCCAATTAGACAAAAAGAATTTATTAGTAAATGTAATAAAGCAGGAAAACCAGTTATTATTGCAACAGAAATGCTAGAATCCATGATTCATAGTCCACGTCCAACAAGGGCAGAAGTAAGTGACGTAGCAAATGCAGTATACGATATGACAAGTTGCGTAATGCTTTCAGGAGAATCTGCAATGGGAGAATATCCTGTTGAGTGTGTAAAAACAATGGCAAGAATTTGTGAGTCAATAGAAGGGTCACTTAAATATTGGAAGAGATTTAAAAATAAAGAAAGAGAATGTGACAATGTAGATTATGAATATAACTTAAACTATTCTACTTGTTCAACTGCTATGGACTTATGTGCAAAAGCGATTTTTGCTTACACAGATACAGGAAGAACAGCAAAAATGCTTGCGGGATTTATGCCACAATGCCCAATTTATGTTATTACAGCAAATAAAGAAGTATGTAAACAATTGTCTATGATATGGAATGCCAATGCTATTTTAGTAGATGCCAAAGAAAGCATTGACGATATGATAGATGAAGGGGTTAGAATAGCCAAAGAAAAGAAATATATCGAAAGTGGAGATATTGTAGTTATTGCAGGTGGTGCATCAATTTTAGCAGGACATAAACATGCGAAATTAAATAGAACCATTGGTGGAGTAGTAAAAGTATAACTGGATAGCAATGTTGGTTAAGGGACGTATGTTTTTCTGACGAAAACGAAGTTTTTGTTGGAAAAACGTATGTCCCTTAACTGACGTAGCTTTGGTGGGTTAGATGTATGTCTCTTAACTAACGTAATAGAGATTTTAATATTTTTAGTATTTAGATTTTGTTAATGCTTTTTTAGTCTCTATAAAGTAAATTTATAACATAAAAAATGTAGAAAAAAGTAAAAAATACTAGACAAAAATGAAAAAGATTTATAAAATATTTAATAGCTACAAATAGGTTTGACATAAATTTACAAGGGATAAAATACAAATAGAAGGAGAGTGATTTTTTTCAAAAGAAAATAAAGATAAAAACAGTGGAAAACATTGACATATTATGTAGCTCATGTATGATTATAAATAGGTAACATAATATAATGGCAGGGGCATAGAAAGAAAAAAATTATGCCGTAAAAAAGGAGAAAATAAAAATAAAGGAGAGGTTTAGATTTATGAAATTGAAAAAAATTATGGCAACATTATTGCTTGCAGTAATGATACTTGCACAATTTAGTTTTATTCAATTAGGTAGCACAGTAAGTGCTGCAAATGAAACAACAGGGAGATTTCATTATGATCAATTAAGCAATACTGCTAAAAAGATTTATGATGGAATTGTAGCAATGAAAGACAAACTTAAAACAGGAACAGAAAATTATGATTTAGTTGCAAATGGACATTTTACATCAGATGAAGTAAAATCATATGAAGATGGAACTGTTAATTTAAAGAAAGAATTTTATGCAGCAAGATATGCATTTTATGCAGATTATCCAGAAATTTTTTATGTAAGTTTTAACAAATTAGCTATCAGAACAACAAAGGATGCAAATGGAACTTACCATGCATATATTGGTAGCGGAAATAATAAAGATTATCGTACAGAAGGATTTGAAGATCAAGCAGCAGTAGAAGCAGCTATTGTTGAATTTGAAAGTAAAGTACAAGAAATTGTAGATGAAGTAAATGCATTAGAAATAGAAGAAGGAAAAAATGCTGAAGCAGAAAAAATAAAATATGTGCATAATAAAATAACAAAAATGGCAGGATATAGATTAGAGGCTGATTGCAAACCAGGAAACGAAGACTTTTTAAGTACACCTTATGGTATTTTAGTAAAAGGTCAAGGTGTATGTGAAGGATATGCAAGAGCTTTTAAAACAATTTTAGACAAATTAGGTATGACTTGTATTTTAGTACAAGGTATTCATCAAACAGATGGAAGTGCAGTTGCACATATGTGGAACTATGTTCAAATAACAGAGGAAACAGTTGCAAGAAGTACTGTTAAAAATTGGTATGCAGTTGATGTAACAATGGATGATCCATACACACGTACTGTAAAAAAACCAGGTGAAGACTATAGTGATAGAGAACCAGGATGGGATATCGTAGAAGGATTTGAAAATACAAGATATTTATTTGTTGGTGCTCAAGCAATGGCAGCAGAACATGTGGCAGTAGAAAAAGTAGAAGCAGCAGGAAATTACGAATTTAAATATCCAGAATTAAAAGAAGAAGATTTGGGAATTGATACTGTTACTGAAGTAGATGGTTTAGTAGTAAAATACAAACAAGAAGGAAATGAAACAGAAGAATATAAATCAGGAGACTACTATATAAGCTATAAAGGAATGGGAAATAAACAAGCAAGAGAACAAGGATATTATTTATTAGCCAAATATCACGAATATAGACCAGGTGATGAAGTATGGGTAGAAGGTAAATGGGGATATTTTGATGAAGAAGCTTATGCAGGAGGATTTATAGACAGAGGAGATTACCTATATCTTACTGTACCAAATGGTGAATATATGGAATTTGCAGTAACTAGAATTGCACCAGATCCTTCACTTGGAATAGGAAGCTTAACTTACCAAGGTGATGAATCAGGATTAATTGCACAAAGTGGAAAACTATATAATCCAAGTGGAACATATAGAGCAAAACCATATATTAAAACACAAGATCCAGCACCACTTGCTTCACTTTCAGTAGGAACAACTTATTCTGTAACAATTGTTTATGATGATGATTTATTATTAAAAGAAGGAGTTACTGAAGTAGGATATAAATTTGAATCTTCAGGACTAACAGGTGCTGAATGTGCTAAAGTAGCAGATTTTAAATGGGATGGAAAACGTACAATTACATTTAAATTTACACCTAGTGAGATGTTTGCAGATGATGGAGCATCTTATGCTATTTATCCAACAGGACTTATTGGAAAAAATAGTGGTAAAGAACCAATGGAAATATTGTATGGTGCAGTAAACCAAATTGCATGTTCTTTCAGTATGAGAGCTGCACGTAATTGGGAACTATTTGCAAGACCAAATTTAATGGAAGATGCAGATCTTTCTCAACAAGAATGGATAACATCAGATGGAGAAAAAGTTGAAGATAGACTTAAAAATAGAATTGCACTTGTAGCAACTAAACCAACAAAAGATGACCAAGATGTTATGGAAGACAAGATTGAAGATGAATTAAAAGCAACAGACCAAACAATCTTAAAGAGTTCAACTTATAATCTTTCACTAAATGCATGTAAAAAATATGTTATACCAACAGGACACAGAGTAAGATTATCAGTAGGTTTCCCAGAAGGATATGGACCAGAAGATGCAGGTGTTACTTTTAAAGCATATCACTTTATGAGAGATAATAAAGGAAATATAACAGGAGTAGAAGAAATTCCTTGTATCGTAACACAATATGGTTTAATTATTACTTGTGATTCATTCAGCCCATTTGCAATTGCAGCAGTAAATAGAACTGAAAATGATACAACTACAACAAAACAATTAGTTATTTCAACAGCAGTAAATGGAAAGATGGAAGCAGTAGATGAACAAGACAATAGAGAATTAAAAGCAGCAGGAAATATTTTAGATGTTGAAGAAAATGAAAGCAAAACATTTAGAGTGATACCAGATGAAGGATATGATATTGAAACACTTACTGTATGTGGTAAAGTAGTGGAAATTACAAACAAAAAATCAATGGAAATCACAGTAAATTATGATGAAATTAAAGATGGAAATGTTATCATTGATGCAACTTTTGTTGCTGAAACAGTAGCACAAGCAGAAGAAGCAAAAGGAGAAACTATAGTAACTCCAAAAGCTACTCCAGCACAAATCACAATGAATAAAACATCTGTAGATACAACAATTAATGAAGCTTTAGTAATTGAACCAACAGTGACTCAGACTCCAGGAACTCAAACTTACCAATGGTACAAAGATGGAAGCAAGTTAGAAGGAAAAACAAACAAAGTATTAGAAATTAAAGAGCCTGTAGCAGAAGATACAGGAAGTTATACCTTAAAAGTAACATCATCAATAGAAACTGTAAGTGAAGAAACTACAAGTGATGCAGTTGATGTAACAGTTAGAAGTTTTGAAACAACTTTGACACCAACAGATTCAAACCTAAATGTAAATGAGTTAAATAGTGGTGATGAATTTGAAGTAAATATTAATATTGGAAACTTTAAAAATATAGATAATGGTTTATATGCAATTGGAGGACAATTACAATATGATACAGATGCTTTAGAATTAGTTCGTGTAGATGGAAAAGCAGTAATAGCACAAAATGGATGGGAAGCTACTACTGAAAATGACAATACACTTAAATTTATAACAGTTGGAAATAACATTACAACTCCAGGAACAATGGGAAAAGTTAAATTTAGAGCAAAAGAATTAAATCAAGATAAAGAAGCTAGTATCAAAATGATAAATATGTGTGCAAGTGATGCTGATAAAGATATTGCATCAAGAGACACAGAATTAAAGGTAACTGTAAAAGAAATTGTTCGTGAAGATTCTATCACATCAAACAAATATGTAATTGCAGATGAAATCATTTCAAGAGTAGAACCACAAACAACTATAGCAAGCTTTAAAGAAAATGTAGAACATCAAGGAGAATTGGTATTTAAAGATAAAGATGGAAATATAATTAATGATGAGAATACAGTTCTTGCAACAGGAATGACTTTACAAGTAGGAACAACTCTAAACTTTACGATTAGTGTAGTTCAAGATGTTAATGGAGATGGAAACGTAAGCATTACAGATTTAGCACAAATAATGTTACATCTAGTAGATACTGAAAGATTAGAAGGAGTTCGTTTTAAAGCAGCTGATATTAATGGAGATGGAAAAGTTACCATTACAGATGTAGCTCAATTACAATTAATTTTAGTTGGTCGTCCAGTAGAATAGGAAAAATAAATAAAAAGGAGATACTATGAGAAAAATAATAGTAGGATTCAGTTTAATTATATTATTGGTTATTGGACTTATGGGAAATGTAAGTGCAGCAAATGCAACAGTAACTTTACAAACTGAAAAACAAGAGGTTAGTAAAGGAAGTAAAGTGGAAATTAGCGTTAATTTATCTAATGTAAAGACTACTAAAGGCGTAGGTGCATTTATGGGAACAATTGTATATGAGGATAAAGAAAGCTTGAAATTTGAAAAGATTGAAAGCCAAAATGGTTGGTCATCAGCTTTTACGTATAATGAAGATAATGGAAAAATAGTAATTAATAAAGGAAGCGATGTTACAAAATCTGAAACAATGTTCAAAATTATTTTTACTGTAACAGACAAAGCAAAACAAAACTTAATGGTTACTTTAAAAGATATGACTTTTTCAGAAGGAATTGAAGATATTGAAATTCCTAACAGCTATATTCGTCTTACTGTAAAAGAGGGAAAACCAAATCCTGAGCCTGAGCCAGAGCCAGAACCAAATCCGAAACCAGGAAATAATGAAGAAACACCAGGAGGAAATAACAATCAAAATACAAATGGAATAGGAAATTCAGATAAAGAAGATAATATTGCTACAGGAAAATTACCACAAACAGGAATAAGTAACATTTTTGTAGTAGTAGGTATTGTGGGCGCTATTGTATTAGCTGTTATTCTATTTGTTAGAATAAGAATGATGAATTTCAAATAAATATGAGATTAATAAAATAAGAATTTGTGGTAAAAAGGGAATACACTTTAGTTAAGGTGTATTCCCTTTTGCTAAGGAAATTGACACACTTTTTTTCTTTTTGTCATAAAATGTAGTATAAACGAAAAATAAGGAGGAAAAGAAAAAATGTTGAATCGTTATAGAAAATGTTGCTGTCAAAACAACTATGATCCACAAGTAATCGAAAACATTTGCAATAATGCAGGTATTCAAGCAGAATATAGTAATTTTATGCCAAGTGCAAGTAGTAGCTGTGGATGTAACTGTGGTTGCAATTGTGGACAAAATAGTATGATGGGTGACTGTGGTTGTGGATTTGATGAAGAACTAAGTCCATTCCCAAGTAATCCAATGCTAGCACAAAGTTATGTGCCAATTCAGGAAATGGATAAAACTTTTACACCTTGCTGTGGATTAAAAATGGGAACAATTTTCCCAGAATTAGTAAGTCCATATATGCCAGGTCAAAGTATGGCAGAAATTGAGTATTTAAAATGTGCAAATGAAATTGGAGAGGGGTGTAATAAATGTTGTTAGAAAATAGAAATTGCGGCTGTATGCAAAATAGCGGAGCAAATTGTGAATGTATGGGAAATAACTTAGAAAATTGCGATTGTGATTATACACCTCAAGGAATTAATGCAGCTTTTGGTTATAATACTGCAAATATGGCTCAAAATGACGGTTGTGGCTGCCAAATGACACCAGAACAATGTTGTGATGAAAGAAACCGAGTAAGAGAGGAAATGATTGGTCAAATCAAATGCTTAAATTTTGCTGTTATTGAGTTAGGTTTATATTTAGACACACACCATGATGACCAAAAAGCACTTTGCTTACACAGAGAATATACAAAACAATTAAAAGAATTAAAAGATCAATACCAAAGAGTATACGGACCTTTAAGCATTTATTATCCATGTAAAAAATGGAGATGGCTAGAACAACCTTGGCCATGGGAAGGAGGAAGAGACTAGTATGTGGACTTATAATAAAGTATTAGAATACCCTGTAAAAATTAAATGCCCTAATGCAAAATTGGCAAAATTCATTATTTCTCAGTATGGAGGACCTGATGGAGAATTAGCGGCTTCACTTCGTTACCTAAGTCAAAGATTTGGTATGCCAGATCAAGTATCTAAAGCTATATTAAATGATATTGGTACAGAAGAATTAGCCCATTTAGAAATAGTTGGAAGCATTGTACACCAATTAACAGATGGATTAAGTGCAGAGGAAATGAAAGAAGCAGGCTTAGGAGCTTATTACACAGATCATGGTGTTGGAGTATATCCACAAGCAGCAGCTGGTTGGCCATTTAGTGCAGCAGTATTAGCAGTAAAAGGAGATCCAATTGCCGATTTACAAGAAGATTTAGCTGCTGAACAAAAAGCACGTGCTACCTATGAAAAGTTAATCGATTTATGTGCAGATGACCCAGATGTTGTAGACCCACTTCGTTTCTTAAGAGAAAGAGAAATAGTTCACTTCCAAAGATTTGGAGAAGCATTAAGAGGGGTTCAAGATAAGTTAGCAGAAAAAAGATTTTTTATGAATGATAATAATTGTATGAATAACAATATGATGCAAAATAATATGCCAAATAACGACTGCGGTTGTGGTAGACAATAAGGAGTATTAAATTTAATAAAGAGCAAGAACACCTGAAATATCAGGTGTTCTCCTTAGACTCTTGTTGACTATTCTTGGCTGTGGAATATCCAATTGAATATCCTTCTTCATAACCAGCGCAATGCCCTATGTCATATCCCTTCTTGTATCCTTTCTCGTATCCCTTGTCATGTCCTTGAGCATTTCCGCCTCTGTACCCTTTATCAACAAATAGGGCGATAACAAGTGAGAGGGAAATACTTCTAAGCCACCAATTAGAGTCTTCAAGAAGAAGGTAGACCGCTGAATTAATAATGAAGAACAGAACTGTGGTGCAAACAACAAGTTTGAGTCTTTTTGACATAATGTACCCTCCTTGCCAAATGGCGATGCTAAAATAATATGTTATTAAGTTAAAATATATTATAACATAAAATAATATAAAAGGCAAATTTTAAGTCATCTAATTCTTCTTCCGTCAGAAACGAACCACTCTCCACTTTCAAAACTATTATGAGAACAATTGAACCTAATGTCAAATCTTATGTCTAGATGATTACTATAATCTAGATAAATTGATTTGAAAGAGTCTTCTAAAGAATGAAAATAAATGCCTTGATTTTTAGGAAATAATGATTCAACTTCAGATTTGGATAAGTCTGTCTCAATATCAATTTGAATGGTTACTATGTCTGTATAATTATCATAAACAATCTCAAATCTTGGCTCACGTAGTATTGTAAAATTATTTATTTCATTTAGATTCTCAGTCAATGTAGAAGGAAGCAAAAAAGGCCATGGTTCACCAGTAGGATAACTATATAAATTACTAACTGTAGAAAAATATTTTAGTAAATTGTTCCAGTCTTGTTTACTATACAAACTGCTTGGAAGATTAATTCCTGTATGATCGACTCTCTTAACATGCCCCTTTAATTTAGTTTTAACTTCAATCATAGATAATCTTTGTGTTTCTTTCAAATCTCCATTTTTTACATTTTCTTTTTTTCTATTTAATAAGTTTAAATACTTAGAATTACCAATATTAAATTGAATATTGGTAATGTCATTATTGATTTTAAAAACAGTTTTAGGATTTAGTGAAGAAGAGATTAAACCTATTTCTTGATTTGTATGAATTGTTGCATATGGAATATCTGAAAATAAAGTAGAAAACAAATCAAATAATTGGATATTTATAGCATTATTAGGAAATAAATATTCTATATTTTCTAACATAAGTATTCCTCCTTATAATTTGTCTTTTATTTGTTTGTATTATACATAAAAATGGAATAAATTACAATGAAATCATCATAAGCATTTTCTAGAAAAGAGAATAAAAAGTGCTTATGATGATTTTATATTAGAAAATAAAAAATTGGAAAAATAAAAATAAAAAAATAAGACATAATAATTAGTGAAAATAGAACCATGAAACTATTTTTGGAAAATTTAATTTAGAAAGGAGTTAAAATAATGAAAAAATTATTTTCTATTTTTACAATTTTTATCTTATTTTTTGCTATTATTTCTGTTTCCAATGTTACTTCAGCAGCAACATTAGATAATGTTAAGACAGAAACTAGCAAAGCTAAAATAGCACCAGGCGAGGAAGTAAATGTAACAGTCAGTTTTGGAAAAGACCTAGGAGCTTACACTGTTAATATGGCTTATGATGATGCTATTTTTGAATATGTTCGTAGTGAAGGCGGAACAGCAAATGATACAGGAGATAAAGTAATTCTTACTTATCATGATACAACAGGAGGAACGAATCCAAGAACAAATGCAGTTATTACTTTTAAAGCTAAAGCAGGATTAACTGCTAGCAATCCAACTGATTTTTCTATTACTCTATCAGGAATGTCAAATAGTGATGCTTCTGAAACTTATGACGATATAACTACACCAATTATCAAAGATGTGTTGGTAGAACCTAACTATGTAAACTATTCTTTAAGCTTGGATTATACAGGTATTATAAAAAAGAATGAAGCAAAAGATATGAAGTTAATTACAGCATCTGCTATGGGAAAAAATTATGACCATGTTAGATTAATCGCAGAAATTACAGCAAAACCAAAAGATGATAGTACAGCAAAATTAATAGCTACTGATAATACTGGAGCAGAAATTGATTTGCTTCAAAGCGGATGGGGAGAAGCTGATGGATATGCGATTGGTGGAAAAGACGTAAGACAGGAGTTGCTATTAAAAGGAGAATTTAATACAGATGGAAAATATACAGTTCATATCAAATTAATTAATAGAGAAGACTCTGATGCAGTTATAGCAGAGAAAAGTTTTGACATTACAGTAGGAGAGAAAGTAGTAGACAAACCAACTACTAATACAAAGCCAAGTACAAATGAAAAATTACCAACAACTTATCCACAAACAGGTATGACTCAATATATCTATATTTTATTAGCAGTTCTTGCACTAGTAGTAGCATATTTTGTATTAAGAAATTATAAACCCGCAAAACGTTACAAAGACTAATTTAAAGAGAAAATCAAGAATGAAAAAAATATTAAGATGGATGATATTAATAATCCTTTTTCTTATTTTAATTTTCACATTAAATGGAATTTATCAAGAATCACAAATTGAAAAAGGAGAAAGCATTCAAAATTTACAAAGTGATGAAGTTAAAGAAGAAACTAATCAAGAAAAAAATAAACAGGATATTGGAACAAAAGTTAAAGTAGCTGAGCAATATAAAGGATATAAAGTAGCAGCAAATTTAAAAATAGAAAAATTAAAAATTGATACTTGTGTTTTAGAAGACTATACTAAAAATGCAATGGAAACTTGTGTGACAAAGTTTTTTGGACCGAATCCAAATGAAATAGGAAATTTTTGTATTACAGGTCACAACTACATTACAAAGAATATGTTTGGTTATTTATATACACTAAAAAATGGAGATACTCTTACTTTAACAGATAATCAAAATGGAACCATAAAATATAAAATCTATCATAAATATAAAGCCAAAGCAAATCAAACTTATGGTTTGTCACAAAGAACAAATGGTAAAAGAGAAGTGACTTTAATTACTTGTTGTAATTATTCTAATGAAAGATTAATTATTAAAGCAAAAGAAATTTGAATTTTTTATTCACCCAAAAGAGGGGATGAAAAAAGGAAAGTTCTGCTTTTAAAGCTAAAAATCAGAACTTTCTTTTTTTATTTTTTGAATTGAATAATAGCATGTAGTCGATTATCCTCAGCATTTTTCATAATAACTATATGCTGACCCTCTTCATTGATATAAAAACAATTTACAGTTTCACCTAATTTTGCTCCATTTTTATACATAATTTCAAATTGATTGCAATCTAAATTCTGATAAACTTCTTCGGGTAAAGCTTCCACAGCATAATCTAAGTAATATAAATTATGCATATGTTGATTCATATCAATATCTCTTCTAGAAACAGTAAAAGTATAACTAGGTTGGATATTTTCAACACATTCAGGTTCTCTTAGCTTAGGAATATCAACTTCTTCAAAAACATTTCTACTATCTTCAGGAGAGTAACAGTTAATAATTTCTGGAGTAATTCTAGCAATTCTACCTGTTTGTGTGTCGACCAAACTCCATTTTGTAGATGCAACTCCAAGAAGTTCATTATTTTCATCATACATTTCAAAATCACGATAGGTTAGACATTTATTAGCAGCTTTTGCCCAAGTTTTTACAAGAATAGGAGTGTTATACAACACTCTTTTCAAAATTTTAACTTTCCATTGTAATAAAACCCAAGAAAGGTGAGTTTGCTCCATTTGATTAATTCCAAAGCCTGCTACTTCTGAATGACTACAAGCAGCATTTTCCAACAAATTTAAAAAACCCTCATTTGTTAAAAAGCCACGAGAGGCAACATCTTTTACTTCTACATAACATCTTTTTTCAAATACACTCATTTTATTTTTCTCCAATCATTTTTTCCATAACGCTATATATCTCAGGAAACTCTTTTTTTACATTAATAATATGAAAACTTTTACTACTTACCAAAGCATGGGTGGTAGTACCGCATGCAAATTGGTTTATCTTCATTTTTAAGAAAAACTTCATAATAAAACTCAATTTTTACACTAGATAATTTGCTCACAGTTGCTGTTACAATTAATTCATCCTCATAATGAGCAGGTTTTCTATATTTGCATTGCAATTCAACTAAAGGTGTCATAACACCTGCTTGTTCCATTTTAGAATAAGGAAAGCCAGCCTGCTTTGCTAAATCCGTTCTAGCAAGTTCAAACCAAATAGGATAAACACTATGATGTGCAATTCCCATTTGATCAGTTTCAGCATATCTTACAATTACTTTACTTTTAGATATCATACATTTCACTTCCTTAAAATGGCATTATATCAAAAAAATGAAAAATGTCAATTATCAGTTGACGAGGTTCGAAAAAAAGCATAAAATGAAGCAGGAAATATGTTTAGAATAAAGGAGTAGATACGTTAGTATCTTAAATAAAAAATGGATTTAGAAAAATGTAATATATGCCCTAGAAATTGTAAAGTAGATAGATTAAAAGGAAAAATTGGTTATTGTAAATGCAATGATAAAATTAAAATAGCATTAGCTTCTATCCACTATTATGAAGAACCTTGCATTAGTAAAGAAAATGGATCTGGTACAGTGTTTTTCAGTAATTGTAATTTGAATTGTATTTATTGTCAAAACTATGAAATAAGCCAGAAGGGCAAAGGAAGAGAAATTACAATAGAACAATTAGCACAAATTTTTTTGAAGCAACAAGCAAAAGGAGTTAACAATATTAATTTAGTAACACCAACCATGTATGCAAAGCACATAAAAGATGCATTAATCATAGCAAAAAACGAAGGCCTTTCTATTCCAGTTATCTATAACACCAATGGATATGAAAACGTAGAAACACTAAAAGAATTAGAAGGCTTAATAGATATCTATTTACCTGATTTAAAATACTATTCCAATGAATTAAGTAAAAAGTATTCTAAGGTAGATAGGTATTTTGAAGTGGCAACAAAAGCAATTCAAGAAATGCATAGACAAGTAGGAAAGCCAATTTTTAATGAAAATGGAATTATACAAAAAGGGGTCATAATTAGACATTTGATTTTACCAAATCATCTGCAGAATACAAAACATATTTTAAAGTGGATTAAAGAAAGCATGCCAGAAGGCACTTATGTTAGTGTAATGGCTCAATATTTCCCAACATACCAAGTGAAGCAAGATGAAAGTATTAATAGAAAGTTGACAAAAAAAGAATATCAAGAAATTGAAAATTACTTATATGTTTTAAAATTAGAAAATGGCTATATACAAGAGCTAGGAGAACATGAAGAAGAATATGTACCAAATTTTGATTTGAGTGAATGAGAGTTTTCAGAAAACTATTGAATAATAAGAACAACTTTGATATAGTTTTAAAAGTATATTTAAAAAGATAGAGAATATAAAAAAATGGAGAATAAATGGAGGGAAAATCATGGAAATAGAGTTATTAGGTGGATGTACAAAAGAACAATTAGAAAATAGAATCAGAAATGTTACAGCAGCAGGTAAACTGTCAAGATTTCCAGGCAATGTATTTGAAGTATTAGAGAGTTGTGATGATTATGAAAAGAATTTAAAAATGGTAAAAAGAATTATTGGCATGGGGCATAAGTCAATTATAGAACATGACTATTTAGTGTTTGCATTATGTGATGTTTCTCCTATTATTGAACAAACTTTAATTGGAAGCAGATTAGCTTCATTTACTGTAAAATCTAGAAGAGAAGTTGATTTTAGAACAGTAGGATATTATATTCCAGAATTTAGAGATAAAGAAGGAAATATTCATAAAAATAATGAAGAACTACAGCGTAAGTATAAAGAAGGAATGAGTTCTTTGTTTAATAGCTATGGAGAATTTGTAGATAATGGAATAAAAGTAGAAGATGCTAGATTTTTATTACCTTATAGTTATCATAGTAACTTTATTATGGGATTAAATGCGAGAGAATTAGAAAAATTAGTAATTGCACTATTGCATGGAAAAGTAAGCAAAATTGCAGAAGCAAAAGAAGTGGGAATGAAACTATATGAGATTATTAAAGAAGCAGTTCCATATTTAGTTGATAACATTGAAAAGCAATTAGATAGAGAAAATGATTTTGAATATTTAGAATCTATGGTAGAAAGACCCAAAATTGAGATTTTAGATAAAACGCAACTTATCCATTATATACCAAATGCAGACGAACAAGTTATTTTATCTCATATTATGTATCACTATCAATGTACAGAAGCAAAAGCAAAAGAGTTATTACAAGAAATGGAAACTAAAGATGCAGAATGTAGAAAGAAGATAATGGATAATATTTTAAATAAAGAAGAAAATAGAGAGCTAGAACAAGTAAACTTTACTTTTCAAATTCCAATTTCACTTTCTATTTTAACTCACCTTACAAGACACCGTATGCATTCATTATTAGTACCAGAATTTACGCCTATGTGGAATTTAAATAACTACATTATCCCACAAAGTATACAAGATAATGAAAAATTAAAAGAATTATATATTCAAAAAGTAAATGAAAATATGGAATTATATAACGAATTTGTAAAAGAAGGAGTTATGGAAGAAGATTTAGTGTACTTCTATATAGGAGGACAGATGTGCAATGTAATGACTACAATGAATGCAAGAACACTTCAATGGGTTTGTAGAATGCGTTGTTGTAATAAAGCACAATGGCAAATTAGAAATATTGCAAAAGAAATGGCGAAACAAGTTAAGCAAGTAGCGCCACTTATTGGAAAGGGGCTAGGAGCAACCTGTGTAACGCAATATGCTTGCTATGAAGGCAGAGAATCCTGTGGGCTAATTGAAAAGATTTTAGCAAATAGAAAAGAAAATGCGTAGAGCATTTTCTTTTTTAGCAATCTACATATCTTTCATAATCAGGCATATAAGTTTTCATCATTTGCCAAAATCCTTTGCTATGAGTTTTGTATTTTAAATGACAAAACTCATGTAAAACAATATATTCAATAGTTCTTCTATCATATTTTACAATATCAGGACTAATCACAATTTTCTTTTCATCTGTATAGCATTTAGAGATTTGCCCATTTTTTAACCTTTTCATAGAAAATTCTTCTGGTGCAAAGCCTAATAATAATCTTGTTTTTTCCATAGTCCTTTCGATTTCTTGTTCTGCAATTTTATCATACAATTTAGCAACTACAATTTTTAATAAATCGTTTGTTTTAGCCTTTCTAAATTTATTAGGAAGTATTACTTCAATAATATGATTAATAAAATTAATAGTAGAAGCTTTTACATGTTTGTAATACAAACGAAATTCATGGATAGTTCCTAGGACAGAGATTGTACCAGTATAACAACTCCAAGGTGCAGTAATAGCAGCTTCTCCATTATTGATAGAAATGTTTAAAATATTCATAATTCATACCTCCTAACAAAAAAATGTTTTACAAATCAATGTTCGTATATAATATACAAAATATTGTTCGCTTTGTCAAGAGATTTTTTGAAAAAATTGAAATTAAATTTTTAGAGGGAAATTAACTACTTCTAAATGCGTGAAAAAACATGTAAATTTAAGCAAAAAACTTGACAAATCCAAAAAAATAGTGTAAAGTATATTAGCATTACAAAAATGTAGTGCTAATATATTTTTTGAGAATATTTTTTGAAAACCTAGGAAAAAAGAAGAGGTGAAGTCATTGGAAAAAAATGTGAAGGTTAGTATGTTATGCCAAATCTATGGAAAAATGCTAACAGAAAAACAATATGAAGTAATCAATGATTACTATAACAATGATTTATCACTCTCTGAAATTGCCGAGAATCATCAAATTACAAGACAGGCAGTAAGAGATATTATCAAAAAGGGGGAAAATAAACTTTTCGAATTAGAAGAAAAGCTAGCATTTATGGAAAAAACATTGAAACAAGAAAAACAATTACAACAAATACTAGAAGAATTAAGCAAAATTGAAGAAACATCTTCTGATAAAAAAGTGGAAAAGATCTTAAACCACGTTAGAGAAGAGTTAAGCTGTTTAGCGTAACTTAAGTCAGCCGTGCGAAGTAAAGCGAGTTACGGATGATTTATGCAATCGAATGCATATGAGATTGCGAACTCTACTATTAAATGCTTAAAAGAAAACGAAAGAGGTGTAAAGATGGCTTTTGAAGGACTAAGTTCAAAACTCCAAGACATTACAAGAAAATTAAGAGGAAAAGCAAGAATTACAGAGTCAGACTTGAAAGAAATGCTTCGAGAAGTAAAACTTGCACTACTTGAAGCGGATGTTAACTATATGATAGTAAAAGAATTTATAAGTACCATACAAGAGAAAGCTTTAGGACAGGATGTATTAAAATCTTTAACACCAGGGCAACAGGTTATTAAAATTGTAAAAGATGAAATGGTTGAATTGCTAGGAGGAACAGAAAGTAAAGTGAATTTTACCCCGAATCCTCCTACTGTTATTATGTTAGTAGGTCTACAAGGTTCAGGTAAAACAACCACTGCAGGAAAATTAGCCAATTTACTTCGCAAGCAAGGCAAAAAGCCATTATTAGTTGCTTGTGATATTTATAGACCAGCAGCTATTAAACAATTACAAGTAGTTGGAGGGCAATTAAATATTCCAGTTTTTAGCAATGAACAATCCAAAGATGTAGTTCATATTGCAAAACAAGCAATGTCAGTGGCTATCAGTAAATTAAATGATGTAGTAATCTTAGATACAGCAGGACGTTTGCACATTGATGAAGAATTAATGACAGAATTAAAAAATGTCAAAGCCAGTGTCAAACCACATGAAATCTTATTAGTTGTAGACAGTATGACAGGTCAAGATGCAGTTAATGTTGCGCAGTCCTTTAATGAAGAACTAGGAATTGACGGAGTTGTACTTACAAAATTAGATGGCGATACACGTGGTGGCGCCGCATTATCTGTTAAAAAGATTACAGGCAGACCAATCAAGTTTGCGGCAACTGGTGAAAAGCTAAGCGATATTGAAGTATTCCATCCAGACAGAATGGCACAAAGAATTTTAGGAATGGGTGATGTACTATCCATTATTGAAAAAGCGGAAGAAAATTTTGATATGGCAGAAGCTGAAAAATTAGAAAAACAGCTTAAGAAAAAAGAATTAGATTTAGATGATTACTTAGCACAGCTAAGGCAAGTTAAAAAAATGGGTTCTTTTTCTTCTATATTAAAAATGATTCCAGGTATGAACCAACTAAAAGATGTACAAGTGGATGATAAAGAATTTATCAAAATAGAAGCAATGATTTGCTCTATGACAAAAGAAGAAAGAAAAAATCCGCGTTTGCTGAATGGAAATAGAAGACTTAGAATTAGCAAAGGTAGTGGCACAACCGTTCAAGATATTAATAAATTCATGAAATCTTTTGAAATGACACAAAAAATGATGAAGAAAATGCAAAGTAACAAAGGTGGCATGAAGAAATTAATGAATAGTTTAGATACTAATGACCTAAAGAATTTTAAATTTTGATATTAATTTTTTAATTTTATATACAAAAAAATACACAGGAGGTGAAAATAAATGGTAAAAATCAGATTACAAAGACAAGGTGCTAAAAAAGCTCCATTCTATCATATTGTTGTAGCAGATTCTAAGAGCCCAAGAGATGGAAAAATCATCGAAAAAATTGGTTCTTATGATCCAATGACTGAACCATCTACAATTGTGATTGATAATGAAAAATTTGAACAATGGATCAAAAATGGTGCAAAACCAACAGATTCAGTTAAAAACTTAGTTGAAAGAGCATCTAAATAATTGTAAGTACTTCGAAGAGAGGAACTAAAACTATGAAAGAAATTTTAGAAACCATTATTCTTAACATGGTAGATAATAAAGAAGCTGTAGTTATTACAGAAACCTTAGAAGAAAGAAAAGCAAGTTATGTAGTAAAAATAGCGGAAGCAGACATGGGAAGAATTATTGGAAAACAAGGAAAAACAGCTAAAGCAATTCGTATGATAATGAAATCTGTAGCAGGAAAAGAACATAAAAGAATTGAAGTAGAATTTGTAAATTAAGAGGAGTTTTGATGAAACAGCAATATTTTGAAATTGGACAGATTGTCAACACTTTTGGAATTAAAGGCATGGTAAAGGTAAATCCTTTTACAGATGATATTTCTCAATTTGAAGAAATGGAAACCATTTTAGTGGATAAAAAAGGAAACCTTCTAGAAATACAAATTGAAGAAGTAAAATATAGTAAAAATCAAGTACTATTAAAGCTAAAGGGAATTGAGACTGTCGAAGAAGCTGAAAAATATCGTAATTGTTATTTAAAACTTCCAAGAGAAAAAGCAAGAAAACTTCCAAAAAATACTTACTTTATAGCTGATTTAATTGGCTTAGAAGTATACACGGAGGAAGGAAAGCTACTAGGGAAAGTAGATGATATTTATAATACAGGTGCTAGTGACATCTATGTTATCAAAGATGAGCTAGGAAAACAAATTCTATTACCTGCAATCAAAGACGTTATCAAACAAATTGATTTAGAGCAAGAAAAAATAGTTGTCCATTTATTAGATGGATTAGTGTAGGAAGGAACGCGCTATGCGATTTGATGTATTAACTCTTTTTCCAGAAATGTTTGAGCCAATACAGCAAAGCATTTTAGGAAGGGCTAGTAAAAATCATATTTTAGAATTTAATTTTATTAATATGAGGGATTATTCAAAAAATAAACATTTGAAAGTAGATGATACTCCTTATGGTGGAGGAGCAGGAATGGTAATGATACCAGATGTGGTATATGACGCCTATTCTTCCATACCCAATAAAGAAAATGCAAAAGTCATTTATTTATCACCACAAGGAAAACAATTGAATCAAGCAAAGGTGCAAGAACTTTCCGAAGAAGAACATTTAATTCTATTATGTGGGCATTATGAAGGAATTGACCAAAGAGTACTAGATGAGATTGTAAATGAGGAAATATCGATAGGAGATTATGTATTAACAGGAGGAGAACTTCCTGCCATGGTATTAATTGATAGTGTAAGTCGATATGTAGAAGGAGTTTTAAAAGAAGAATCCACTAAGGAAGAATCTTTTTCAAATGGACTTCTAGAATATCCACAATATACAAGACCAGAAGTATTTAGAGGAAAAAAGGTACCAGAAGTATTGCTTTCTGGACATCATGAAAATATACAAAAATGGAGACAAGAAAAGTCTCTAGAGATAACGAAATTAAAAAGACCAGATTTATTAAAGTAGAAAGGAGGATATTCAAATCATGGATATCATAAAATCAATTGAACATGAACAATTAAAAAATAAGATTCCTGATTTAAAAATTGGTGATACCATTAGAGTACATCAAAAAATTAAAGAAGGAAACAGAGAAAGAATTCAAGTATTTGAAGGAATTATTATTAAAAAACAAAACGGAGGAGTAAATGCTACTTTCACAGTAAGAAAGATTTCTTATGGTGTAGGTGTTGAAAAAACATTCTTAGTACATTCACCATTAGTAGAAAAAGTAGAGGTAGTAAGAGTTGGTAAAGCAAGACGTGCAAAATTATACTACTTAAGAGACAGAATTGGTAAAGCTGCTAAGACAAAGGAAAATACAGGTGCTAGAATTGAAGATAGAGAAATTGTTGTAAAAGAAGACTTAGTAGAAGAACCAGCTACTGAAGAAGTAGTAGAAAATATTGAAGCAACAGCAGAAGCTACAGAAGCTGCTACTGAAGTAAAAGAAGAAGCTGCTGTTGAAGCAAAAGCTGATGAAACACCAGTTGAAGCTGCTCCAGAAGAAGCACCAGCTGTTGAAACAGAAAATCCAGTAGTACAAGAAACTGTAGATACTGTAAAAGAAGAAACTGTTGAAACTGTAGAAGATAAATAAAAATATAAAAAACGGAGCCCTGATTAATAGGGCTCCGGTTTTTGATAAAGAAAGGTTACGATAGCTGACTTTTAGCAAGCTGCTTGGCCACATCCTCAAGAGGCATGGACGGGAGGGACATAAGGAAGTTTCCTTCCAAAGAAAATACATCCCAACCTACGTCTGCATTTCTGCCAACGAGTAACTGCAAGTAGCTGAGAACCTCCACTGTGATATACTTGTTGTCAAGAATCTTCTGGTTTTTTTCGGCATTGCAGATTCCCCATTTACCCATTAAGAGGTACTTCCGGAATCTGTAGTGCGTCCCAGTAGACTGCTCCACAACTGTTGTAACAGAAGTGAAGTGCTCGGCAAATCTCTCGAGCATATCATGATCTTGTAAAATACCCTCTTGATGCTTTGATTCTGTTTGCTTCATGGTTGTAGTTCCTTTCCCCAAAAAGAATATTATAGTGTTTCACTATTACAAATATTATAACATTTTTTGCTTGGAAATTCAAGAAAGGATAAAACCCTGACAATTTTCGTCGATTTTTCTACTAAAATTTCTTTACAAAACAAACATCTTGGGATAAAATATGTGATAGAAAAAAGGAAGGAAATAAAATGATTCGATTTATTTCAAAATGTGAACAAGATACGATTGAATTTGCCTCGAAATTCGCCTCAAAATTAGAAAAAAACGATATTGTATTATTATCAGGAGAACTTGGATCTGGCAAAACGAAGTTTGTTCAAGGTGTACTGAAATATTTTGGATTAGAAAATGAAATTTCTAGTCCAACTTTTACGATTGTAAATGAATATAATAGTGAAAAAGTAAATATATATCATTTTGATGTATATCGCTTAGCAGATGTAGACGAATTTTACGCTATGGGAGGAGAAGAATACTTTACACAAGGAATTTGTCTAATAGAATGGGGCGAAATGATAGAAAGCATTTTACCACCAGATTATATCAAAATAACTTTTAAAAAGAATGAGGAAAATGAAGAATATAGAGAACTACAAATTGAACCTTTTGGAGAAAAATATATTAATTTGTTTTAAAACCGATTGAAGAGAGGAGAAAAGCTAGCTTTACTAGTATTAAATATGAAAATTTTAAGCATAGATACTTCTTCTAAAAATGCAATTGTAGCAATTACAGAAAATGAAGAAAAAATAATAGAATTAAATAATGAAGAAGAAAAAACGCACTCACAAAAACTAATGCCAATGATAGATGAAGCATTTCAAAAAAGCAATTTATCTTTAGATAATATAGACTTAATTGTATGTTGCTTAGGCCCAGGTTCTTTTACAGGAGTAAGAATTGGAATTGCAACAGCAAAAGCATTTGCAGACAGTAAAAACATCCCTACTGTTGGAGTAAATTCATTAGAAGTATTGGCACATAGTATAGAAACAGAAGGCAAAATATGTGCTTTGATTGATGCAGGACATGAAAATGCTTATGCAGGGTATTATGAGATAAAAAAAGAAAAAAATGGCAATTTACAAACAATTCAAGAAGAATTAACATTTTTAAATTTAACAGACGAAAAATTAAAAGAAATACAAAAAAAATATAAGATAGTAAAAGAACAAACTAATGGTTTAGGAATAACGATTGCTAAAATTGGTTATACTAAATATCAAAATGGAAAATCAGGTGACTCTTCTATTTTATCACCAGTATATTTAAGAAAATCACAAGCAGAACTTGCATTAGAAGAAAAGAAGCAACAATAGTAATGCTAGAAAATAAAATTTCAAGAATTGTTGCAATTTCTTAGAACATAAAAAATAGAGGAAAGTAAAATGGAATTAGAAATAACTAAAATGCAATTGTCGGACTTAGAACAAATTAAAGAAAAACTATTAGAAGATTTCGACGACTTTTGGACAGTTAACATATTAAAAGAAGAAATACAAAGTGAAAAGTCGCAGTACATAGTGGCAAAACAAAACCAAGGAATTGTTGGTTTTGCAGGCATTAGAATAATAATAGACGAAGTAGAAATTATGAATATTGTAGTAAGAAAAGATAAAAGGCAGGAAGGAATAGGTTCAAGACTACTACAAGAAATCTTAAAAACAGCAAAAGAACAAAATGCACAAGTAGTTATACTGGAAGTAAATGAAAAAAATCAACCAGCCATCAAGCTATATCAAAAATTTGGCTTTGAACAAATAGGACTTCGTAAAAAATACTATCATAATACAGACAATGCTATTATTATGTCATGTCAGGTTGGGGACGTTCCTTTTTCTGACAAAGTTGTCAGGTTGGGGACACACCTTAAATAAGGATTACAATTTTACTTTGCAAAATTGCATAAGTTATCCGTATGTTACTTCGTTCCTACGGCTAACTTAAAACCAAGGAGGAAAACAATGAAGAAAACAAATGAATTAAGTTATAAACAACTAAAGATGGTGTGCAATCCTGAAAGATTCGAATTTGCAACAACAGAAGATTTAGATCCGATTGATACAGGAATTGGACAAGATAGAGGAATAAAAGCTTTAGAATTTGGCTTAAATGTAGATGTAAGAGGATATAATTTATATGTAGAAGGTCCAAGTGGTGTAGGAAAAACTATGTATACTAGAAATTACTTAGACGTAATTTCGAAAAAGAAAAAAGTACCACAAGATTGGTGCTATATCTATAATTTTGATAATCCAAATGAGCCAATAGCAGTATCTCTCCCAGCAGGTGGCGGAAAAGAGTTCCGCGATTTAATGGAACATTTTATTGATGATGTTAAAATTGATATTAAATCCACTTTCAACAATGAAGAGTTTGAAAAAGAAAGAGCATTGATTAAACAAGAATTTGAAGAAAAAAGAAATGTTCTAATGGAAAAATTAAATCAAAAATCTTCACAATATGGATTTCAAGTAAAAGCATCACAAACAGGAATCTATATGATGCCGGTAATGGATGGGAAAGCAATAGCAGAAGAAGAGTTTAACAAATTAGATGAAGATATTAGAAAAGAATATGAAGATAAATCTGGTATTGTACAACAACATATTATGGAAGCCATTGGAGAAATCAAATCTATTGAAAGAGAATCAGCACAAAAAATAGAAGAGTGGCAATCCAATGTTGCACTTTTAACAGTCAATACACATATCAATTATATTAAATCAAAGTATAAGAGAAACAAAAAGATTAATCACTTTTTAGATAGTATAAAAAAAGATATCTTAAAAAATATTTCTCATTTTATAGCAGATGACAAAAACAATCAGCAACAAGCACAGCAAGCGCAAGTAAAGCCAGAAATAGTGAAACCATGGCTGAATTATCGTGTTAACCTTTTTGTAGATAATAGCAGACTAGAGGGTGCACCAGTCATTATGGATTCTAACTATTCTTACCATAACATTTTTGGAAAATTAGAATATGAGAACTATTATGGGGCATTAAAAACAGATTACACCATGCTAAAACCAGGTCTTTTACATCAAGCAAATGGTGGATATATCATTTTCCAGGCAAATGATTTACTAAGTAATAGCTTATGTTATGAAACATTAAAGAAAGCGCTAAGAACAAAAGAACTAGGAATTGAAAACGCAGCAGATCCACGTTCTTCTATGGTAATGATTTCATTAAAGCCAGAACCAATACCACTTAACTTAAAAGTGATTATCATTGGAGAAGAAAATATTTACCAAACTTTACTTGCCATGGATAACGACTTTAGAAAGCTATTTAAAATTAAAGTAGAATTTGAAGATGATGCACCACTGAATACAGAAAATATGAATAAACTAGCAAGATTTATTGCTGGCTATTGCATACAAGAAGAGCTACCACCACTTACCAAAGAAGCGGTTGCAAAAATGATAGAATATGCTTCTAAAATTGCAGATAATCAAGAAAAGCTTTCTACTCGCTTTAGTGATTTAGCACAGATTATTGGAGAAGCGGCTACTTGGGCTAGAATGTCACGTTCTAAAACTGTAACAGAAGAACATGTGGAAAAAGCACTAAAAGAAAGTGTTGAAAGAGTAAAGAAATATGATAGTCGCTACATGGAAATGATAGAAGAAAATACACTTTTAATTGAAACTTCAGGCTTTACAACAGGGCAAATTAATGGACTTACTGTTATGAGCATTGGAAACTATAGCTTTGGAAAGCCAGTTAAAATTACAGCAAATACTTACACTGGCAAAAGCGGTATTATCAATGTAGAAAGAGAAGTTGAACTTTCAGGTTCTTCTCACTCAAAAGGTGTATTAATATTAAGTGGTTATTTAGGAGAAATGTTTGCACAAGATATTCCACTTTCACTAACTGCAAGTGTTTGCTTTGAACAGTTATATAGTGGAGTAGATGGAGACAGTGCATCTAGTACAGAACTATATGCTATTTTATCAAGCTTAGCAGGTATACCAATTAATCAAGCAATTGCCGTAACTGGTTCCGTCAATCAAAAAGGAGAAATTCAACCAATTGGTGGAGTAAATGATAAAATAGAAGGATTTTTCCAAATTTGTAAAATGCGTGGATTAGACGGAACACATGGCGTTATGATACCACAGCAAAACATACGAAATCTAAATCTATCAAACGAAATTGTACAAGCAGTAAAAGATGGAAAATTCCATATCTATGCAATTTCAACAATCGAAGAAGGAATTGAAATACTAACAGGAGTTCCAGCAGGCAAGAAAGACAGCCAAGGACATTTCCCAGCAGGTAGTGTAAACGCATTAGCTTATGAAAAGCTAAAGAAATATGCACAAATTAGCCAAAAATGAGAATAGAATAAATCCACAGATATGAGATGATAAAATACAAAAGTACTTTAAAAGAGATTCTTTTAAAGTACTCTTATGTTTTATTTATTTTTTTGAACATTTGCACAATATTCCTCTATTTCTGCATCAAAATCATCATAATCCATAAACCATGAGCCAATTTTCTTCTCAGTAAAATAAGTTCGTGTTTTAGAATCAATTATTGAGTGAAATGCTATTACTTTATATCCAATTCCGTAATATACAGTTGTCCCACCATCTAAATAAGCTTCTCCTCTTATACAAAAGATAGGTAATTCATTATTATGTACTCTTTTGCTATCTACCATAAAGAATATGCAGGACAGTAATATGATTACTAATAGGATAGATAATAAAATTACTTTTTTGTTTTTAAAAATCATTATTGTACTCCTTTTGATTCCATTAATTTATTTAATTTTGAACTCATTAGAATAAAAGTAAACATCTTTACGAGTAGTAGTATCGAAACCTATCTTTACAATTCTATATGTTCCATTTTGCAATTCACCATAACGGCGTTCCCAGTCTATTGACTGAGTAAATTGATTTTTTTCATTCAAAATATATGCAAGTAGAATCTCTACATTGGCTAAATCAGAAGGAGGAACTATAGTTTCTAATGTTTCCCATTCATTATTTTGTTTTACTTGGATAAGATATCTTGGATCCCATGCATATTCTTTTTGACTTTTATCTGTAACAACTATAGTTACTCCAGTATTACTTATGGATTCTTTTGAAACTTTTATAGTTACAGTATTACCAAATTGTACCAATAAGAATAAAGCTATCAAGATTAGGAGAATAAATATTATTATCATTTCTTTACGCATTAAATAATACCTCTTTATTTGATTTCAAATTCTTCAGAATAAAAATAGACCTCTTCATCAGTTTTGGGATCAAAACCTATTTTTACAATTCTATATGTTCCATTTTGCAATTCACCATAATAATTACGCCAATCTAGTGTTTGGGTAAGTTGATTATATTCATTCAAACTATAATCAAAAAGAGGAAAAATAGAATCTGGATTAGGAATGTATGATAATGGTTCTAATCTTTTCCATTCACCATTTTCTTTTACCTGTAAAAAATATTCTGCTCCCCATCCATGTTTTTGAAAACCTTTATCTGTAATAATTATAGTTGCTCCAGTGTCGCTGATAGATTTCTTTTGCAGTTCAATAGTTACGACATTATTAGAATACGACAATAACAAAAGTATGATAGTTACTACTATAAAAATAAATATGGTTACAATTTTCTTATTCATATGTTACCTTCTTATTTATACAAAATTTACATTTTAGTAACTTGGAAGTTACTAGTGTTAGTAATCCAAGTTACTAAGTTTTATTAATAATTATAAATCGCTACTTATTACTAAATTAAATATAGAATCAGTAATTCTAGTTAAACAAGTTTGAGTTGAATCATTTCTATAAAGACCAGAATTTATACCTAAAACATGATTATCTGATGTTCTCATAGTAGGACCGCCACTCATTCCTTACAAATGTCAACTTTTTGTAAGGAATTTGAAAGATTTTGTTGTAGTCCGTTACTTAAATTTTTAGCAAAATTTATATTATCATCAATAATCAAAAACTTATACTTCATATATTACTCCATAATAAATAATTTGTAAACAACATAATATAATTTTATCACTAAATTAACTAAAGAAATCAATATATAACAAAAAATATAACAGCAAAACTCCCTTTTGACAAATAAGCTAAAACAAAGTATAATAAAGTATATAATTAAAGGGGGAATAAATATGGGAATTGCCGCATTTGTTTTAGGAATAATTTCAATGGTAATAGGTTGGATACCATTTATTTGTTTTTTAGCTTTAATGACAGCTATTATTGGTTTGATTTTTGGAATTATAGATGCAATAAAGAAGAGTAAAACAAATGATAAAAATAAAGGATTTGGAATTGCAGGATTAATCATTAGTGCAATTGCTATTCCAATTATTTTGATTATGTCGCTAGTCTCTATTGGTATTATGGTAGAGGAGACTGAACCAGATACCATTCGTGACCGTTACTATTATGACTATGATTATGATGACGATTATGATGATTGGCTAGACGACTGGTATGATAATTATCGTAGAGATAGAATTAATGATTATAAAACTATTTAAGAAAAGATAGAATAATTAAACTTGTAGTATAGAAATTTGGAATAATTACTATATTACAAGTTTCTATTTATGTCTTGTTAAAACACTTTTGCTATGATAAAATAAGCAAAAAGAAAGAAAAAGAAGAGGAGGCAGCTTAATTTGCAAGACAGAAAAAAGCATATTCGTAACTTCAGTATTATTGCCCATATTGATCACGGAAAGTCTACTTTAGCAGATAGACTAATTGAAATGACAGGGGTACTATCTCAAAGAGAAATGGAAAGTCAAGTGCTAGATAATATGGACATTGAAAGAGAAAGAGGAATTACCATTAAATCACAAGCAGTTCGTATGAAATACCATGCCAAAGATGGACAAGATTATGAACTTAATTTAATAGATACCCCAGGGCATGTGGATTTCAATTATGAAGTTTCTCGTAGTCTGGCAGCTTGTGATGGAGCTGTTTTGGTGGTAGATAGTAGTCAAGGGGTAGAGGCACAAACTTTAGCAAATGTGTATTTGGCAATTGATAACGATTTAGAAATCTTACCAGTGATTAATAAAATAGATTTACCAAATGCAAGACCAGAAGAAGTAAAAAAGGAAATTGAAGATATTATTGGTATTCCTGCGCAAGATGCCCCTTGTATTTCAGCAAAATCAGGAATAAATGTAGACCAAGTATTAGAAAGAATAGTAACTGATTTGCCAGCGCCAACAGGTGATGAAAATGCTCCTTTAAAAGCTTTGATTTTTGACTCTATTTATGATAATTACAAAGGTGCTATTGCTTATGTACGAATTAAAGACGGAACTGTAAAAGCAGGAGATGAAATGAAATTAATGTCTTCTGGCAAAACTTTTGTCATTACAGAGGTAGGCTACTTTGAACCTGGAAAATATGAAGAAGGAGAAGAGTTAAAAGCAGGAGAAG
This sequence comes from uncultured Clostridia bacterium, assembly GCA_948560265.1. GTDB lineage: Bacteria > Bacillota > Clostridia > TANB77 > CAG-508 > CAG-273. The sequence goes on along the minus strand of CAOXTD010000013.1, from coordinate 4,908 downwards.
TTGGCTATATTGCAGCAAGTATTAAAAGCTTATCAGATGTACGAGTAGGAGATACAATTACTCTACAAGAAAATTCTGCAAAAGAACCTTTACCAGGATACAAAAAAGTAAATCCTATGGTATATTGTGGAATTTATCCTATTGATGGAAGCGATTATGAAAATTTAAAAGTAGCATTAGAAAAATTAAAGTTAAATGATGCTGCATTAGAATATGAACCAGAAACTTCAGGAGCTTTAGGTTCAGGATTTAGATGTGGATTTTTAGGATTATTACATTTAGAAATTATTGAAGAAAGACTAGATAGAGAGTTTGACTTGAGTTTAATTACCACTTCTCCTTCGGTTATTTATAAAGTTCACAAAACATCAGGTGAGGTGATTGAATTATATAACCCAGCAGATATGCCACCATCTACTGAAATTGCCTATATGGAAGAACCAATCGTACAAGCCGAAATATTAACACCGAAAGAATATGTAGGTGGTATTATGGATATTTGTCAAAATAGACGTGGTACCTACATTGACATGAAATATCTAGATGAAAATAGGGTGACATTACATTATGAATTACCATTAAATGAAATTATTTACGATTTTTTTGATACTTTAAAATCAAAAACGAAAGGATATGCTTCTTTTGACTATGAGTTTAAAGAATATCAAAGGTCTGATTTAGTGAAGTTAGATATTTGGGTAAATGGAGAAGGCGTTGATGCATTATCCTTTATTGTTCACAGGGATAGCAGTTATGAAAAGGGTAAAAAAATGGTAGAGAAGTTGAAAGAAGTTATCCCAAGACAATTATTTGTCATTCCACTACAAGCAGTAATAGGAGGAAAAATTATTGCTAGAGAAACGATTTCTGCAATGCGCAAAGATGTTTTAGCTAAATGCTATGGTGGAGATATTACCAGAAAGAAAAAATTATTAGAGAAACAAAAACGTGGTAAAAAGAAGATGAGACAAGTTGGCAATGTAGATATTCCACAAGAGGCATTTTTATCTGTACTAAAATTAGATGAGGAGTAAGAAATGATAGATTTAGAAAAAGCTGAGAAAATTTTTGATGAATATGTATCCCATTATGATGACAATGATGCCAAGACTGTTTTAAAAAAACATCATACCAAAAGAGTACAAAAAGAAGCAAAAGAGATTGCAGAATACTTAAAATTAGCAGAAGAAGATAGAAAGCTAGCAGAATTAATTGGATTACTACATGATATTGGTAGATTTGAACAATTAAAAAGATATCATACTTTTTCAGATAGAAATAGTGTAGACCATGCAGAACTAGGGTTAGAAATTCTATTTCAAGATGGTTATATTCGCAAATTTATAGAAGATGAGCAATATGATGATATTATTTACAAGGCAATTCATAATCATAATAAATACAAAATAGAAGAAGGTTTAACGGAAAAAGAATTGTTACATAGTAAAATTATTCGAGATGCAGATAAATTAGATATTTTGAAGTTAATCAGAACAGAACCGTTAGAAACATTATTTAACAAAAAAGAAATTACCAATGAAGAAATTTCAAAAGAGGTATATGAGCAGACCTTAAATTGTCAAACCATTGAGAGAAGCTTTGTAAAAACAGATTTGGATAGTTGGCTAGTGGATATTGCATTTATATTTGATATGTATTTTCCAATTAGTTTTAAAAAAGTAAAAGAAAATGGATATATTCATGACTTAATTGCAAGAATAGATTATAAAGAAGAAACAACAAGAGAAAAGATGAAAAAAATTGAACAAGTTGCATATGAATATATGCAAAAAAGAATAGAAGAAGGATAAAAATATGGAAAAACAAGAATACCAAGACCAAGTAGAGGGAAGAAATAGTGTACTAGAACTATTAGAATCAGGAAGAGATGTGAATAAAATACTAGTTGCAAAAGGTGAAAAACATGGTTCTATTCATAAAATTATAGCAATAGCAAAAGAACGTAAAATTTTATTAACAGAAATAGAGCGAAATAAATTAAACCAAATAGCACAAACTGAGAATTATCAAGGAGTAATTGCTATTGTACCTCCTTTTGACTATTGTGAGGTAGAAGATATTTTAGAGGTAGCTAGTAAAAGACATGAAACACCATTTATTTTAGTTTTAGATGGAATAGAAGATCCACATAATTTAGGATCTATCATTAGAACAGCAGAAACAGCTGGAGTACATGGAATTATTATTCCAAAAAGAAGAGCGGCATCAGTAAACAGTACAGTAAATAAAGTATCTGCTGGAGCTGTAGAACATATGCAGATAGCAAGAGTGAATAACATTAATGAAACAATCCGATTTTTAAAAGAACGAGGAATTTGGATTTGTGGTACAGATATGGATACAGAAGTGATTTATACAAAACAGGATTATAAAATGCCTTTGGCACTTGTAATTGGCAGTGAAGGTTTTGGAATGGCAAGATTAGTAAAAGAAAATTGTGACTTTTTGGTAAAAATTCCGATGAAGGGAAAAATTACTTCATTGAATGCCTCTGTGTCAGCTGGAATTGTGATGTACGAAGTAGTAAGACAAAGGAATAAATAAAAAGGGAGATGGAAAAATGAAGAAAAAAACAGGAATTATAATTACAATTATTATTATCTCAGTAACATTAATTGTAGCAGGTATTTTTGCTTTTTTACACTTTGCAACAGATATTTTTAAAAGTAATGAGCAACTATTTTGGAAATATGCATCTAATAGTAGCCAGCTAGCCAAAATGCTAACTAACGAAAATAAAACAGAACAAAAGAACTGGAAAGCCACTCATTCTTATACTGCAAAAGGAGATTTAAGCATAGCTGTTACAAAAGAAACAGGAACGCAAACAATAAAACTAGGAACTACTGAAAAATATAACCAAAATACAAGGAGAAACTATGCAGACATCACTTTATATAATGGAGAAGCGGAACATCTAAAAGCCTCTTATATTAATAGTGAGGATATTTATGCCATTTATTGCAAAGATATTTATGAACCATATTATATAGGATTTCGTAATAGTGACTTAAAACAATTTATAGAAAAATTAGGCATACCAAATACAGAAAACATAGGAATACCAGATGCTATTTCTTTTGGTAGATCTAAGAATGTGCCCAAATTACCTCTAAGTATATCAGAAGAAGAAAAATATTTATCTGATACTTATTTTAATATGCTACTAAGCAGCATACCAGAAGAAAAATATACTAAGACGGAAAAAGAAAGTATTACGATCAATAATCAAAGTTATGAAACAGTTGGATATCAGCTAGACTTAAGCGGTGAGGAAATTAAACAAATTATAGTTAATCTTTTAAGCAAAGCAAAAGATGATGAACAATTGATAAATTATTTGTCGCTTAAGGTTTTCTCGGACTTTGATAAAGAAAGTATACAAAAAATAATAGATGGAATGATTACAAGCATACAACAAATACAAAATCCAGTTGATAAGATAAGTTTTGTAGTATATCAACCAAAAAAAGGTATAACAAAAATTCGAATAAAAGATAATCGAATAGCAGAAATTGTGATTGATATTGATGATAGCAAGGAAAATAAAAAGAATGTAGATATTAGTTTCAATAGTTCTGAAAGTGAAAATGCACAAATGCAAACTGTTATGCAAGTTGAAATGGAAAAGCAAATTTTAGATAGTATGATTATCTACACAACGAATATTGTGGATAATAAGAGTGGATATCAATTAGTAATGAATACATCTTTAGGCAATGTAATGGAAGATAAAATAGAGAATAATAGCAAAATTACAATATTTGATAATGATACAACAATAGAAACATCTTATTATAAAACAATACAAGTAGCTAATGAAGAAGTTGATATACAAGAATTGACGAATACCAGTGCAGTAGTAGTAAATAACTATCCAAGAGAACAGTTGGAAAATTTCTTTGAAGGATTAGGCAGAAGAATAGAACAGATTATACCAGAAAAAGTTGAACAACTAAATATTCAAGTAACAAATGAGCAAGATGGTTTGTATTATTTACAAGGAATTATATCCTCTGTTTTTACAATAATGAATGTGAATGGCATACCACAGCCAATAAGCACAACTGGAATGTTTATTATGGCAAATCTAAATCAATCTATGCTAACAACTAATAATACAATTCAGAATGGACAACAAACGCAAAATCAAATAATGCAACAAGAAATAGAATTATTTAATCAAAGATTTGAAATATATAAAGGCGAAGATGTGAATGGAACAATAGTAAAGACATTAATATCTAATGCAGTAACGAATAATACTAACTCTGAAGAGAATGATAAAATAGTAAAGATTAGGCTAAATGGAAATAAGACAAAGAAACCAAACAATTGGAATGAACAGGGAGAAGAAGATGATACAAAATTGAACCAACTAAAAGATAATATTGATGCAGGTATGAAATATAGTGTTACGATTGAATACAACACAAAAGGATTTGTAGAAATTATTACCATCACAGAAATTTAATTATAGAAAAATGCAGAACTTTTAAAAATTCTGCATTTTTATGATTAAAATTAAAATTTGGCAACTTTTTCTAATATCATTTTTGCTTGATAAATAGCCATTTTGAGAAATGTGAAAAAAACTTTTGAAAAAAATTTAAAAAATGTGTTGACTTTAACAAATTGCTGTGCTAAAATGGGTATTGTCTTCAGCGAGAAACATCGTCTGGAGATTTAAAAAAATCAAGCACATTGAAAAGTAAACAATAAACCTTTGAGAGAAACCAATAAAGGAAAGATGGAAGCAAACCATCTATAAAAAAATGGTCAGTATAAATAATTAAGAGTCAAAAGAATTTGATTGTTAATTGAATATTATTGAAGAAGATAAAAATAAGGAACGTAGAATTCCTTCGGAATTCTGCATAAATTATT
>CAOXTD010000012.1:919-43660 GCA_948560265.1 uncultured Clostridia bacterium | reverse complement strand
AGCGCTCGGCTGTTAACCGATAGGTCGTTGGTTCGAGTCCAACACGGAGAGCCATAAAATAGCAGATAAATAAATATCTGCTATTTTTTATTTTTTTATAGTAGTAAAATATTTTTAAGTGTGCTATAATACAAATAAGTAAAGGAGAGTGAAAGTATGATGTATCCATATGTAAAATATCCAGATGAAACAGAAGTGGTATTTTCAAATGTGTATATAGATGAAAATGGAGAAGAATGTATTGATGTGCATTTTGAGAGACCTACTGAAAATGGATTTGACTCAGTTAGAATTACTTTGCCAAATTATAAAGTAGTTATTTGGGAAGGAAATTATACTAACGAAGAAATAGAATTTTTTAAAAAGGTAGTAGAAAATAGTGCAGACCTTTTTTATAAATATGCAAAAGAAGGAGGACTAAAACTTGCCTAGTATTTTTGAAAGTAATGGTTATAAAATATATTTTTGGTCAAATGAAAATAACGAGCCAATTCATATACATCTTTCTAAAGGTCAAATGGTAGCAAATTCCACTAAGATATGGCTTACTAAAAGTGGTGGTTGCATTTTAGCTAACAATAATAGTAAAATTCCACAAAACGAATTAAATAAATTATTAGATGTAATCGTAAAGCATTATTTTTTAATATTAGCAAAATGGAAAGAATATTATCATATAGAAGATGTTAAATTTTATTGTTAACTAATTCGAATTTTTAGTAATTGATATTTATTTTTTCTATTTATAGTTATCCAACACGGAGAGCCATGAAATAGCAGATATTAAGTTATCTGTTATTTTTTTGTTGCTCATAATAACTCGAAAATGAATATTTGGAAAATAATTGTATTTGTACCAATTTTATGGTATAAATAAGTCAAATATGAAATTTTGCCACTAATAGTGGTAAGATTAAGGAGGAATTATAGTGGACAACGAAATAGCGATTATAACAGGAGGAGCAAGTGGGCTTGGATTAGAACTTGTTAAGCAATTTATAGAGAAGAATTATTTTGTATGTAATATAGATAGAAATTTTGAAAAAATGAAAGTGTTAAACAATATATATAAAGATAATTATAAGGGATTTATAGGTGATATTTCGGATGCTGCATTTGTAAAAGACGTTATTAAAGAAATGTCAAATTTAGGAGATATAAAGATACTAATCAATAATGCTGGTGAACCATCATTTAAGCTACCTGCAAAATATGAAAAAGAAGATATAGAAAAATGCTTTAAAGGTTTAGAAGGTATGATTTTATTTTCAACAGAAACTTTAAAAGTGAAAGAAGAAAAAGATTTGAAAATAGTAAATATAATGTCATCAGCAGCATTAAGAGGAAATAAACAAGAAGCAGTATATTGTGCTACAAAATGGGGAGAAAGAGGATATACAGAAAGTTTAAAAGCCTGCTATAAAGGTACAAGTGTAAAAGTAATAGGAGTATATCCTGGAGGAATTAATACAGAGTTTTATAAAAATAGTAGAGATTATGTATCAGAAGAAAAACAATCTACTTTTATGAAACCTTATGATGTTGCTAAAACAATTATAGATAATGTTACAAATGAAACTAATTTGACAGTAGCAGATATAATAATAGAAAGAAATTAAAAACTTATGGAGAAGCAATAATGAAAGGTGTATTAGAATATTTTGAAGAAATAACACAAATTCCAAGAGAATCTGGAAAAGAAGAAAAAATTGCTAAATATTTAGTTGAATTTGCCAGAGAAAATAATCTTGACTATAAAGTGGGGAAATATAATACTATATATTTGAGAAAAAATAATAATTCAAACAAAACAATAATATTACAAGCTCACTCTGACATGGTTTGTGTATCTACTGAAAGCTATGATTTTGATAATAAAGGAATACCATTTTACATAGAGGAAGATTACTACAAATCGAAAAACACATCATTAGGTGCCGATGACGGTATTGGAATTGCAATTATTCTTGTTATTTTACAAGAAAGTGAAAATATGCCTAATATTGAAGTAATAATAACTTCGCAAGAAGAAACAACTATGTTAGGAGCAAGTAATTTTGATTATTCATTATTAAAAGGCAAAACTTTAATTAGTTTAGATGGAATTAAAGAAGGAGATATAGAGTCATCAAGTGCAGGAATGTGCTCTATAACAATGAATAAAAAAATTAGTTATGAAGTATCAAATGAAAATTGTTATAAATTATCAATTAGTGGTTTGATGGGAGGACATTCTGGAGATGATATAGATAAAAATAGATGTAATGCAATAAAGCTAGCAGTAAGATTGTTAGAAAAACTAAATTATAAAAGCATAGCAGATATCAATTTTGGTAAACGAGACAATGTTATTCCAAGTGAAGGGTATGTTGTGTTCTCATCAAAGGAAAATATAGATATTATAAATGAAAAAATAGGAAAGATTGATTTAAAATTAAATGATGAAAAGTATTCTTTGAAATTGAAGATAGAAAATTATGAAGACAAAACTGTTATTAAAGAAAGTAGAGAAATTGTTGAATTTATTTCAAAAATAAAAAGTGGACTATTAGAAGTTTACGAAGATGATGGATTTCCTTTATTATCAGCCAATATTGGTAAAATATCGATAAAAGATAATAAGGTAGAAGTAAAACATAGTATTAGAAGTTCTGATTTATTAAAAGAGGAAGAACTATTAAAACAAATTAGGGGATTATCGAGTGAATATGGTTTTGAATTAACAGTTGATGCAAATAAACCTTTCTTTCCATATAAAGATAAATCTATTATAAGAAATATTTTGGCAGAAACTTATAAAGAATTATATGATAGAGAAACTACTATAAAGAAAGTTCATGCTTGTATGGAAGGCGGAATATTATCTAATAATATACAAAATTTAGATATATGTACAATTGCACCAACTATTGAAAATTGTCATTCGATAAATGAGAAAGTAAGTATATCATCTATTAAAAGAGTATATGAGTGGTTAAAACAAACATTAATTAAATATAACCAATAATGGAAGTGATAACAGCTTTTAAGCATTTGTGAATTATGGAGGAATAAAATGTTACAGGAAATAATAAATAAAAATTTAAACAGGATAGAAAAAGACTTATTACAAATTAAAGGATTACAAACTATTGATTTCTTGGATATATTCCCTAAAAGTGAAGAACATAGAATTTTATTAGATAAAGAAATTAGTAAACTTGCTATATTAATAGAGAAAACAGAGAGAGGAAATGTATATGCTTTAAATAACCCTATAGAAACAAAATATGGAAAGCTTATATATATAAAAATAAGGATTTTTGATGAAACAAGATTAAACTGGGAGGCAGCAGCTGACTTTGTTGTGAAAGATAGAAAAATATTAATGGAAAAGGTCGGAAAAGATACAAGATTTTCATATATAAAAAGAGAAAAATGGGATGCTGTAGAATTTAAGACAGATAATACATTAGTTTATTTTTTAAATCCTCTAGCATCAGAAGTATATGGAAAAAAGTTATAATAGAAAGGAATTAGAAGGAGATAGATATGGAAAAGTTAAACATATTAGGAACCGGTCATGCAATGACATTAGATTGTTATAATACTTGCTTTACATTAGAAAATAATGAAGGGGAACTTATATTGGTAGACACAGGTGGGGGATTACAAATAATAAGGCAGCTAAGAGATGCCAAGATAGATTTTAGAAAGATACATAATATTATTTTATCACATAAGCATACAGACCATATATTAGGTATGTTTTGGATTATAAGATACGCACAGAAATTTTTTGACAATAATAACTATGATGGAAATCTAAATATTTACATGCACAAAGAATTAGAAGGTACAATTAGAAAAATAATGTTTGAAGTATTACCATCAAAATTTACAAAACTTATAGATAATAGAATTATTTTTAACATAGTGGAGGATAAAGAAGAAGTAAAGATACTAAATTATAATATTAAGTTTTTAGATGTTCAGGCAAAAAAGGATAGACAATTTGGATTTAAAACAATATTAGAAAATGGAAAGGTACTTGTATTTTTAGGTGATGAAACATTTGATGAAAAATTAAGAGATGAAGTAATAAATGCAGAATGGTTATTACATGAGGCAATGTGTATGGATTCAGAGGCAGATATATTTAAGCCATATGAAAAAATGCATTCTACTGTAAAAACAGCATCAGAAATAGCAACAAGTTTGAATATTAAAAATTTAGTATTATATCATGCAAGTGATAATAATTTAGAAAACAGAAAAAAATTATACACAGAAGAAGCAAGACAATACTTTAATGGAAATATATATGTACCAGATGATTTAGATGTTATTGAATTATAGGAAAGAGAAAGAAATTAGATAAGATTTATAGAATTAAGAGAAATTAAATTTAGGAGAGCAAATAATGAGTAAATGCAAGTTAGTTGTCTTTTCAGACATTCATTATTTAGATGAAAGACCAGAGAAAGTAGACTTTAATTTGAGCAGAAAGCTTACACAATACTCAATAGAAGTAATCAATAAGTTAATAGATAAAATAAATACGGATAAACCAGACATAAGTATATGTTTAGGAGATTTAATCGAAGATACATTCGATCATGATAAAGACATTGTAAATTTTACTTATATTTGGGGTAAACTAAAAAATATTCAAATACCGTTTTATTCTGTAATTGGAAATCATGATTTACGCACTATGAATTCAAGACAAGAACTTGAGAAAATTATGGAATATGAAAATGCAACATTCTCATTTGACCTAAAGGGATACCATTTTATTATATTAACTACTGATATAAGAGAAGATTTAGGTGGAAATGATGGAGGAATTTATAAGGCACAATGTATGTCACAAAAAGAAATTAATTGGCTAAAAGAAGATTTAGTAAAGAATAAATTACCTTGCATAATATTTACTCATTTTGGTTTAGCAGAAGATAGACAAATAGGAAACTATTGGTTTGAAAAGAAACCAGAAGATGGTTTAATGAATAATAGACAAGAAGTAAAAGAAATAATCAAGTTAGATGATAATGTAATAGCTATATTTAATGGACACCAGCATTGGACTAAACAGATTATAGAAGATGGAAAAAGCTATTATGTAGTAGGCTCTTTAACAGATAATACTGATATGTTAGGAATTCCAGATGGTATATATTTGGAAATTGAATTAGAAGATAGAAATATAAAGATAAAAGAAAAACATATAAAAGTAGATAATATTTAAGAATAAATAGGAGAAAAAATGGAAGATATAACACTGGAACATATAACGATAGAAGAATTTAAACAAGAAATATATCCATATTATTTAGCAATATTTCCAGAAGAAGAGAGAAAAACTATTAAACAAATTGAAACAGGATATAGAAAAGGATATGTAAAGATTATAAAAATAGTGAATCAAAATCAATTAGTAGGATTTATGACATTAAATAGAGTAAAAGAAAATGGATATATTATTTTAGATTATTTAGCCATATTACCTGAATATAGAAAAAAACAATTTGGTACAAAAGCATTAAAACTTTTATTTGAAGGAGAAAAAGAAAGTAAAGGCATTTTTATAGAAATTGAAAAAGTTGGATTAGGGAAAGAAGAGAGTGAAAATTTAGTAAGACAAAAAAGAAAAGCATTTTATGAAAATGTAGGATGTAAAGAATTGAATTTTGACTTATTTTTATATGGTGTTATATATACACCACTTCTGTTTTCTAAAAATGAAGATAATGAAGATAATATTATCAGTGAAATATTAGAAATTTATGAAGCAATAACAGGGAAAAAAAGGATAGCAAAAAATTGTAAGATAATGAGAAAGCTAAAATTTGAAGAATTAACCAAACAAAATATAAAAGTTGCAGCTAGAACACAATATGAAATATTTCCAAATTCAAGTGCCTATGTAACCTATAAAAAGAAAGTAACAGGAGAAAAAGAACATTTATATAGAGCATTTATAGCATATAATGGAGATGAACCTATTGGAGTAACAGGAATTTATGAAATTCCTGAATATGTAGATACTGCTTGGGTAAGTTGGATTGGCTTAAAGAAGGAATATAGAAAATTAGGATATGGTAAGCAGCTACTAGATTATACGATTAAAATAGCAAAAGAACACAATAAAAAATATTTAAGATTATATACTTTTGAAATTTGGAATGAAATAGCACAGGAGTTTTACAACAGGAATATGGATATCGGGGAATATTATTTTAATGAAAAAGAACACGAAGAGATATTTAAAGGAAAACCAAAAATTTTTAGTATTAGTTTATGTGATGAAAAAGTGGAATTATGGAATAATAAATTTATCAATATATCAGCAGATGAAGATGATCATGAAAAAGGAATACAAATGATGAAAGAAGACGGAATTATATAAGGAGGTAAAAGATGAAATTAGTAAAATTAAATGAAGCAGAGAAGTTTAATAATAGCGATAAATGTACAGTTTGGGAATATCCATTAGAAGACAAAGACATTAACTGTGCAACAGCAGTAATTAAAGGAAGATATCCAGATAAGGGATATTGTGTAAATGAAGAATGTAAAGAACTAATTTATGTGATAGAAGGAAGTGGAACTTTAAACAAAAAAGAAGAAACAATCCATTTTCAAAAAGGTGATGTTATTTTAATTGATAAAGGAGAAGTATATTTCTGGGAGGCAGACTGCAATATTGTTATGCCATGCACACCAGCTTGGTATCCAGAGCAACATAAAATAATAGAGTGATATAAATTTAAGGAGTAAGAAAATGAATGATAACAATTTTGCAGGAAATGCCAAAAAGGCGATCGATTTTTTGGGAAACGAGTGGATATATGAATGTATGGGATGTAGCATTGCAAAAGGAGAAATAAAAATCCCAGGAGGAACAATTTACGAAGGAAAGCATACGATTTTAGGTGCAGATCCTGAAATTCCAATACCAGGCTTTTTAATAGTGAATGTAAAAAGACATATCAATTCATTTTCAGAATTAACAAAAGAAGAAAGAATGGAAGTAGGAAATGTTATTGCACATGCAGAAAGAGCACTTAAAGAATTAGGAGCCATAAAGGAAGTTACATTGGTTCAAGAAGAACGCTCTAAGCATTTACATATATGGATTTTTCCTACATATGATTGGATGACTGAAAAGTTTGGAAAAGGAATTACATATTTAAGATATATTTCAGTATATGCTCAAGAAAATGTAAATGATAATGAAATTCAAAATATATTAGAAGTAATAGAGAAGGTAAAACAATATTTTAAAGAGCACAATATAGAGGAATAAAATATGAGAAGCTTAGAGGAAAAGTTAAAAAATAGAAAAATCAATTATGAAAAATTAGTGCAATATGGTTTCAAAAGAAAAAAAGATACATATATTTATCAAACCAAAATACAAGACAATCAATTTGAAATAGAAGTAGTTATTTCTAATAGAGAAAGTTATTCCAAATTAGTAGACTTAAGTAATGAGGAAGAATTTGTTTTAGTAGATGTAGAAACCTCTACTGGTCAATTTGTAGGACAGCTAAGGCAAGACTATGGAAACGTGATAGATGATATTATTCAAAAATGTACTAGCAAAGAAGCTTTTAAAAGCAAGCAGTCAAAAGAAGTGATACAATATATAGGGCAAAAATATGGCGACAAATTAGAATTTTTGTGGGAAAAGTTTGATGACAATGCTATTTGGAGAAATAAACAAAATGATAAATGGTATGGTGTTCTATTAACATTATCAGAAAGAAAACTAGGACTAGAGTCAGATAAAATAGTTGAAGTAATAGATTTAAGATATCAAAAAGAAAAGATAGAAGACATCTTAAATACACCTAATATTTTTCCAGGATATCATATGAATAAAAAAAGTTGGATAACGATAAAGCTAGATAATACAGTAGATACAAAAGAAATCTATTGTTTAATAGACAACAGCTATCAGTTATCTATTGGAAATAAATGTGGTTTAACAGGAGATAATTTATCTCAAAGAGTGTATGATTATTTAACAACTATACCAAAGGGAAAAGTTGTTACGTATAAGCAGGTGGCAGAAAGTTTGGGTAACAAAGGGTTAGCAAGAGCAGTAGGAAATATACTTCATAAAAATCCAGATGAGCACAAATATCCTTGCTATAAAGTGTTAAATAGTAAAGGAGAATTGGCAGAGGCTTTTGTGTTTGGAGGAAAAGGAATTCAAAAGCAGAAATTAGAAAAAGATGGGGTTAAAGTAGTGAATAATAAAGTAGATTTAAGTGTATATCAATGGAAAGAATAAAAGGAGAGAAAAAGATATGATAGATATCCATATGCATACCATATATTCAGATGGAGATAAAACAGTAGAAGAAGTATTAAAGATGTGTGAAGAAAAACAATTAGAATATATTTCTATTACTGATCACGATACTTGCAAACAATATCAAGATGAAGCTTTTAAAAAGAATATTTTTAGTGGAAAAGTCATAAAAGGGACAGAATTACATGCAGTATTTCAAAAAAGAAATATTGAAATACTAGCATATTATGTAAAACCTGAAATTATTGATAATTGGTGCCAAAAGTATTATTCGGAAGAGAAATTAAAAGAGCAACAAATAATATGTCATCAAAGATTACTAGATATTTGTGATAAACATGGAATTATCTATGATGAAAGTAAGATTAGAAAGCCTAAAACTGCCTCTGAATATGTAGAAAGAGCCATTTACGAAGAAATCATGGAATATCCAGAAAACCATTCTATTTTAGGAGAATTTACACAGTCATTTGGTCTATTTTTTAGGAAAGGTTTAGCAAATCCAGAGAGTAGCTATTTTATGAACCATATAGAATTTAGACCGCCATATAAAGAAGTAATAGATATCATTCATAAGGCAGGTGGAAAAGCTTTTCTAGCACATCCATTTGAATATAGGATACCAGATACGATTAAATTTATAGAAGATTTGAGAAAAGAAGCTGAATTAGATGGGATTGAATGTTTTCACCCATCATCGGCAGATGATGATAAAAAAGATATTTTAGTAGCATATGCTAAACAAAATCATTTATATATAAGCGGTGGAAGTGACTATCATGGTACACCAAAGCCAGATATAGAAATTGGCGTGGGAAGAGGTAACTTAAATATCTCTAAAGATATTATAAAAGAATGGGCAGAATAAAAACGAAGAGGAGTAAAACATGGAATTAAAAGAAAAGTTAGAAATGTTAAATGAAAATAGCAATGTAGCAGAAATACAACAATATATTAAAGATATGAAAAAGGATAGAAAGTTTGACACGGTTACAATTGAAAGAGAAATGATGCTATTTTTAGAAGAACTAGGAGAATTAGCAAAAGCAATTAGAAAAAATACTAATGGTCATTTAGATATTGCTAAAAAATATGATACGAGTGTTGAGGAAGAATTAGCAGACTGTTTTATCTATTTGCTTAGTATAGCAAATATGAATGATATAGATATTTTTAAGGCATTCAAGGACAAAGAAAGAAGAAACTGTGAAAGAATATGGAAATAAATTTAAGTTAAAAGAAGAAGGATAAAAAATGAATAAAGTAATTATAGAAGTGGGATCAACATGTACCAAAATTGACCAGTATGATGGAAATACAATTAAAAGAATAGATGAAAAGACGATACAATTCAAAAGGCATTATATAGAAGATGGAAAATTGAGAGAAGAAGACGTAAAAGAATTAATAAATAGTGTTAATGAAGTTAAAGAGAAAGTGCAAGATATCTACATATGTGGAACGAGTATTTTTAGAGGGTTGCAAGAAGACGAAAAAAATGAATTTCTAAAGAAATTTGAAAATGAAACAGGTTATCCATTTCAGATTATTTCACAACAAGAAGAAAACGAATTAACCGTTTTTGGAACTACTAGGTTTGTGAAAGAAAAAGTATGTGTATTTATTGGTGGTGGTGGTTCTACTGAAATTGCCATTTATGATAATGAAATCAAAGAAAATGTTAACACTAAAATTGGCGTGATAGATATTATGCAAGAGTTTCCTGATTTAGGAGAAGACTATGCAATAGCAGATTTAGAGGTCGTAAAAAATTATATAAAAGAAAGAATAAATTTACCAAAGGAAAAAGCTGATATACTGATATTAGCAGGTGGAGGACATGAAAAATTCGCAAGAAATTCTGGTATCAAATATGAAAAAAATACTTTATATAGTGACGAAGCGGCTCCAATTATGATGGATATAGAAACAAGAAAAAGTGAAACACAAAGATATTATAAAGCCATTTCATTAGATGAGATAAGAAGTAAAGTAAAAGATCCAGATTGGTGGTATGCGACAAGAGCAATGTGGGCTTTTGTTTTAGTAGTAGCAGAAGCAGTTGGAGCAAAGTATGTAGTGCCAACAAATATTGCTATGGTATATGGACTTATAGAAAAATAGAAAAATATGGAAGGGATAAAAATACTCATAATGGTAAAAATAAAATGGGAGGCAAAAAAATGATATTTAAACCAAATGCCATTTATTTTGAGAAAGATGTAGAAAATTATGAGTTAGGAAAAATGTTGCTAGAAAAATATAAGGATATTCCCAAAATTGAAATCGAAAATCACAACAATATAGAAGAAATGAGGAAGAAAGAAAATTCAGAATTTCTAAAAATGAAGAAAAACCTAATTATTGGTACGAGAAAAACGCATAAATTTGTAGAAAACCATAAAGTGTCTGATTATTTAGTACCATATACCTCATCAGGTTGTATTGCTAGTTGTATGTATTGTTACTTAGTATGTCATTATAATAAATGTGCCTATATGAGGCTATTTGTCAATAGAGAGGAAATGTTAGAAAAAATCATCAAAACAGCTAACAAATCGGAGAAAGAATTAACTTTTGAAATTGGAAGCAATAGTGATTTGGTACTAGAAAACACCATAACAGGTAATTTAGTTTGGACCATAGAAAACTTTAAGGATACTGAAAAAGGAAAACTAACCTTTCCAACAAAATTTGCCTATGTAGACGATTTATTACCACTAGACCATAGGCATAAAGTTATTATCAGAATGAGTGTAAACCCAGAATATATTATTAACAATGTAGAGTTTGGAACCTCTAGACTAAAAGAGAGAGTAGAGGCAATTAACAAATTAGTAGAAGCGGATTATGAAGTAGGAATCTTAATTGCACCAGTTATCTTTTTAGAAAATTGGAGAGAGTTATATCATGAATTAATTGTATATCTGCAAGAAAATTTAAGCCAAAAGGCAAAAGAAAAGATATTTTTTGAAGTGATTTTTATGACTTACAGTTATGTTCATGATGCTATAAATAAAGAGGCATTTCAAAATAGCATAGAGATATTTGATAAAAACAAAATGACAGGAAGAGGAAAAGGAAAATACATGTATCAAACAGATATTAGAAAAGAAGGAGAAGAGTTTTTTAGACAAGAATTAAATCAATATTTTAAGGACAATAAAATATGGTATATCGTATAAATAGGGACCTAAAGCAGGTCCTTATTTTCAACTCAAAGTAATTTTATTCTTATTCTTCTTAATAATTTTCTCATCTTTTAGTCTCTTAATCTCACGCATCATAGCAGTTCTTTCAATCATCAAATAATCAGATAAGTCTGTTAAAGACATAGGAAGTTCAAAAGTTTTACTACGATTTTCAGAAGCCAAGATTTGAAAGTAGGTAAGAAGTTTATCTCTAACACTTTTATTGGTAAGGAGTAACATTCTAAAATTTTGTTTTGCAATGCTAGCGAAAACAAGGTCAGGAAGATTTTTTACAATTTCAATATGATATAAACAATCTTCTGTACAATTCTCAGCAGCATCATAAGGGTAAAAAAGAACTTTGCACTTTTCTTTTGCTAAAACAAATAACTCTCTATCCATATAAATTTTAAAGAGAGGTTCACCAAATACATCATTTTTAGTATAATAATATAGAATTTTCTTATTGCCATCTTTATCATAAGTCAAAAGCTGTGCTTTTCCTTCTAATAAGATACAAAATTGATTTCTTTTTGAAAGCAAAGTAGTAATAATTTCATCAGCCTGAAATTCCTTGATTTCAATAAGTCTACAATTACTTTTTAATCTATCTACAAAATTATCACTGTCAAAATTTCTAACCATTCAAATCACCTATAGGAATACTATATCATAAAATTGTTGCCATAGCAACAATAAAAAAATAAAAAGTGAATTCATGTGGGTTTGGGTAAGAAGATATTTTGTAATATAATTGTAATAATAGAAAAAACATAGTTAATACAAGGCTTATCGCAAACCAAAAAAAGAAAATCACAAAAAGTTGCCATAGCAACTTTCATAAATTCAAATTTTCAAATAGAATATAGTCATCCTAAAGAGAAGTACAATAAAAATAAAAAACAACACACAGGATTAAAAAACATAGGGGGTAAAACATGAAAATAATCAAAAGAGATGGAACAATAGTAGAATACAATCCTGAGAAAATCAGAGTAGCTATTGGAAAAGCAAACAATGAAGTAAGAAGAAAAGAGAAAGCAACAAACGAAGAAATTGACGAAATTATCGAGTATATTGAAGATTTAGGCAAGTCTAGAATACTTGTAGAAGATATTCAAGATATTATTGAACAAAAATTAATGGAAATTGGAAAATATAATTTAGCGAAACAATATATCACATATCGTTACACAAGAGCATTAGTTAGAAAGGCAAATACAACAGACCAAAGTATTAAAGAACTAATCGAAGGTGAAAGTGAATATTGGAACAGTGAAAATGCTAACAAAAATGCGAAAGTAGTAACAACACAAAGAGATTATTTAGCAGGAATTACAAGTACAGATATTACCAGAAGATTTTTATTACCAGAAGATGTAGTAAAAGCACATGACGCAGGAATTATCCATTTTCATGATGCGGATTACTTTGCACAAAATGCTTTAACAAACTGTGAATTAATTAACTTAGATGATATGTTACAAAATGGTACTATTATGAATGGCGTTATGATTGAAAAACCACATAGATTTATTACAGCATGTACCATTGCAACACAAATTATTCTAGCAGTTACCTCTTCTACTTATGGTGGTGCCACAGTATCTCTATCTCACTTAGCACCATTTGTAAAAAGTAGCTATGATAAATATTATAAAAAATATAAAGAAAATGGATTAACAGAAGAACAAGCGAAAAAGTTTGCAGATTTAGATACTAGAAAAGAAGTTGCAGATGGAGTACAAACCTTCAATTATCAAGTTAATTCTATGACAAATACTAATGGACAAGCTCCATTTTTATCAGTTACTATGTATTTAGGTGAAACAGAAGAATACAAAGAAGAATTAGCCTTAATTATTGAAGAATTCTTAAAAGAGAGAATTTTAGGATTTAAGAACGAAAAAGGTGTCTATATTACGCCAGCTTTCCCTAAATTATTATACGTTTTAGAAGAAGACAATGTTCATGAAGACAGCAAATATTGGTACTTAACAAAATTGGCAGCAGAATGTACAGCAAAGAGAATGGTTCCAGATTACATTTCAGAGAAAATGATGAAACAACTAAAAGTAAATGAAGTAGGAGATGGAGATTGTTATCCTTGTATGGGATGTCGTTCTTTCCTAACACCAGATAGAACAATGCATCTTGGAAACATTTCTAATGCGAAGAACTACAAAGAAGGAAAAGGAAAATATTATGGAAGATTTAATCAAGGTGTAGTATCTATCAACTTAGTAGATGTTGCCTTATCTTCAGGAAAAGACCAAAAGAAATTCTGGGATATTTATGAAGAAAGATTAGAGTTATGCCATAGAGCATTACAAGTAAGACACGAAAGATTGTCAAAAGTAACAAGCGATATTGCACCAATCTTATGGCAACATGGGGCACTCGCAAGACTTCCAAAAGGAGCAAGCTTAGAGCCACTACTACATAATGGATATTCTACTATTTCACTTGGATATGCTGGACTATATGAATGTGTAAAATATATGACAGGAAAGAGCCATACAGCTCAGGGGGAAGCAAAGGACTTTGCTATTCAAGTTATGCAAAAAATGAATGATAAATGTAAAGAATGGAAAGAAGCAGAAAATATTGATTACAGTGTTTATGGAACTCCTATTGAATCAACAACATATAAATTCTCAAAATGCTTGAAAGAGAGATTTGGAGTAGTAGAAGGAATTACAGATAAAAACTACATTACGAATTCATACCATGTACCTGTAACAGAAGAAATTGATGCTTTCTCTAAATTAAAGATAGAAAGTGAATTCCAAAAATTAAGTCCAGGTGGGGCTATTTCTTATGTAGAAACACCAAACTTACAAGATAATTTAGATGTTGTCGTTCAATTGATTCAATATATTTATGATAATATTATGTATGCTGAATTAAATACAAAATCAGATTATTGCCAAGAATGTGGATTTACAGGTGAAATTTTAATTGATGATGATTTAGAATGGTATTGCCCAGAATGTGGAAATAGAAACCATGATACCTTAAATGTAGCAAGAAGAACTTGTGGATACATTGGAAGTAATTTCTGGAACAAAGGAAGAACACAAGAAATTAAAGAGAGAGTACTACATATCGACAACAAAGATTATGATGAAAAAGAAGACGAAGCGTGCGAACATTGCCATACGCAAGCAGTAGTACAAGAAGCGGTTTAGTGTAAACTAAATACATATTAAAATTAATAAAAACATATATGATAAAAGCGAAGATCGCGCAGTGTTTGAGCGAAGCGAGTATGGAGCAACCAACATTTTTGAAATAGGAAGGTTGCGACTAGCAAGGTCAAGTGTTATCATATATGTTTTATTAAACATTATAAGGAGGTAGTTTATGAGATATAATAAGATTCGCAAAATGGATATTTCAGATGGACCAGGAATTAGAGTATCTATCTTTATGCAAGGTTGTGCTTTTCACTGTAAAAATTGCTTTAATCCAGAGACACATGACTTTAATGGAGGAAAAGAATTCACAGAAGATACCATCGACAAAATATTAGAATTATGTGATAATGACACAATTGAAGGATTATCTATATTAGGTGGAGAGCCAATGCACCCAACCAATATAGCAGGAACTACAAGATTGGCAAAAGCATTTAAGAGAGAATATCCAAATAAAACAATATGGGTATGGAGTGGATTTCTATTTGACAGGGACCTAAAAAATGAAGAGGTACTAAACTATATTGATGTTTTAGTAGATGGACAATATGTAGATGAATTACATAATCCTACTTTAAAATGGAGAGGTTCAGAAAATCAAAGAGTTATTGATGTACAAAAGAGTTTGAAAAGTGGAAAAGTTGAAATTGTCAGTTAAGGGACGTATGTTTAACTGATATCTGTCTCTTAAGTGATAAGGACTAATAAGGAGAACAAATAAATGAAAGAAAATTCAAGTGAATTTTTAAAGTTAGCATATAAACACAACAAAGTCAGAAGTTTACAAGAAGCATTTGAAGAATTTCCAGTGGAAGAAGAATGGCATAAGGGAAAAACAGAAAATGTATTAAATGCTTTAAGAGAAGATGAAGAGCTTTACAAGATAAATTATGCCATAGGGGATATTGTGTTTGTTAAGAAATATACATATTCTGATGAGAAAATAGGAAATAATCATTTATTTGTTATTATAGATCAAGAAAATACAGCAGTTTCTATTGAAAATTTCGCAATGCTGATATCATCAAATTTAAATAAATTAAAATTTGCATCAAACGAATTGCTAAAAAAAGATGAAATAAATCATTTGCATAAAAATAGCTTAGTAAAAACGGATGTGTTATACAAAATTTCTAATGAAGAAATAGAATTTAAAATTGGAAAAGTAGATACAGAAAGAGTAGAACAATATAAGACAAGCTTTTACGAGGCAGTAATAAATGACAAAAATAACGCATAATTGGTTTACATCTGTAAACTTATGATGTATAATAGTAGCGATAAAATAAGATATCATTTTTATGATATCTTATTTGAATATGAGAGGAGATGGGCTTATGGAAGAAAATAATAATCAAGAGCCAGAATTAGACTTAAACCATTTAATGGTGGTAAGAAGAGAAAAACTAGCAAAACTACAAGAAGAGGGAAAGGACCCTTTCAAAATTACTAAATTTGAAAGAACTCACAATAGTAAGCAAATTAAAGATAATTTTGAAGAGCTAGAGAATAAAGATGTTACAATAGCTGGTAGAATTATGGCAAAACGTATCATGGGGAAAGCCTCTTTTTGTCATATTCAAGATGAAGAAGGAAAAATTCAAAGTTATGTTAGCATTAACGAATTAGGAGAAGAAAGCTATAAACAATTTAAAGAAGATGATATAGGAGATATTATTGGAATTACAGGTTTTGTATTTAAAACCAAAACAGGTGAAATTTCTATTCATGCAAAAGAAGTAACTTTACTTTCAAAATCTTTAAGACCATTACCAGAGAAATTCCATGGATTAAAAGATACCGATTTACGTTATCGTCAAAGATATGTGGATTTAATTATGAATCCAGAAGTAAAAGATACTTTCAAAAAAAGAACAGCAATTGTATCAGAAATTAGAAGAATTTTAGATGAAAAAGGATATATAGAGGCAGAAACACCAATTTTAAATACCATTCCAGGTGGAGCAAATGCACGTCCATTTATTACACATCATAATACTTTGGATTTAGATATGTACCTAAGAATTGCAACAGAACTATACCTAAAAAGGTTGATTGTAGGTGGATTTAACAAAGTATATGAAATTGGAAGAATTTTTAGAAATGAAGGAATGGATATTAAGCACAATCCAGAATTTACAACCATAGAGCTATATGAAGCATATACTGACTTAGAAGGTATGATGAATTTAACAGAAAAGCTAATTGTAGAATGCGCTAAAAAGGTAGCAGGAACAACTAAACTAACTTATCAAGGAGAAGAAATTGATTTAACTCCGCCTTTTAGAAGAGTAACTATGATTGATGCTATCAAAGAAGTAACAGGAGTAGATTTTAGCAATATTACAACAGATGAAGAAGCTCAAAAAGTAGCAAAAGAATTGCATATTGAATTAGACCCAATTAAAACTTCAAGAGGAGATGTGATTGCACAAATTTTTGACGAAAAAGTAGAGGAGACTCTAAGACAACCAACATTCCTTTATGAATATCCAATTGAAATTTCTCCACTTGCTAAAAAAGACCCAGAAAATCCAAAGATGACACAAAGATTTGAATTATTCATTGGTGGTAGAGAATATGCCAATGCTTTCTCAGAACTAAATGACCCAATTGACCAATATGAAAGATTTAGCAAACAAGTAGAAGCAAGAGAGGCAGGAGACGAAGAAGCTAACATGATGGATACAGATTTCGTAACAGCATTGGAATATGGTATGCCACCAACAGGAGGAATGGGAATGGGAATTGACCGTTTAGTTATGTTATTAACAGATTCAGCATCTATTAGAGATGTGCTATTATTCCCAACAATGAAGCCATTAGAATAGAAAATTATATATTAGAGTAAGAACGTATAATATTGTCTTACTCTTTTTATAAATTCATGTTATAACTTATAGTAAAAACAAAGAGGTTAGAAAGATGGAACAGAAAATAAAAAACTTATTACAGTTTTACTTATTAGCCACAGAATTAAAGGATAAAATTAGAAGTGGCTGGAAAGTATGGAATATAGATAGAGAAAGAATAGAAAGTGTAGCAGAACATATTTATGGTACTTGCATTTTGGCCATTTCTATTGATTCTCAGTTTGAACTACAAGTTGATTTGCATAAAATAGTGATGATGCTTGTGTTACATGAAGTAGAAGAAATCAAAATTGGTGATTTAACACCATTTGATAAACAAACACAGGAAGAAAGAAGAGCTTTAGGAAAACAAGCAGTGGAAGAAGTACTAAATAGTTTAGATAAAAAAGTTCAATATATGGAACTAATAGAAGAATTTGAAGAAATGAAAACCAAAGAATCTCTTTTGGCTAAAATGTGTGATAAATTAGAAGCGGATATTCAGAGTAAAATATATTGTGAAGAAGGTTGTATGAACATAGAAAAAGAAGAGAATCAACCCCTTCTAGAAGATAAAAGAATTCAACGATTACTAAATGAAGGGGCAAAATCTATTGCAGATTTATTTATTGAAAACGACAGACCAATTTATACAGAAAAGGTTTTTGAAAATATAGCAGATTATGTGAAAAATAGCGAATTATTGAAGCTGAGAAAAGAGAATTAATATATGTTGAAATTTCTATTGTAATATGATATAGTATGCAATAGAAATTCCAAATAATGGAATAGAAATAAGGAGCGTTTTATGTATTTTGATAACAGATATCTATATCTATTTTTAATCATTATTGTGGTGGCGAATTTAGCTAGTGGTGGATTTGATTTATTAAGCTTGTTATTGACCATACCAGGAGTTTTAATTGCCATTACTTTTCATGAGTTTGCACATGGTTTTGCAGCAGACAAATTAGGAGATGATACACCAAGACGTCAAGGGAGATTGAGTCTAAATCCCCTAGCACATTTAGACCCAATTGGTGTTGTGATGTTAATATTTGCCCATATTGGCTGGGGTAAACCAGTTCAAATTAATCCTAATAACTTTAATAGGAAGATATCAGCACGTACAGGAGAAGCAATAGTATCATTTGCAGGACCATTAATAAACTTCATTTTAGCATTTGTATTTGCTATCGTTTTTTATGCGATTCAAACCTTTGCTAATAGTTTTGCACTTACTACACAAGCAGGGATGATTATTATGGAAATGATACAATACACTGTACTAGTAAATATTGGACTAGGAGTATTTAACTTAATACCATTACCACCATTAGATGGTTCTAAAATATTAATGGCATTTTTACCATATAACGCTAAAAGATGGTTTGAAGACCATACACAGTTATTCTATATCATCTTTTTAGTCATTTGGATAACACCAATTTCAGGTAGGATTATTTCACCAGTAATTGAAGCTATTACAGGCGGAATCGATGGATTAGTAGGAGGATTATTTGGATTATAATGAAAGAAGATACATATATACTAGGAATTGAGTCAAGTTGTGATGAGACCTCTAGCTCTATTGTAAAGAATGGAAGAGAAGTTCTTTCTAATGTCATCAATTCACAAATAAAAATACATGAACAATTTGGTGGAGTAGTGCCAGAAATAGCTTCTAGAAATCATATAGAGGCTATTTCAAATGTAGTAAGTACAGCCTTCAAAGAAGCTAATATTAAAATGGAAGAAATAGATGGAATTGCATGCACTTATGGACCAGGGTTAGTAGGGGCTTTATTAGTAGGGGTTTCCTATGCCAAAGCTTTAAGTTATGCACTAAATAAGCCTTTGATAGGAACAAACCATATTCATGGGCATATTGCAGGAGATTATTTAACTCATAAAGATTTAAAACCACCATTTTTATGTTTAATCATTTCAGGAGGACATACTCATTTAGTACATATCAAGAGTTATACAGAATTTGAAATACTAGGTAAAACAAGAGATGATGCAGTAGGAGAAGCTTTTGATAAAGTAGCAAGAGTAATAGGTCTTGGATATCCAGGAGGACCAAAAGTAGACAAGTTAGCAAAAGAAGGAAAGCCAACTATAGAACTTCCTAAAACACATTTTGATAATTTGGATTTTAGTTTTAGTGGAATTAAAACAGCAGTGATTAACTTACATCATAAAACACCAGACTTAAATAAAGCGGATTTGTGTGCTAGCTTTGAAAAAGTAGTAACAGAGGAATTAATAGATAATACCTTAAAAGCAGCTAAACAGCTAAAAATTAAAGAAATTGCTTTAGCAGGAGGTGTATCAGCCAATTCCTATATTAGAGAGCAATTTATTAATCTAGAAAAACAAGGATACCAGATTTTTTATCCAGAACCAGTTTTATGTACCGATAATGCTGCAATGATAGCTTCCGCTGGATATTATCAATATTTAGCAGGAACAAGGTCAGATTTAGACTTAAATGCAGTACCGAATTTAACATTGTAATGTGTCGGGTTGGGGACGTTCCTTTTTCTGACAAAAGTGTCATGTTGGGGACAGACCTTCGAAATAATAAGGTAAAGGAGTGTCCCTCCTATGACAAAAGTGTCAGAAAAAGGAACGTCCCCAACCTGACAGAAAGGAAAAATATGGCAATATATACTATCGCGGATTTGCACCTTGCCTTTAGTGAAGACAAGCCAATGAACATATTTGGTGAAAATTGGGAAGGACATACTAAAAAAATAAAAGAGAATTGGATAGCAAAAGTGAAGCCAGAAGATACTGTTGTATTGCCTGGCGATTTTTCGTGGGCAATGTATTTAGAAAATACTTATCAAGATTTTGCTTATCTAAATGCACTTCCAGGGAAAAAATTGCTATTAAAAGGAAATCATGACTATTGGTGGACAACAGTAACCAATATGAAAAAGTACTTAACCAAGAACAAATTTGAAAATATTGATTTCATCTATAATAATAGCCATTTGGTAGAGAATAGGATTTTGACAGGTACTAGAGGGTGGAATTTAGCTGATACAGAAAATAGTAGTAAGATGATGAATCGAGAAAGCATTAGATTAAAATTAGCAATTGAAGATGGTATTCAAAAATATGGAGAAGATAAAGAGATTATTGTATTTATGCACTATCCGCCAGTCACTTCTAATAGTGTCTATAACCACCAGTGTATGGAATTTGTCAACATTATGAAAGAGTATCAAATTAAAAGATGTTATTATGGACACTTACATGGAAAATCCCATCAAGATGCCATAGAAGGAGAATATGAAGGCATTACATTTAAGTTAGTCAGTAGTGATTATTTGAATTTTGATTTGATAAAAATAGATTAACATAAATTTTACAAAATAGAAGGGCGATAGGGCTTGCATTTTACGGAAAATGTGATATAATGAACGGGCGAATTAATTTTGAAAGGAAGATTAAACAATGAGTGTAAAAGTAGAAAACACAGAAAACAAAAATGAAGTAAAATTAAGTTTCACAATAGAAGCAGCAAAATTTGATGAAGCAATGAAGAAAGTATATGTTAAAACAGCAAAATACTTTACTATTCCAGGCTTCAGAAAAGGAAAAGCACCAATGCAAATGGTAGAAAAACACTATGGTAGTGAGATTTTCTATGAAGATACTTTTAATGAATTAGTACCAGAAATTTATGATGCAGCAATTAAAGAAAATAATATAGCAGCAGTAAGTCGTCCTAATATTGATGTTTCTCAAATTGGAAAAGGACAAGATTTAGTGTTCACAGCAGTTGTACAAACTAAACCAGAAGTAAAATTAGGAAAATATAAAGGAATAGAATTACCAAAAGTTGAGTATACTGTCTCTGATAAAGATATAGAACATGAATTAGGACACATGGCAGAACACAATGCAAGATTAGTTTCAATTGAAGATAGACCAGTTGAAAAAGGTGATATTGCAGTGATTGACTTTGAAGGTTTCTTAGATGGAAAGCCATTTGAAGGTGGAAAAGCTGAAAAACACGAATTAGAAATTGGAAGCAATACTTTTATTCCAGGATTTGAAGACCAGGTGATTGGTATGAAAATTGACGAAGAAAAAGACTTAAATGTAACTTTCCCAGAAGACTACTTCTCAAAAGAGTTAGCAGGAAAGCCAGTTGTATTTAAAGTAAAAGTTCATGAAATTAAGCATAAAGAACTTCCAAAAATGGATGATGAATTTGCAAAAGATGTTAGTGAATTCGACACACTTGCTGATTTAAAGAATAGTATTAAAGAGAAAATTCAAAAAGAAAATGACGACAAGGCAAAATATGAAACAGAAGACAATGCTATCAAAGCTGTTTGTGATGGAGTAGAATTAGAAATTCCATCAGGAATGATTGAAACAGAAGTAGATAACATGGTAAAAGATGTAGAGCAAAGATTACAATATCAAGGCTTAACATTAGAACAATACTA
Source organism: uncultured Clostridia bacterium (assembly GCA_948560265.1). Lineage (GTDB taxonomy): Bacteria > Bacillota > Clostridia > TANB77 > CAG-508 > CAG-273. Next base: position 21,640 of record CAOXTD010000012.1, on the reverse strand, counting down.
TGCTTTATCAGGAAAACCAGAAGCTGTTATGAGAGATGAAATGAAAGAAACAGCTGAAAAGAATGTAAAATCAAGATTAGTCATTGAAGCAATTATCAAAGCAGAAGATATTAAGCCAGAAGATAAAGAAGTAGAAGAAAAATTAAAAGAAATGGCTAAAAACTATCAAAAGACAGAAGAAGAGATGCTTCAAAATACATATTTGAAAGATTACATTACAGAAAATATGAAAGTAGAAAAAGCAATTCAATTTGTTATTGATAATGCTAAATTCAAAAAATAAGATTCACAAGAAAAAGAGCTAATATGATATATTAGCCAAGAAAGGATGGTTAAATTAATGAAAGAACAAAACAGTTTAGTACCTTATGTTATTGAACAAACAGCAAAGGGAGAAAGATCTTATGATATTTTTTCAAGACTTTTAAAAGACAGAATTATATTCTTAGGGGAGGATGTTAACCAGACTTCAGCAAGTTTAGTGATTGCACAATTACTATTCCTAGAGTCAGAAGACCCAGATAAAGAAATTCACTTGTATATTAATAGTCCAGGTGGTTCTATTACAGACGGAATGGGAATTGTAGATACCATGAACTATATTAAATGCCCAGTTTCTACTATTTGTATTGGTATGGCAGCTAGTATGGGAGCAGTATTATTAGCAGCAGGCGAAAAAGGAAAAAGATATGCTACACCTAATGCAGAGATTTTAATTCATCAACCATTAATCGGTGGTGGAGGATTATCTGGTCAAACAACAGAAATCAAAATTCATGCAGACCATATGGTAAGAACAAGGGAAAAATTAAATAAGTTCTTAAGTGATAGAACAGGTCAATCATTAGAAACAATTGAAAGAGATACAGAAAGAGACAATTATATGACAGCAGAAGAAGCACTAAAATATGGACTAATAGATGGCATAATGGAAAAAAGAAACTAAAAAGGAGAGTTTGAATGGCAAATAATAAAAAACAAAATATTAGATGTTCCTTTTGTGGAAAGTCCCAAGAAGCAGTAAACCGTATTATTGCAGGACCAGGCGTATATATTTGTGATGAATGCATCAAAGTTTGCACCAATATTATAGATGATGATGTTTATGAAGATGCAGAAATTACTTATACAACGGCTGCACAGGAAAAATTGCCAACACCAGCTGAGATAAAAGACATTTTAGATTCATATGTCATTGGTCAAGAAGAAGCTAAAAAGACACTATCTGTTGCAGTATATAACCATTACAAAAGAATAAATCATGAAAATGATACAGAAGATGATGTAGAATTACAAAAAAGTAATGTCTTGTTATTAGGACCAACTGGTTGTGGTAAAACCTTACTAGCGCAAACTTTAGCTAGAATTTTGCAAGTACCATTTGCGATAGCAGATGCTACTACCTTAACAGAGGCCGGATATGTAGGTGAAGATGTTGAAAATATCTTACTAAAACTAATCCAAGCTGCTGACTATGATGTAGAAAAAGCACAAAAAGGTATTATCTACATTGATGAAATTGATAAGATTTCTAGAAAATCAGAAAATCCATCTATTACAAGAGATGTTAGCGGGGAAGGTGTACAACAAGCCTTATTAAAGATTGTAGAAGGAACGGTAGCATCTGTTCCACCACAAGGAGGACGTAAACACCCACATCAAGAGTTTATTCAAATTGATACTTCTAACATTCTATTTATCTGTGGTGGTGCATTTGAAGGTCTAGAAAAGATTGTAAAAGATAGAATGGGTAAAAAGTCAATTGGGTTTGGTGCTCAAATTGAAAGTAACAAAGATATTGATAAATATAAAGTGTTTGAAGAATTATTACCACAAGACTTATTAAAGTTTGGTTTAATTCCAGAGTTCGTAGGAAGATTACCAATCATTGCAACCTTACGAGAGTTGGATAAAGATGCTTTAGTTGATATTGTCACAAAACCAAAAAATGCTTTGGTAAAACAATATCAAAAACTATTCAAATTGGATAATGTAGAATTAGAATTTGAAAAAGAGGCATTAGATAAGATTGTAGATAAAGCAATAGAAAGAAAAACGGGAGCAAGAGGTCTTCGCTCTATTATAGAGGAAATTATGAGGGATGTCATGTTTGAAATTCCTTCTAATCCTAAAATAGAAAAATGTGTGATTACAGGAGACACTGTGGAAAAAGGTGAAGCTCCAAAGATTATTATCAATAATAATCGTGAGATACCAGTGAAAAAGCCACAAGCGCCAGCAAAAACGAAAAGAGCGAAGACAACTAAGAGAACAGGAACAAGTGCATAAAGATAAAAATTGTTAGGGGGTTCAAAAGAACCCTCTATTTTTTATTTCAAAATAAATCTATTTTACCACTTGAAAAACTACAAAAAATATGATAGACTAAATACCATAGGAAAAGCGGTAATAAAGGACAACACAATAAAACAAAATGCCTAACAGAGAGCCAAATAACTTGCTGAGAGTTTGGTAGGAAAACAATTTATTGTTATCACCTTTTAGCTATTGAATTGAAAAAAACAGTAAATTCAATCGTAATTCTTGCGTTAAAAGAAAATGAGTGAAAAGAATTTTATTTCTTTTAAGTTAGGTGGTACCACGGAAGTTTGAAGCCATTTCGTCCTAAAACAGTAGGATGAAATGGCTTCCATTGATATAAGGGGGAATTGATATGTCAGAAGAAAAGAAAGACTATGGACAAACATTAAATTTACCAAACACAGAGTTTCCAATGAGAGGCAACTTACCAGAAAAAGAGCCAAAAATCAAAGAAGCAGTTTTAGATAATGGCTTATATGAAAAAATGTTAAAAAAGAATGAAGGAAAAAAATCATATGTATTACATGATGGACCTCCATATGCGAATGGAGAGATTCACATGGGGCATGCCTTAAATAAAGTATTAAAAGATACGATTGTACGCTTTAAAAACTTACAAGGATATTACACTCCATATGTACCAGGATATGATACACACGGACTTCCAACAGAGAAAAAGGCAATTCAAAAATTAGGAATTAAACGTGAAGAAATGAGCGTTTCTAAATTCAGAGATATTTGCCATGATTTTGCTTTAGAATATGTTGGAAAACAAACAGAAGGATTCCAAAGACTAGGTGTACTAGGAGATTGGGAACACCCATACATTACTTTAGAACCAGAATTTGAAGCAAGGCAAATTGGTGTATTTGCGGATATGTACCAAAAAGGATATATCTATAAAGGGTTAAAACCTGTATATTGGTGTACAGACTGCGAAACTGCACTAGCAGAAGCTGAAATTGAATATAAAGATGTAGATAACGTATCTATCTATGTAAAATTTCCAGTAGTAGAAGGAAAAGGTGTACTAGACAATAGCATGAAAATTGTAATTTGGACAACAACACCTTGGACATTACCGGGAAATACTGGTATTACTGTTGGTGGAGAATTTGAATATAGTGTTATTGACACAGGAACAGAAAAACTAGTGATGGCAACATCAGAAGTAGCAAGAGTAATGGAGTCAGCAGGAATTAAAGATTACAAAACCATCAAAACAGTAGAAGGTTCAGAATTAGAAGGAATTCTATGTCAGCACCCATTTGCAAACAGAACTTCTAAAGTAGTTATTGGTAGTGAAGACACAGTTAATGTAGAACTTGGAACTGGTACTGGTGCAGTACATACAGCACCTAGCTATGGTAAAGAAGACTATTTGTGTGGACTAAAAAATGGACTAGAAATTATTGTATGTGTTGATGGAAAAGGATATCAAACAGAAAAAGCAGGGCAATTTGCAGGTTTATCTTGTGAAGAGTCTAACAAAGTTATTACAAATTGGTTACAAGACAATGGCTATTTACTAGCAACAGAAAAAATTAGCCACTCTTATCCACATTGTTGGAGATGTAAAAATCCAATTATCATTAGAGCAACAGACCAATGGTTTGCATCAGTTGATGGATTTAGAAAAGAAACATTAGACGCTATTAAAACAGTAAAATGGACACCAAGTTGGGGAGAAGAAAGAATTACTAGCATGGTAAAAGATAGAAATGACTGGTGTATTTCTAGACAACGTACTTGGGGTGTACCGATTCCAATTTTCTATTGTAAGGAATGTGGAAAAGAATATGCCACCAAAGAAGGATTTGAAAAAATTCAAAAAATCTTTAGAGAAAAAGGATCTAATGCTTGGTATGACTTAGATGAAAAAGATTTAATGGTAGAAGGGGCAACTTGTCCTCATTGTGGAAGTCATGAATTCAAAAAAGAAACAGATATTATGGATGTATGGTTTGACTCTGGTTCTTCACACCAAGGAGTGTTAGTAGAAAGAGGAATTAATTATCCAGCAGACTTATACTTAGAAGGACATGACCAATATAGAGGATGGTTCCAATCATCTATCTTAACATCAGTTGCTACAAAAGGAGTAGCACCATATAAAGCAATACTAACACATGGTTGGGTTATTGACGAAGACGGAAGAAAGATGTCAAAATCATTAGGAAATGGAATTAGCCCACAAGACATTATTAAAGAATATGGTGCAGATATTTTAAGACTTTGGGTATTATCTTCTGACTTTAAGACAGATATTAGTATATCAAGAGATATCTTAAAACAAATTAGCGAAGCCTATAGAAAGATTAGAAATACAGCAAGATATATTCTAGGAAATATTGCAGACTTCGACCCAGAGAAACAAGTAAATTATGAAGAAATGCTTGAAATTGATAAATGGGCATTATTAAAACTATATCAATTAGTTAAAAACTGTACACAGAACTACGAGGACTTCAATTTCCATATGGTATATCATGATATCAACCAGTTCTGCGTATCAGATATGAGTAACTTCTATCTAGACATTATCAAAGACAGATTATATACTTCAAAGCCAGACTCCGTAGAAAGAAAATCAGCGCAAACTGCTATGTATATTATTCTAGATAGCCTAGTAAAAATGTTAGCGCCAATGATTTGCTATACAACTGAAGAAATTTGGAGCTATATGCCACATAAAAAAGACGAAAATACGGAAAGTGTGATGCTAAATTATTGGCCAGAAGTAGGCGCAGAATATGAAAACCATGAATTAGAGGAAAAATGGAACCACATTTTAGAATTAAAAGAAATGGTAGCAAAGGAACTTGAAGTGGCTAGAAGTGAAAAGATAATTGGACATTCTTTAAATGCGAAAGTTACTTTATTAGCAGACGAAAAAGAATATGCATTCTTAAAAGAAAACCAAGAACAATTAGAGACAGTGTTTATTGTATCTGCTTTGCAAATTGAACAAAAACCGGCAGAACAAACAGAAAAATTAGTTGTAAAAGTAGAAGTAGCAGAAGGTGAAAAATGTGAAAGATGTTGGAAATATTCTACTACTGTAGGAGAGGACAAAGAAAACCCAACAATTTGCCATAGATGTAGCAGTGCAATTCATTAAAATAACAAAGAATTTGATATAGTGAAAACCTTGTAAAACAAATATAACGTTTAAAGGGGATAAAGATGAGCAGACGGAAGAAGAGTAAAGAATATTCTATCAATAGCAATAATGGTAATTACCATTATTGCTTTGGTTGTTATTTATAGTAAGTATAATTACAATAATTTTATTAAAAGCGTTCGTGAAAGAGATAAGACTACTTTTGTACGTGACCATGAAATAAAATGTTCTGACATGGATAGCTATAAAATAGAAAATACAGATTATAATGATGCTATGTTCTATGAAACAATTTCAGTAACCCCTAATACGCCATATAAAGTAACTTGTAAAGTCAAAGTAGAAAATGTTGTAAATAAAAATAATACAAAAACTGGTGGTGCACATATGGCTATTGCAGGTACTACAGAACGTTCTATTATGCTGTCTGGAACGCAAGACTGGCAAGAGATTACCTTTTATTTCAATTCAAAAGATAGAAAAGAGGTAGATGTTAGTTTTAGACTAGGCGGTTATGAAGAAATGTCAAAAGGAACTGCTTGGTTTTCAGATTTCAAAGTTGAAGAGGGCATAGCAAGTAAAGACAAAAACTGGAAATTTGTATGTTTTATCTTTCCTCAAATTGATGTAGATGTAGAAATAAATGGAAAGGAAGAACATGTTAGTCTAAAGATGTCTGATAGTGATATACAAGTGTTAAAGGACGACATGGCTAGATTTAAAGAATCCATTAGAACAATGAGTAATAATAAAATGAGTGCTACTTATGATATTCATACAATTAATAAACCTATCAAATCACTTTCTTATGATGAAGAGAATGGTTATTATGTTTCAGTAGAAGATGTATATGAGTACATTAAAGATTATGTAGAGCAAAATGAATATGACCACATTTATATAGGAATTAGAATGGCAAATCTGCAAAAGGGAAGCAATGTCTTAATGAATGATTGGATTGGTCTTGGAGGAATGCAATATTTCGGAATTGGATACTCTAATATTCGATTACCAGATAGTGAAAATAACTATGCCTATAAATATCATTATCGCATTAATACTTTTCCAGAAGAAGTGTATATTCATGAGTTTTTGCATACATTAGAAAGAAATGCTGAGGAGTATGGATACGAAGTTCCAGCTTTACATGATTATGCTAAATATGGTTATCAAGAGGAAAGACTAGAAGGACAAAAAAAATGGTATATTGCTTATATGAATAAAGAAATTAAAAGCAATGGAGAAAAGATAGGTCTGCCAGAAGAAATATTTACTTATAAACCCACTCATGAAAGTAACTTTAAATATAGCAGGCAATTAAAAGTACTAAAAGAACCAGAAAACATTATTGAAGTAATTAGAAGTATATTTGATAGAGTCAGTAAGTTATTTACTAGTTATCAAGAGCAAAGTGATATAATAAAGGAGCAAAAATGAAAGTATCAGATTTTAATTATAACTTACCAAAAGAACTAATAGCGCAAGTACCAATTCAAAATAGAGACCAATCTAGGTTAATGGTATTAGATAGAAAATGCAAGTCCATTGACCATAAGATTTTTAAAGATATTATAGACTATCTAGAGCCAGGAGACTGCCTAGTTAGGAACAACACAAAGGTAATTCCTGCCCGTTTATATGGAGTAAAAGAAGAAACAGGTGCCCATGTAGAGTTTTTACTATTACACAGAATACAAGGCGATATTTGGGAAGTCATGGTAAAGCCAGGTAGAAAGTTAATGCCAGGTACTAAAGTTATTTTTGGAGAAGGTTTACTAGAAAAAAGTGATAATCCTAGAGTTTTACTAAAGGCAGAAATTTTAGAGCAATTAGAAGGTGGAAGTAGAAAAGTAAAGTTCGAATATGAAGGCATTTTTAATGAGATTTTAAATGAAATTGGCTTAATGCCATTGCCACCATATATCCATGAAAAATTAAAAGAAAAAGACAGATATCAAACTGTATATGCAAAATATGAGGGTTCAGCAGCTGCGCCAACAGCGGGACTACACTTTACAGATGAGCTATTAGAACAAATCAAAGCAAAGGGTGTAGAAATTGCCAATGTTACTTTACATGTTGGAATAGGAACTTTTAGACCAGTAAAAGTAGAAAATGTAGAAGAGCATGATATGCATTCAGAACATTTCTATATCAAGCAAGAAGATGCAGAAAAAATTAATAAAGCAAAACGTGAAGGACATAGAGTGATTGCAGTAGGTACTACTTCTTGCAGAGTGCTAGAGTCAATAGCAGATGAAAATGGCATGGTAAAAGAAATTGAAAGCGATACAAATATTTTCATTTATCCAGGGTATCAATTTAAATGTTTAGATTATCTAATTACTAATTTTCATTTGCCAGAGTCTACCTTGATTATGTTAGTATCGGCTTTAGCAGGCAAAGATTTTGTCATGAAAGCTTATGAAGAAGCGGTGCAAGAAGAATATCGTTTCTTTAGTTTTGGAGATGCTATGTTGATAAAATAGGAGCAAATGGAAATGAAAAAATTAATTATCATATCAGGCATTAGTGGAACAGGAAAAACCACTTTAGCCAAGAAAATGTATCGAAAAATAGAAAATAGTACGTTAATATCGTTAGATAGCTTAAAAGAAGATATTTATGATATTATGGGATTTAAAGATAAAAAGCAAAAAAAGTCGTTAAGCTCTCTTTGTAAAAAAGTATATAAAACGCTTATAGAAAAATCAATGCAAAGAAATGACGAAGTGCTTATTGTAGAATATCCTTTTAAAAAGAAATGGATAAAGTTTTTCGAAAAAATGGTAAATAAGTATAACTATCAAGTATATACAATACACTTATTTGCAAAAGATTTTGATACAATTTGGAACAGATTAAAGATTAGAGAAAATTCCATAGAAAGACATCCGTCACATTATTTACAAACATATTGTTTGAAAAATAAAGAAAAGTATAAACCATATTTTGGATATGAATACAAAACCTTAAAAAAGGAATATGACAACTTAATTTCAAATTGTATTCATTTAGGAAAAGAAATAAAGGTAGAAGACATTGAAAAGCTAGATGTAGATAAATGCATTAAATCAATAATAGGGGATAAGTAAGGTGTGTCCCCACTATGACAAGAATGTCAGAAAAAGGAACGTCCCTAATCTGACAAAAAGGAGGAAAATATGGACAAGCCAGCAGTAACATATGAATTATTACACACAGATAGTAAAACAGGAGCAAGACGTGGAGTAGTACATACACCACATGGAGATATACAAACACCAGTATTTATGCCAGTAGGTACACAAGCAACAGTCAAATCAATGACGCCAGAAGAATTAAAAGAAATAGGTGCACAAATCATTTTATCTAATACTTACCATTTATATTTAAGACCAGGTCATAATTTGGTAAAAGAAGCAGGTGGACTTCACAATTTTATGAAATGGGATAGACCTATTTTGACAGACTGTGGAGGTTTTCAAGTATTCAGTTTAAGTGATTTAAGAACCATTACAGAAGAAGGTGTGGAATTTAAGTCACACTTAGATGGAAGTAAGCATTTCTTCTCACCAGAAAAAGTAATGGAAATTGAAGAAGCACTTGGAGCTGATATCATTATGTCATTTGATGAATGTGTAAAATATCCTGAAACCTATGAATACACAAAGCAGTCTATGGAAAGAACAACAAGATGGGCAAAGCGCTGCAAAGCAGCACATACAACCACAGATAAACAAGCTTTATTTGGTATTATTCAAGGGGGATTTTATGAAGATTTAAGAAGGCAGTCAGCAAAAGATTTAATCGATTTAGACTTTCCAGGCTATGCAATTGGTGGTATTAGTGTAGGTGAACCAAAAGAAGAATTTTTAAAAATGCTATACTATACTGCACCATTGATGCCAGCAAACAAGCCTAGATATTTAATGGGAGTAGGAACACCAGATTATTTGATAGAAGCAGCACTTGCTGGAATTGATATGTGTGACTGTGTACTTCCAACAAGAATTGCAAGAAACGGAACTGCTATGACATGGAATGGTAAAGTAGTGGTTCGTAACGCAACTTATGAAAGAGATTGGGGACCATTGGACCCAGAATGTGACTGCTATACTTGTCGCAATTATACAAGAGCATATATTAGACATTTAGTCAAAACAAAAGAAATATTAGGTGATAGATTATTATCCATTCATAATTTATATTTCTTGACGAAATTGATGGAAAGAGTTAGAATAGAAATAGAGAACGATAATTTAGAAAACTTTAAAAATGAGTTTTATAAAAAATATGGTTACGAAAGTTAGTTGAAGGTGTGTCACCAACCTGACAAGAATGTCAGAAAAAGGAACGTCCCCAACCTGACAAAAGAGGAGGAAAATATGAATGATTTAATTGGCAATAACTATGAGCAAAGCAATGAACAATTAAAAGCCAAAAAGTGGATGAAAATTATAGGAATTATTTTAATAATACTATTTTTTATTTGCATTGGCTTAATCGCTTTTATGTACTACTGGAAGTCTACACAATTAAAAATTACAATAGATGGAAAGGCGAATAGTAATTTAGAAGAAATTTTACTCATACAAAATGGGCAAATCTACGTACCTATTCGTACTTTTGCACAATTCGTAGGTTATGATTCCTATAGTGGAGACTACAAACAATATGCAGAGGATAATACAAAATGTTATGTACAATGTGCTAATGAAATAGCCTCTTTTACCATGAACTCAGACAAAATTTATAAACTGCTAACGAATGGAAATGATTATGAATATTTTATAATTAATGAACCTGTTAAAATGGTAAATGGGGTATTATATACTACAAAAGAAGGAGCAGAAAAAGCCTTTAATATTGTATTTGATTACAATCAAGAGCAAAACAAAATAACTATTTATACATTACCATATTTAGTAACTCAATATTCAGCGCAGTTTAAAGATTCCGCAATAGCAGGAGATGGACAAAACTTTAGTAATCAAAAAGCACTATTAGACAATAGACTAATAGTAAGAAATACAGAAAATTATTATGGTGTATCAGACTTATCTGGAAATGAAATATTAGGAACCAAATATACTAGCATTAAATATGTAGAAAGTACAAGGGAATTCATAGTAACAACTGCAGAGGGAAAAATGGGTATTATGTCTTATGATGCAACGACAAAAATTAGCCCAGACTATGACCAAATTAAGCAGATTGATAAAGATACAGGATTATATTTAGTAACCAATAATAACAAACATGGTGTTATTAATAGCACAGGAAGTATTATTGTATATTTAGAATATGATCAAATTGGAATCGATAGCAATAGATTTAATAGTAATAACATCAAAAATCAATACTTATTATATGACAATTGCATACCAGTTAAAAAAGGTGACTTATGGGGTATTTTTGATAAAAATGGTAGACAAATTCTTCCAATAGAATATGAAGACTTAGGTTGTAGCGCAGGAGCAGGAAGTTCTACAACTCAAACTGCCAATAATATTCTACTACTTCCAGAATATAAAGGAATTGTGGTAAAAAAGGATAACTTATATGGTATGAAAGATTTTGAAGGAAAAGACTTGTTACCAATAGCATTGAAGACAATTTATTCTACCATATCAGCTGGAGAAGAAACTTATTACATGATTTACAATGAACAAGTAATGAATGTAATTACGTATATTCAAACATATGTAAAACCAAGTACGAATCAGCCAAGTACAAATCAACCAAGCAATAATCAAAATACAAATAATACAAATTCCGCAACAAATGAAATAAATAATAGTACCACTACAAACAATACACAAACAACTAATACAGTCAATAACAATACGCAAGCAACTAATGCCAATACAGTTACAACAAATCAAACAACAGCAAATACACAAGGTAGTACAAATGGAAATACAACAGGAAATAATTTAACACAAAATAACAATACAACACAACAATAATCAAAAGATAATTCTAAACTCCTTTTAATAGGCATACAATAAGATAAAAGCCTATGTAAAGGAGTTTTAGTATGGAAAAAGAAAATATATTAAAAACAAATATTACAACAGAAGAAAGCGAAATAAAAAAGAAAGTAATGGCAATTACAAAAGGCTGTTTATTTGCTATAATATTTTCAATTATTTTACTTACAATTTATGCTCTATTATTGGTCAATACCACAATTTCGGAAAATACCATGATGCCAGTAGTATTAACTATTACAGGAGTGAGCATTTTAATTGGAGGAACAATTAGCAGTAGAAAAATAAAAAAGAATGGATTAATTTATGGAGGAATTGTAGGATTAGTATATATTTTGGCTTTGTATTTAGCTTCTAGCATTACTATAGTAGGATTTTCGATATCAGTAAATTCTCTATTAATGTTAATAGTTAGTGTCATAACAGGAATTATTGGGGGAATTATCGGAGTAAATTTGTCAGCAAAAAAGTAAAAAATAAAAATAAAATAGCAACACTTTTTACGAAGAAATTGCGTAAAATAGTTGCTATTTTTTATGTTTTAGGGTAAAATTAAGGCAGTCGTGCGAAGCAAAGCAAGCTACGAATGGCTTATGCAATTGCCGATAGGCAATTGTAAACTTTAGACAATTAAACATAGGAGGAAAAAACTTGATAACATTAGAAGATGTAAAGCAAAATGAAGAAGTAAAAGAGCTAATTTTAAGTTCGCAAAAGCAATTAAATGCATTGGGATATACAGAGCATTCGATAAGGCATATTAGTATTGTATCACAGCGTGCAGGAGAAGTGCTTAAAACTTTAGAGTATCCAGAAGAAAGAATAGAACTTGCAAAAATTGCAGGATATATGCATGATATTGGAAATTGTGTGAATCGTACAGACCATGCACATTCAGGAGCGATACTTGCTTATCAAATTTTAAAAGATATGGGCATGGAAGCTCATCACCGTACAGAAATTATGATGGCTATTGGAAACCATGATGAACAAACTGGAACAGCAGTCAATGATATTTCAGCTGCATTAATTTTAGCAGATAAGTCAGATGTACATCGTGATAGGGTTGTTAATCAAAATATATCTACTTTTGATAAACACGATAAAGTAAATTATGCAGTAACAAATGCAAATTTTACGATGAATAAAGAAGAGAAAAAAGTAATTTTAGACTTAAAGATTGATACGGAAATATCACCAGTATTAGATTATTTCGAGATATTTATGGATAGAACTATGATGAGCAAATATGCAGCAAAATATTTGGGAATATGGTTTGAATTAATTATTAATGATACCAAATTATTATAAATAACGGGAGGAAAGAAAAGTGAAAGTAGAAGAAAAGTTAAAAGTAACATTAATTATTTTAGTAATTATATTAATCTCACTCATTTCATTTGGAGGAATTTATCTTCAAAAAATGAAGTTTGTAGAAAACATAATTCCAGATTATCAATTAGGAATGGACTTAGCAGGGGGAAGACTAATAACATTAGGAGTAGATACTTCAAAAAATACTGTTATTTATGATAAAGATGGAAAAGTAGTAGAAAAAGAAGGAGAAGGAACTACCAAAAAAGAGGAGCCAGTAAACCCAGAAGATACCTTAACAGAAGAAAACTATGATAAGGTAAAAGAAATTATACAAAAAAGATTAGATTTAATGCACACAGCAGATTATACTATTAGACAAAACGAAAAAACGGGTGAACTATATATACAAATTCCAGAAAATGAAAATACAGATTTAATTACTCAATATATGGCAATTAAAGGAAAGTTCACTGTACAAAACGAAAACGAGGAAATTTTATTAAACAATGGCCATATAAAAAAAGCAGAAGTAAGATACAGTTCAGGCGCAACAGGAACTAGCGTATATTTGACCATTCAATTAAATAAAGAAGGAACTCAAATTTTTCAAGACATTACTAAAAACTATGTGACTTCAACAGATGCAGAAGGAAAAGACAACTCAAAGAAAATCAAAATGAAAATAGATGATTCAACATTACTAGAAACTGCATTTGATAGTGAAGTTTCTAATGGAATGATTCAAATGTCTATTGGAGGAGTAAGTACCAATAATGATACAATAGATGGATATGTACAAGAAGCTTCTAATATAGTAGTATTATTAAATAGTGGAGAATTGCCACTTACTTATACCGTTTCAGAAAATAGATATGTTATGTCAGATATCACTAGAGAAATGTTTTATATTCCTGTAGCAATAATAGGAGCAGCTCTATTGATAGGAATCGTTTTCTTAATTGTAAAATACAAAAAGAACGGTTTGCTAAGTAGTCTTGCCCTTATTGGATATACTGCAGTATTATTACTAGTGTTACGCTATGCAAATGTAATGTTAACTATGGAAGGAATGATTGCAATCATTATAGCCATTGTTTTAAACTACATTTTTACAGTATATTTACTAAGCTTAATCAAACACAAAGATAGTCAAACAGTAGTAGAAGCATCACACGTATTTAAAGAAGCTTTAATTAAAACATTATTCATTTTCATTCCTGTAGCTATTACATCAATCATTTTATGTTTTGCAGGTTGGCTTCCAATTTACAGCTTTGGAATGGTAATTTTCTGGGGACTATTACTAATTGTTTTATATAACTTAATCATAACAAGAACTTTAGTTGTAGATACCAAAAATGCGTAAGAAATATAGAAAAGAGGTAAAGAAATGAACAAAAAAGTATTTTATGCGATTTTAATATGTGTTATTATTGCAGGAGCAATTGTAATAGCTACTATGGGACTAAAAACAGATATTACGTATAGTAAAAATTTAAGATTAGACATATACCTAGGAAATGAGTATACAAAAGAAGATATAGAACAAGTTGCAAAAGAAGTGTTTGGAAATGAAAGAATAATAGTGCAACAAATAGAATACTACGGAGATATGTTTTCTATTACAATCTCACAAGAAGTAGAAGAAATAGATAATAAGATAGAACAATTAACAAATAAATTAAATGAAAAGTTTGATTTAAAATTAGAAAAAGAAAATATTACTAAAGTTTATCAACCACACATCAGATTATCTAGTGTGTTAATGCCATACTTATTACCAATAGCAATTAGTATGATAGTAGTTTTAGCCTATGTAATGATTCGCTTTAGAAAAATTGGAGTTTGGAAAACATTAGCTTTATATGTATTGACAGCAGCTGCTAGTGAATTACTATATTTAAGCATTTTAGCAATTTGCAGAATTCCAATTAATCGATTAGTAACACCAATAGGATTAGCAATATATGCTATTGTTATTACAGTTATTACTGCAAGACAAGAAAAGAAACTAACTACTTATCAAGAAGAAAATAAATAAACAAAAAATCGACAATACTCATATAATAAAGTGAGTATTGTTTTTTTTATGTATAAAAAAACAATACTTGAAAATAATAAAGAAGGAAAGTGAAAAAATGTTAGAAAGGATAAGAAAAATTTTATATAGGAGTATGAGTAATAAAGAAATAACTTATGACCAAGCTAAAAAAATGCTGGCACAAAATCAAAATATAATTTTATTAGATGTAAGAAGTAAACAAGAATATGAAGAAGGGCATCTTTCTGGCAGTATTCCTCTTTGTCTATATGATATATGCAAACAGGCAGGTCAAGTGATTCCTAATAAAGAACAAACAATTATTACCTATTGTTCTTCTGGAAGTAGAAGTAAAGAAGCACAAGAAATGTTAGAAACAATGGGGTATGAAGATGTATACAACTTAAAAGGCGGACTAGAAGAGATTAATAATTAAAAATAAGATAAAACATGTTACAGATTAAAGCTGGAAAGAATAAGATATGGAAGACATATTAGAAAGGAGAAATGACGTAGAATAATGAAATCTTTTTGCATTAAAACAAATAATGAAGATATTTTAGATTATCTACTAAGTAGAACAAAAGAAATAGATTTTGAAGATTTAACTTATTCAAAAAACGAATTTAAGATTTATCAAAATGTCATTATTCATTATGAAGGAAAAGACGAAGAGAGTTTCTCCTATTTTTTAAGTGAATTAATAACAGAAGTAATTTTAGAATTTTATGAAGAAAAGCTAATTTATCAAATATTAAATTACAATTATTTTTATTTTGACGAATATGAAAGAATACAAATATGTAATAATTGCATGAATACCATAGAAAATGATTACATGGAAGTAGAAGAAAATAGAAAGAATATAAATAGAAAACAAATGATACAGAAATCATTGGTATCTTTCATACAAGAAAATAAATCTATGATATTAGACGGTTTTGTTAATTTTAGGTTAAAAGAATATATAAGTTATTTAGATAATATTGTAGATACTGCTGTAAATCAGTTTATCATTGAAAAAGAATATAATGAATTTATTAATTTACTGAAAATTTATATAGATTCTAAGCCAGCAGAATGTGAAATTTTACATTTAATTTATATTAATGGAGAATCTATACTATTAGATGCGGATAAAAATATAGTATCTGTTTCAGAAAATATTTTAAATAGCAAATATTTATCAGATATTTCTTTTTCTTCTAATGACTTTGCACTTAATACCTTATTAACTTTATTACCAGCTAAAGTAGAAATGCATGTTATTGATATAGAAGATGAATTTATAGAGACAATAAAGCAAATATTTGAAGGTAGAGTATCAGTGTGTAAAGACTGTAATATCTGTAGAACATATCGTTTATTAAATCATGCGAAGATCGAATAGAGTGTAAAACAGAACAGTTCCATTTACAAACTTGAAAAAGTATGATATAACTATAGCATTAAAACTAATATTAAGGAGGAACTATGGACGAAAATAAGAAGAAATTAGTTACAATATTGGTGCCAGCATATAATGAAGAAGAAGTTTTAAATATGCTATATGATAGATTACAAAAATTAATGGATGAAAATGAAGGATATGACTTTGAAGTATTATTAGTAAATGACGGAAGTAAAGATAAAACATTTCAAATTATGCAAGAATTAAGAGAAAAAGACAAAAGAGTTTGTTATTTGAATTTATCTAGAAATTATGGAAAAGAAACTGCAATGATAGCAGGATTAGACTATTGCAAAGGAGATTGTGTAGTTATTATTGATGCCGATTTACAGGATCCACCAGAGTTAATTCCTGAGATGTTAAAATATTGGGAAGAAGGCTATGATGATGTTTATGCAAAAAGAAAATCAAGAGATGGAGAAACATGGCTTAAAAAATTTACTTCTAAAATGTATTATAAAGTATTACAAGCTTTTACTAGAATTGAAATTCAAAAAGATACTGGAGATTTTCGTTTATTAGATAGACGTTGTATAGAAGCATTAAAGTCAATTAGAGAAACACAGCGCTATACAAAAGGATTATTTAGTTGGATAGGATATAATAAAAAAGAAATTCTATATGCTAGAGATCCAAGAGCAGCAGGACAAACAAAATGGAATTACAGGAATTTAATTAACTTATCAATTGATGGTATTACATCATTTACTACATCACCACTAAGATGGGCAGCACTACTAGGGGTTTTGGTATCTTTAGTCGGATTTATTTATATGATATTTATTATTATTAAAACTATTGCAACTGGTGTGGATGTTCCAGGATATGCTTCAACTATGGTAGTGATTTTATTCTTAGGAGGAATACAACTAATCTTTTTGGGAGTAATAGGGGAGTATTTAGGACGAGCATTTAATGAGACAAAACACAGACCATTATACTTTATTGATAGATATAATGAAGAAAAAGAAACAAATAGGGATTTAAATAAATAGAATAAAAATAGGGCACCTGCATAATTAATTGCAAGTGCTTTTCTCTTGGAATGTTGACAAAAAAATGTGAAAAAATATTGACTTTTTATGACATGTATTGATAATATATATATATATAAGTAAATTGTGTTGATAGAAACAAAAAAATATTGGAAATAAATAAAATTCAAAAAGTAGTAAACACTAAAGAAAAGGATGTCAGTTTGGGGACGTATTTTTAACTGACATAAGAAGGAGGAAACAAATGAAAAAGAATGTAGAAAATAAGCGGTATAACATTAGTAGCACTAGTAGTAACAATAGTAGTGCTATTAATTTTAGCAGGTATAACAATCATGTATACCATGGGAGATAATAGCATTTTTAAAAAAGCACAAGAGGCAAAGAATAAGACAGAAGAAGCAATTAAAAATGAGCAAGAGTATATGAATAACATAGATAATATGATAAATGAATATACAAATGGAACTAATACGCCAACGCCAGAAGTACCAGAAAATCCATGGGCAAAAATAGATAGAATTGCAAAAGCAATAGCAAATGACAGTAACATTACAAGTGATTCAACACAAGCAACAGGAACAACAGAAAAGGGAGAAAGCTATGATATCAAGGTAGGAGATATCTTTGAAGTAGAATATAACGGAGAAGCAAAAAGAGCAAGAATATTAGGATTTAAACATGACGATTTAGTGGATCAAACAGTATATGGGGGCAATCACACAAAAGCGAGTATTAGTTTTGAATTTTACGATTGCCTAGGAACACATAATATGAACGGAGTAGATGCGGAAACTTCAACAAATGAGAATGGTTGGGCAGCGACGGAGATGAGAACATTCTTAGAAGGTACAGATGGAAGAGGCAAATTAAGTAATAATAGTTATCTAAAACAAGTAAAGAAAGAATATATTAAAACATACAACGATGCAAGTAGTGTAGCAACATGTAATGATTACTTATGGTTATTATCGGCAAGTGAAGTATTAAAAGATGGATATAATGGAGGAGATACAAGAGGATATGCCATAACCAAAGAAGGAGAACAATATTTATATTACAAAAATAACGCAACAGAGGAATGGAACTCTTCGAGCGCGAACCGTGTTAAGTATAACGACGGTGGTATATATACATGGTGGCTTCGCTCACCTCTTTATGCTTACAGTACTCACTTTGAATATATCACCACTGGCGGTTACGGATATGGTGACTACTACTCAGGAAGTGCTGGTGGCGTAGCTCCAGGATTTTGCATATAGAAAATTTAAAAATTTTTTTCATGTGATTTGAAAAATATATAAGAGCTTCAATTTGTCGAAAAAGGTCGACGGATTTCTCTTGAAAAACAATAAAATATGTATTAATATAGATGTATGTTCTAAAGGCAAGCATTTTCTTACAAAAAAGGGAACATACATCATTTTTATTTCATAAATTCAAATATATTTACGTCAAAGAAATTCTAACAAATTTCCAAAAACAAAATTAAATTGAATAAAATTACTTGAAAGAGGTATTAAGAATTTTTGAAAAGATAGACATAGAAACGATTATTGAAATAACAGGAGTAAGCAAAGAACAAATAATAAAATAGATAAAAATAGAACCACTTATTTCACAGCATAAATGGTTCTACTTTTATCTTTAACAATAAATCATATAATCAATTTCAGGAAAAATACAATCTTTTTCCTCAATGTCTTCTAAGAATGTAATAAAATCTTTATCAAATTCGTTATTCATTAAAGCATGATACAATCTCGTAAATCTACCAACATGATCTTTAATTCTTTTTTTAGCATAATCCACCATAGTTCCATTAGTAATAATAAATAGCCAATCACTACTCTGAAGGAGTAATAATTCCCTAGCACATTGATTTAAAGCACGAATTTTAATTGCCCTTTCTTTTTTTAGCTTTGGTGTTTCAGGATTTTCATTTTCTAAGTTGCTAAATTTTTGTGCTAATTGTACCATTCTATCACCAGTTTCATGAAGATGCTTATGTGCATAATCATTAGTTTGATTAAGCCATACTTCACTATAACCATTTGCCCCCCAACTAGAGCGGCAAGGAGTAGAAATTTGCATCATAGGATATTTATCAATATATTCACTAGGTGTAATTAAACTAAAATTACTTTTATCATAATAAATTTTCTTAAATAAAGTATATAACCAATTGGGACCTTCATACCACCAATGCCCAAAAAGTTCTGCATCATAAGGACAAAGAATGATGGGAGGATTAGTAGTAAGTGAAGCTAAAGTATTAATTTGTGTTACTCTGCTATCAAAGAAATGGCCAGTTTGCTTATTAATTGTATCTTGTGCCCATTGTACATTATAATAATCTTTAGGACAGCTTTTTCCTGTAATACGATAATACTTAATACCAGTATTAACACGGACACCATTACAAGCAATGTATGGTTTGATATAATCATAAGGAGCATCGTAGCCAATATCGCGATAGAATTCACGGTAATTAACATCACCAGGATAACCATTAATAGAGCTCCAAACTTGTCTAGAAGACTCAATGTCACGCCCGAAAGCGATTATTCCTTCAGGAGAAACAATAGGTGCAAAAGTACCATAAATAGGAGTAGGGTCTGCATATAAAATACCATGAGATTCTGTAATAATATATTCAATACCGAATTCTTTTAAATATTTATCAGATTCAGGAACATAGCCACATTCAGGAAGCCAAATACCACGAGGTTTTCTTCCAAAATATTTTTCATAGGTTTGTACACCAACTGCAATTTGAGCTCTAATTGTTTTTTCATTAACGTATAAAATAGGAAAGTAACCATGAGTAGCTCCACAAGTAATGATTTCTAATACGCCAATGTCTTGAAAATGCTTAAAACCATTAATTAGATTACAATGATAAATATCTTGAAATAAGTGTAAATCATTAGAATAACGATTAAAATAATAATGAGCAAGCTCGTTTTCTTTATCATTTCCTTTTGTTCTTACAATTTCTTTTTGTGCAAGTTCAATATGAGTATTGAGGTACTTAATATATTTTTCTTGTAATAACTGATTATCAAGCATATTTAAAAGAGGGGGCGTCATTGACATAGTAACACGAAAGTCAACTTTTTCCTCCTCTAATTTTTGAAAGTTTATAAGCAGAGGAATATAGGTTTCTGAAATAGCTTCAAATAACCATTCTTCCTCTAAGTAATCATCACTTTCAGGGTGATGGATAAAAGGCAAATGTGCATGTAAAACAAAACTTACATAACCTTTTTTGGATGTCATTACTGTTTCTCCTTTTTATCTTTTTTTAGTCCTAAGCAAGTATAATTACAGTGGAACTAAATGATATGTTAACGAAAATTAGAACTGAATCCAGAAGAGGAAAGTCCCATTCCTAACTCATCTCCATTTAATTCATTTTTGTAAATTTCTTTATATAAATCATAAATATTATAAACTCTACCAATATTACTAATAAATGATAGAGAAGAAATATT
>CAOXTD010000012.1:0-876 GCA_948560265.1 uncultured Clostridia bacterium | reverse complement strand
TCTAAAAAATACAGTTTTACCAAGTTTATCAAATAAAATGTGATCATTTGGAGTAGCAATTTCATTAGAAGAAATAATGTTAATAACAGAATGAGAATTATCTGTATTATGATTGGTTGATTTTCTAATTAATTGTACGCCATATTTACAAGAGCTATCATGAATATGAATGTACCAACTATTAGCATAATCATTAATTTCTGTTTCAAAAGAGTAATTCATAGTTTCATTTGTAATAATTAGGTAAGGTCTAGTATTTTGAAAAAATGCTTCTCCATATTGTTCTTGCAATTTCTTTTTATCATCTTCAGAAATTTCCCAATAAACAAATAAACTAGAAGGTGTCTGTGCTAATATTTTTACAATAGTTCTATTATATACTGCTGGTAAATCATAGTATTCTGTTGTGATAACTGGCTTGGCTTTTTTAGTAGTAGTTCTTTTTCTAGTTGTTTGTGTTGTTTTTTTCGTAGTAGTTTTTTTAGCAGTAGAGTTTTTTACAGGTGACTTTTTTGCTGTTTCTTTTGAAGTGGTTGATTTCTTTTTTGCTGTAGTAGTTTTTTTAGAGGCTGCCGTTTTAGTAGCTTTTTTAATAGAAGTAGATTTTTTCTCTACTTCTACAGTGTTAGCTTTTTTAGAGCTTGTTTTGGTTACTTTTTTCACTTCTTCATCTTTTGTTTTTCTTGGCATTTTATCCTCCGTTTGTCCGATTTAAAACTATGATATAATCTTAACCCAAAATGAAAATAATTTCAATACCAAATGGGAATAAAGTCAAAAAATTTTATTAATGTAAAACTTGACAAAAAATAAAACAAAATGTTATACTGAAAGAAATAAAAAATAGTATAAAAAAACAAATGAGGTAAATACTAA
>CAOXTD010000011.1:36977-52042 GCA_948560265.1 uncultured Clostridia bacterium | reverse complement strand
GCTCTATTGAATACACTATTATCTCCCATAACATAAGTAATTGTAATACCTGCTAGAATAATTTATTGAAAAATTGCAATTTTTCGCTTTTTGTTATTATTACACGCTTTTATTGATACTCTAGTGTTTAAGGCATTTTTTTAAGACCTTATAAAACCACCTTGGACCTTACTCGTTAATAACAAACTAATAACAATCGCTTTTTTAAGTCCATTTTTTCCTTGCCCAGTTATATCCATCAGAAACTCCCGCTCTATATACCTTATATGTATAGTTCTTAAATATTTTACTTAATATATACTCTAATGGATTTAGTTCTATATTCAATCTATCTCTCATAATACTCTCCTCCTAGAATCTTATTTAGAGATATCTCTTACTATATATTTTACCATTTTATGTAAATTTTAATAACTATGCCAGAGTGGAGGGTTAGTCCAATTCATTTATTAGAGTATCAATATATTCCGCCGTTTCGTTTTTCGACAAAATATGACAGTTTTTTACATTTTCTTCCTCTTTCTGTATGTATTGTTTCAGTCCTTCTATATCTTTATTTGATAAATATTTCTTTACTTGATAAATTATATCTGTACACTTACAAGATGACATATTAACCACCTACCTTACTGACTAAATTATATTATAAAAAGCCTATTTTGTAAAATAGTTATCTGTCATTTAAGTTCACCCATTTATAGTTAACACTGCAAAGAGTTAAAATATAATAGAGTTTCTTATACAATATCTGTAACAGAAAATACGGAAGGGGATGTAGCAATGATATATGTGAGAATAAGCGAAGTATTAAAAGAAAGAAAAAGAAGCAAATATTGGTTTATTAAGAATATGGAGCGGAGGTTATCAAGCCCTTTCTCATCTTATGGATAATGAAACTGTTAGCATTCACTTTTCAACTTTGGATCGTATATGTGAAATATTAGAGTGTGAGCCAGGAGATATTATTGTAAGAAAAAGTCGGGAAAGAAGGTAAAAACAAATGAGCAAACTTCTAAAGCAATATGAGAATTTGAAAAAGGAAAACAAAGACACCATATACTTATTTAGAGTTGGGATTTTTTATAATATTATTAATCAAGATGCTAAGATTGTAAATGAGCAATTAGGATTAAAAATAACTGATCTAGGCCCTAATATTTATAAATGTGGCTTTCCTGTTAACCAATTAGAAAAATACAAAAGAATCTTTGAAGAAAAAAAAATAAATTATACTGTTATTAACAACTTTTCTAATAGCAGTATTACTACAAATGATTATCTAAATAATATAGAACTAAAAAAGGTAGTAAATAAGATTCTTGAGATAGATTTTAATAATACTACATTTCAGCAATCTTTCAACTTACTACTAGATATTCAAGAGAAACTCAAAAATATTTATAAGTAGAGGAAATTAATCCTCTACTTCTTTGTTTTTATTATATTTTTAGAACTTGACCTGGGTGGATAATATTAGGATTTGCTATTCCATTCTTTCTTGCAATTTCTTGATATGTAGTTCCAAATTTTGCAGCAATTCCACTTAATGTGTCACCCGATTTTACTGTATATGTTCTTGTACTATTTTGTGTAGTATTTTTATTACTTGTTGCATTAATTTTTAATACTTGGCCTGGGTGAATAATATTTGGATTTGCTATTCCATTATCTGCTGCAATTTTTTGATATGTAGTTCCAAATTTCGCAGCAATACCACTTAATGTATCACCTGATTTTACTGTATATGTTGTACTGTTACTATTATTTGAAGGTGCTGGATTAGTATTTACATTTCCTCCTGGAACTTTTAATACTTGCCCTACATAAATGATATATGGGCTACAAATTCCATTTATATTTGCAATATCTCTCCAGTTTACACCTAGTTTACTTCCTATTGTAGATAGACAATCTCCACTTTTTACAGTATATGTATTGTTATTACTTGTTTGTGCTGGTACTGGTGCTGGAGTTGGTGTTGGTGCTGGATTAGTATTTCCATTTTTATTCAAAACAAAATCTTTATAGGCATAATTCATGTCAAGCCTTCCATTATATCCATTTAATCTTCCATCTGATGTAAATTGCCATATACCACAATTATTTGCATTTTCTCCATCTGGAGATGTTGCCATTCCCTTTTGCTTTCCACCTGATACCGGCCAATGTGCCACCCATTTATCAAATCTTGTTAAGCCTTTAAGCTGATTATTAAACCAACTTGAACTTGCATATACCATAGCATAATATCCAGCATTTTCAAAGGCTTCTCCTTCTACAGTACATATATCTTTTAATGTTTGATTAGATGGCATTCCATATTTTCTTTTATAACCATCTGCATCTTCCATATCAATACATAAAAAAGCAGGCTTTACTGAATAACTATTTGCTAATGCTATCATTCTTTGTGCTTCTTCCTTTGCTTGTGCCGTATTTAATGCATATGAGTAAATATATAATCCATATGGCTTTCCACTTTCTATTGCAAGTTTTACATTACGATCCACTTTACTATCTTTGCTTCTTCCTGCATAAGCTCTAAAAATAAAAAAATCTACTTGTGAAGCAAGTGCTTTTATATCAATATCACCTTGCCAAGCAGATATATCTGGTCCTTTATAAGCCATTATTCTTCGCCTCCTTCTTCATAATTTCTTAATTCTTCTACATTTTGATTTTCAATATCAAAAGCTTCAATATTTCCGTTTTCCTCTTCCATAGAAAAACCTCCTTATAAAAAAATTAATACTGGAAGATTTTTTACTTTTCTTCCAGTATTTTTAATATACAAGAACTTATTTCTTGCATTGCTGCATCTTAGATAAAATAAGGTGCATATTATTTGTTTTTTGCATCATATGCTACAACTGCTGTTCCAACTCCACCAACGGCTGTTATAACAGCTGTTATAACGCTGTTTGCATCTAAATTTTCAATATGTATTAAACATCCAATTATAGAAGCAATCGCAATAATTATAAGGTTTTGAATTGTAATAGGCATTGTGTAATTCCAGCCAAAGTGCTTTGAAACTTTACCTGCAATATAAGTAAACAATGTCGTTACAACATATACTAAGAATTGTACTGTCATATTAATTTCCTCCTTTCATATATTTCTCCCAATTATCATGTATATATGTGTTTAAATGTAGATCATTGATATAATGGTCATACACTTCTGTTGCTCTTTGTATTTGTATATCACTTTTGGGAACTTCATTTTTTATATCCTCTAAAAACTCAGTTAGATAATTTTTACATTGATTCTTGTCTAATTTGTCTATTCTATCATCAATAGCCCCTAACTTATCATTAATTGGTTGCAATGCCTCTTTGAACTTTTTATCTACTGCAGTATCAACAGGCTTTTTAGCTTTACTAATAAAAGTTGCTATTGCTATCAATGCATTTAGAAAAGTTGCTATTGAAATAACAATTACTGATATTTGTTCCACTTGCTTTCCTCCTTCTCTTTTGCAATAAAAAAAGACCTATTTTTGGTCCTCGTTCTTTGGCCACACCACATTATATGGAAACCCCTTCTGTTTAGTTATATCTCGCAATTCTTGTCTATATTTTGCCATTTTCCCATTAAATATGTTTGCTAGTCCTTCAAAAAATTCTTTTATTCCTGATAGCAAGTTACTTGCTGTTAATTCTTCAGGCATTTTCAAGTTTAATCTGTCTAAACACATTTCTTTGTCTGTTTCTTCTAATAGTTTATTCCTTTTTTTTCTTATTTCTTCAGCAGCTTTATCATATGCCTTTTGTTTAACATCTTTTAGCCAATTACTTATATCTGATTCTATTACTTCTTCAAGATTTTCTCTATATGGCACTTCTATTGAATAAATATCATAACTATATACATTTTTTTCTACTATTTCTTGATTCTCCATATTAGTGCTTTCTTGTTTTTCTTCTTGAATATCATCAAAAAAAAGAACGGTACATTTTCCGTTCTCAATGTTTTCTATACTGAAGTTTTTTTCTGGTCTTATATCGCTGTAAGTTTTTTGTTTCATTCCTTACCACTCCTTTACATTTCTTTAGGCTTATATATGGCCTAAGGTATTTTTCATTAAATTTATTTGAATCACAATGTTTTAGCCATCCATAATAACTAATAATACAACTAGCATCTGCATAATTTATTCTGCCCTTTTTATATACTTTTTTTATTCTTCTTTTTATTCGTAAAAAATTAGACTTTCTTAATGTAGTATGCCCTCTATAATATCTATATCCTATAAAGTCAACTGGTCTACTATCTGTCTTAAATAGCTGCCAATTTTCTTTTAGTTTTAGTCCTTCCTTTTCTAAAAATACCTCTATTTCATTTTTTATTTTTCTTAATTCTTTTTTGTTTCTATGAAATATAAGCATATCATCCATATATCTTATATAGTATGGTACTTTTAGTTTTTCCTTTATATAATGATCTAAATCCTGCAAATAAAAATTAGCAAACCATTGTGAAGTATAATTTCCAATTGGTACTCCCTCTTTTGAACTATCTACAATTAAGTCTAATAAATCTAGTATTTCTCTATCTTTAATAATTTTTAGGAATTTTCTTTTCAAAATTTCTTTATTTATTGATGGATAAAATTTTTTAATATCTAATTTCAAGCAATACTTTGTATTTTTCCTATCTCTTACTAAAATTTTCTTTATATGATTTGATGCATAGTGTAGCCCTCTATTTCTAATAGAAGCACAACAAAACTCATACATACCTCTCATTAAAAGTGGCTCAATTTGTTGCATAATGGCCCAGTGAATACATTGATCAGGATAAAACATAGGTTTATATATAATTCTTTCCTTTTTTCTTGTACCGATCATGAATCTTCATTTCTATATATGGGCTAGGCGTATAAGTTTTATTTTTTAGCATATTATGAATTTCTAAAGTGTAATATTCAATATTACAAATAATTTTTTCTACACTTTTTCTGTGTTTTTTTCCTTTTGCTGCATTTTGAATAGCTTTTTTTATATTATTAGTTTCAATAACTGCCGGAAATATATTACCTTTTCTTTTCATTTCTTCTCCTGGTTTTTCTTATTTAGTCTATCGGCTTTTCACTCAAAAGGAGCTACTAAGTCAATCCAGTTGCGACTTATTTTTGCCAAGCGGCAAGGAAAATAATGTGTAATATTTTTTATTTTATTAAATAAGTAGGCGGGCACCGTAGTTCCAATTGCTGTTGCTGGAAACATTGTTACAATTCCAAGCGAAGAAGCCGGCTTTGGTCCAGTTGTTGTTGAAGTTGCCACCAACATACGCTAAAACCAAAGACGAGAAACTAGGCTCCGCACACACTAAATCCCCTGCAGTTATTGTACATATTTTTAATTCAAATATTAACTATTCTATATTTGAGTTACCTTTTATGGGAGGCTGGCCGCCCCCATACCCCCGCTTTTACTGGTGTTTAAGAAGGCGGGCACCGTAGTGCCAATAGCTGAGGCTGGAAACACTGCCACAATTCCAAGCGAAGAAGCCGGCTTTGGTCCAGTTGTTGCCGAAGCTGCCACCAACATACGCTATCTTGTTTCCTTCTGCACACCAATAGTTATCACATACACCTGTTGTTGAGCTTCCCTCTACTTCTATTGGAAGAGCAACCTCTGGATATTTTTCATCATATCCTAATTTCTTTATATAACTATCTGATGTCTTTGCATTTACATATCCCAATTTTTCATATGGTGCTACAAATTTATCATCAGCATAATTATTTGGATCCTTGCAAATATATCCTTCATACTCTTTTATATTTAAGCCATCTATGTGTTGCCACATATGCCCAAATATATCTTCTATTCCTCTATAATTTACAGGGTGATAACCATTATCATTCAAGCAACCTGATACATTACCTAATATATCATTTCCACCAGTTCTTTGTGCACTTCCCCATATAGTATTATTAACTGCTATATTTACTGCTGCTCCATTAAATTTAATTTGCTTTCCACTAACACTTCCATTATTATAGTCTGTTATTTCTGTTATTTCTCTATCTGCTGCAACACTTGCATTCCAAGCATCACTTGTTCCTATACATATTGTTTTTCCAACCCAGAATCCTGCACCTGCAGAACTAATGATTATTCTATTTGTGTTATTTTCTGCAATAAGTGCTTTGCCTGTACTCATTGCTATTAACCCATTTCCTAACATACTCTGTGAATTATAATGTGCATATTCTACTAAATAAAGCATTTGTAATAAGAAATAGCGATAATCTAATAAACCAAAGCCACTTCCCACTGCTTTTGCTAATGTTCTATATTTTGCTTTGGTTGTATTATATTTTGGTACTGCACCACTAATTGAATGTGCTTTTTCTGCATCTCCTGTTCCTGTTGTACTTAATAAATATGCTCCAACTAAAAATTCTTCTGACTTTGTATATCCAGCTCTTGCATAATCAGCAATATAAATATATTCATATACATTTCCTTCATCATCTGGAATACGCTCTCTTTTCCACCAAAACTCTGGTATTTTTACCATAACTTCTCCATTGCTTCCATCTGAAGCATATCCTGATTCCCCATAATAAGCTGTAATATGACCTGTAGTTGGATTTACATTACATCTTCTAATATCTGACCATGGGTAGCAATTATCAAAATCATTGGCTACTTTTTCTCCATTTTTTGTTGCTTTTGCATTTAATCCAACTGAATCCGCTATTCTAGTCCAACCAGCTAGTGTATTATCAGTTATTAACCTTTTAATACCGTAGTTTTTTCCTGTCACAGACAAAGCACTTTTTATAGCTTCATTCATTTCTTTTTTTGTTGGATATGCTGCCTCTGGATCTAAAGTAATAGTTACATTTGCTGCATTATCTACAACAATAGTTATATCTATGACCTTTTGAACTGGAACTGTAATTGAGTTATTAATATATTCTGCCTTATCTCCAGCATTAGCATATGCAAATAGTACCTTTTCTTTTGTATCTGGATCTATTGCAAAAATTCCAATTTCTCTAAAATAGAAAGCATTGTTAGCATCTGTGTTCTTAAAATTAAAAGTAATTTGTGCTTGTGTTTCTCCAGTTATACTTACATTATCAATTCCACACTCTAGTACCTTTGTTGTTAATGCTGTTTTGTTTTTTGCATCTCCAGTTAATGCTCCGCTTCCTATTTCTACATGATCAAATTCTAGCTTTTTCGCTTGAAGAGTTTTAGCTGCTAATAATGCACCTTTTTTTGTAATATAGATTTTTTCAAATCCCATTATTTCTCTACCTCCTCTATATTTATATAATCTTGTCTACTTATAACTGTTCCAATACTTGTATTTGTATCTATTATTTCTTTTTCCTTGTAAACTTCACTATTTGATTTTATATTTATATAGCTTTGTTCTCTTATATTGGCTCCTATTATTTCATTCATGCTTACTTTTTCTTTTTCGTTAATAGTTTCTATACAAGTATCTATTTTTTCATAACTTACCTGTCTAATATTTGCACCTATATAACAAGTTGTTTGTGCAAATAGATCTATGTCCATTTTAATATTAGCTGGTATTTGTTTTATTAAATTTTGATTTAACATTTCTGCTGCTTCTGTATATTCTAACCTAAAATGAATCAACATTTTATAATTCTTAAAATCTGTTTCTATTTTATAGTTTTCTTTTCCAATAGCTTCATTTAATGTTTTTATTAGCCAATTATATGTATATGGTACATTGCTATTGATTTTCAATAGTATGGCCACTCTTCTTGCTTCTAATGTTTCTGCTATATTTTTTATTCCATAAATTTTTTCATATCTTTCTAGTCCATAACTTTCTGCTGTTTTTACTATTATTTCGCTTGGAATTTTATTTACTTCTAACAATAGATTTTCCAGTTCTATATCTTCAGTATTAAATATTTGCTTAAACTCCCTAATGTTACTTAAATATGGTGGCATATAATCGTTTAATTTCATAATAATACCACCCCTTCTAATATAGGAATTTGGAATTTATCTAAAGCAATATTCATTGCTTGTCCATTTAATACTGTATTAGAAACATCAATTACACCTGCAGCATTTAAAAGAATAGTATCGATTCTTGAAAGTCTTACGATTACACTATCATTTACTTCCCATTCTTTTTTTAATTCAAGAAAATAATTATTTATTAAAGTTTCTATTTCCTTTTTTATATCATCTTTTGTTGCTTCTCCAGTTAGTGTTAATTTTGTTTGTACAGTTATTCTTAACTCGTTTACTGTATCTACTGTTACAACATGTCCGGATAGGTGCAACACCTAATCCATCTGCAGATAACCCTGGGCATATTGTATCTTGTACCTTATCTATTAGAATATCAGTTGCTTTATTAAAGTTACTGTCTAATATTGTTAGTTTTACTGTACCACCACCATTCCAGCATGGTGTTACTTTAACTGCTCCAACACCCGCAATTTCTTTTGTTTTATTTTGATAATCTACTATATTTCCACCAAAGGCTTTTTCGTTAGTTGTTTCGTAAAATCTCTGTCTTAAACTCTCATCAGTTTCTTCATCTTCCCCTGGAATTAATATGTCAGTTAGAATAGCCTTTCCTAGTCCTTGTATATAGTCTATTGGTACTAAAGTTCCAGATAAATTATTTCCTACAATTCCTGCTGTTTCACATTCAAGTTTATATGTTCCTTTTTCTATTTTTTCTGTTACAATATAGGTTAAAGTTCCAATTGTAAACCTTTGACTTAATTCAATGTCCATAAGTTCTTCATTTTCATTATAAAATAACCCTTTTCTTATTGCCTTTGCTGCTTGCTTTCTTGATACACCTAATTGTTCTACTAATTTATCTAAATATTCTCCTACCGCTGTATCTGCAAAAACTAGATCTATATTATTTTTTAGAACAATATACATTTGGGCCAATTCCGCTGCAGCTGGAGCTAAAGCATCATAAATCATACTTCCTTCTCTTTTATCTAATGTGTCATCAACCCTTGTTAGCATTCTATCCATAATATTATCAAAATCATAATATTCATCTAATTTTTCTGTATTAGTACTCACTTGATACACTCACCACCTTTTCTATTGATACTTCTCCTTCTATTGTGTCAACTACAAATGTAGTTATAATATCTTTTCCGTTTTTATTAAATGTAAAGTCTTTTACATCTGTAATTCGATCATCTTGCATTAGAGCTTCTTTTATAACCCTTTCAAGCTCTGGTATCACATATGTAGATGGCTCTCCTATTAGATTCTTGATTTCTATTCCGATAATTCCATGAATATATTAAATAGTCATACCTTTCTGTGTTTAGTATTTTATAAATTGCCTGTTTCATTGCATCTTTTCCATCACAGTAACCCGTAATTGTGTTATTATCAGTATTTAGAAAGTATGTCTTTGTCGGCTGTGTTTCTTTTTCAAAATCTTCTTTTAAGTTATCATTATTGTTTGGTATCAATAACTTCACCACCTAACTATTGTAGACTTTATCTAATACTATATATTTTTGCCCTCCTGCTTGCTGCAGTAAAATTACTTTATCATTTTGTTTTAGAGCATTATTTATAGTTATACTCTTTGTTCCAGCAATACTATGCATATGACCTAAGTCTTTTGTGTATTGTTCTGTTTCTAATGCTGAAGTAACTTTATTAGTAATTTTAGCATTATTATCATTTGGGCTAATACTAGAGTCTACATTTATATTTCCACTAATACTATGATTATGGTTTACATTTTGATTTACTTTGTTTGTATTCCATTCTATTGTTGCTGTTGTTGTATAATTAACAACATTTTTTGTTAGTATTAGAAATTCTTTTGTTAATTTTAATTTTTGCTCTACTGTTATTTCAAGCGGATTAGCACTCGTTACAGTTCCAAATAAAACATTACAAGGAGAGCTTTCATTTAGCACTCCTTGCACAATTTTTTTAACAGTTTCTATCAAGTCTGCCATTATGAAATAAACTCTCCTCCTCTCAATGTTAAATCCATAAAATGCTCATTATTCTTAAATACATGTTTCACTTTTTCTACTAGCATAAAATTTTGAATTTTTATATCTCCTAGATCCATTTGAACAATTACTAATGATCCTCCTCGCACTCTTATATCTCCTATTGCATTTTTTATTTGCAATTTTCTTGTTTTTTGGTTATATAATTTTAGTAGTGCATCTACTTTAGCTTGCCCATTAGTATTTTCATCAATGGTATCGTAATATTGAAGTACACCCCATTCATTTATGTGTGATGTATCCTTTGCTATATACACTTCTCTTTTTCCAGTTTTTTCATTATCATATGTAAGTTTAATTTTATTGTAAGTATCTGAATCAATAGAAGATGTATAGTCAAAGTTTTCTCCAGTTTCTTCATCTATTACTAGCCCTAGTTTCATTCTTTCCAAACTTTTTAAGCATAGTTTTCCAAAGTCATCATATAAAACATAGATTTCTCCACGATTTTGTGTTGTTAAATCTAAAGCATTTTGAACTATATCAAATAGTGTTTTATTGCTTTCTACACGAGAAGCAATTAAATATCCAGTTGTTTCTAGCATACCAATGTTTAATAAAAAATCATTGGCCAACATTCTTACTAATTGATCGGCAGTTTTATTTGTATAAACATATGTATCTTTATTTTTGAAATATCTCAGTTGATCATATGCTGTTACAGTTATTATTCCGCTTTTATCTCTCTTTTTGCTAAAAACAAAACCGGTAAAATATATTTGTATTATTTACAGCAAATCTTACTGCATTTCCCTCTGTAAAATTGATTGTATTATCTTTTACCACTTTAAAAGTTAATTTACCCGGTGCATTCTTTCTTTCTGTTTCCCATTGGATATCTTCTTCTATAACAGGAGCAAATACAGTGGATCCGTTTTGTATTAATATCTCACTACTTATCATTTTTTACCTCCTATTATGGAATTGTTAATACCTGCCCAGGATAAATTAAATTAGGATTCTTTATTTTATCTCTATTAGCATTGTATATTTTAGTATATTGATTTCCTTTTCCATAGTATTTTTTGGCTATATTCCACAAGCAGTCTCCTCTTTTTACAGTATAAGTTCTACTCGTTGTTGCAGGTTTAGGTGCTGTTGTTGCAGGTCTTGCTGGAACTTCTACGGCTATTGGTTTATATTGTTTTATCGTTATTTTCATTGTCTTTGTAGAATATTCCCTATATTGCTTTAATTTTATAGTAACTATAACATCAAAGCCTTCTCCCGCATCTTCCTTTATTGTATATTCTTCTAATGTTACCTTCATATTTGTATCGAATAAAACTGTTCCATTTGGTTTTCTTCTTGAAACGATAAATTGAAATGGTTGCATATTAACCTTTAATTTCTCAATCTCTCCTAAAAAATATTTAGCATCTCTATACCCATTTTTATATACTGCAAAAGGATACTTAACATGTGGAATTAAAATGTCAAAAGATACTTCAGATAATCCTGGCTTTTTTATAATGTTTATTTCTCCATCATTTATTAAATTTATTGTTTTATTTGCATTTTTTATTTTTACTTGTAGCTTTGATGGTGCTACTGGTAATAATATTTTATCTAAATAAAAATCATACATCAGTTATGCACCCCCTCTGCTACTACTTCCATTTTTTCTTCTAATTTGTCTCCAAGTTGTTCTACAATACCATCTATATCTAATTCGCTATTTATATTGTTATTATTAGTCATATCTACTTTTATTTCAGCAGTTGTAAATCTATTTATTGTTTCTCTTTCTGCTATATCTCTCAAATACTTTAGATCTTCTTCAGCAACATCAAGTGATTCTTTTATGCTTCCTGTATCTCCTGCTATTTTTCCTACATCTCCACCCATATTACTAAATTGATCCATATTCATAGCATCTTTGACAGCACTTGTTGCACCTTTTACCCAGTCGTTTCTGTGTGCCACTCTGTCCTCCCTTGTTGCATTAAATTCTATTGCTGTACTTTGAATATCGTTTGCTCCAGCTGTTAAATCTGCCATATATTCTGCTTTATTTTTTTCTATACTAGCACTTACTTCGGACATATCATCAACCATACTTTGCAAATCTTCATTTCTTCTTGCAACATTGTCCATCATTCCTTCTAGTGCATTATCTGCAAAATTCGCATATTCAACTGTGTTTATCGAAACTCCAGGTATTTTGTTTAAGACTCCTATAATTCCGGTTTACAATTCCAACAACGCCGTTATATAACCATTGGAATATGTATAAAATTCCTACTCCTACTGCTTCAAGTCCAGTTTGGAATCCATACCAGGCTGTTAAAAGTCCATAGCATACGCCTAGCATTCCTAACCACATAAATTGTGCTGCAAGTAGTATTCCATAAAAAACTGTCTTACAACCCAACCATAAGGTCATAGCACCTAATCGAAGAGCATCCCACGCATAAAGTATTCCATAAGCCACATCATCATTTGTAAACCATAAATATGTTAAGACTGCAATTAAAGCTATAATAATAGCAATAATCCAAACAATAGGGCAAGCATATAATGCACTATTTAATCCCCATTGTGCTGCTGTTTCTGCTAAAGTTGCTCCTGATGCTAGCATAGCCGCTGCTGCATGAGCAGTTTCCATCGCCGACATTATACCTAAAGCAATACTTACTAATCCACTGATCAAGTTAAATGCTACATAAGCTGCTACAATTCCAAGTATTATTGGTGCAAATGGCTCTAATATTCCATATAACCAAACCATACCTTCTATCAATCCTAAAACAGCTTGTGAGGCTACACTTATAACATTTATAAAACTTTCAAAAGCAGCTTGTACTTTTTGATTATTAGCAAATTCATTTATTTTCTTTAATACAGGTTGGAATGCCTTTAATGCTATATTTTTCATTTTGGTCCAAATTTGGCTCCATGTCATAGGCATTTTTTCAAATGCTGCATTCGTTTCATCAGCACTAGCCAATAACGCATTTTTAACAACCTGAGCTGATAACTTACCTTCTTTTGCTAAATCACGAATCTTCCCAATTGGTACATCCAAATAATCAGCAATTTTTTGAATAACTGGTGTAGCATTTTCAAATACTGCATTTAATTCTTCTCCACGAAGAACTCCAGAGGCTAACGCCTGCGTTATTTGTAATTGTGCTGATGCAATTCCTTGTTGATTTGTTCCTGCAAGTACAAAGTTTTTATTCAATTGCTCTGCAAATGCAATTAACTCATCATTATTTTTGAATGCACCCTTTGCTTGGCTTCCTAGCTTCCCGATCATATCAGCAGTATCTTGGTATTCTGCCCTAGAGCGTATAGCACTAGCAAATATCTTATTTTCTAGTTGCTCCACACTACCTTTGTCATCTACAATTAAACTTAATCTAGCAGATGTAGTTGCCATCTCATCAGATAAGTTTAATATTTTTTTAACTCCAGCTAATCCACCAATAGTTAGTGCTATTCCCTTTATTTTATCCCATAAGTTATTTGCACTTGTTGTTGTACTATTAATTTCATTCTTGAATTTTCTTTGATTTTCTTCATTTTCTCTAATAGACTCGCTAGTTCCTTTTGCTGATTGCGTAATTCTTTCATAATCAGCCTTTAATGATGAAACTAAAACTCTTTGTTCATATAGGCTGGCTAGTATTTCTTTACTTTCAAGACTTTCTGTTCCCTTTGTGGCTAATATATTTTTGGCTTCTTTTTCAATTATTGAAAGTTGTTGTGCTTCCGCTTTATAGGCCATTTCTGCTTGTAATGCACTTTGTGTCATTTTTTGCGTTGCTTGTAATCCTTTGGTAGGTACTTCGTTCATTTGAGTATTTACATTTTCAAATCCTCTATTTACTTTATTTAATCCTGAATCAATTTTATTTAAGGTAGCTGTGGCAGCATCTTGAACTTGTATAGCTGTTCTTATTGTGGCCATATACTCACCTCTTTACTAAACGGGTAGAATACTATTTGCGTTTTCTACCCGTTCTTTTCATTTTTTGTTCTTGCTTCTTTTCATTTTCTGTTCTTATTTGAATAGAAGCTATAATAAAGGCTTTATCTTTGAATTCTAAATTTGCAAATGTACTTGGAAGCATTTTAAATTTATGAAGGCAATAGTATGCATAAGATGCATCTGGATCGCCTTCTTCAATTAGTTTTTTGCTTCTTCTACAGCCTCTTCTATATCATAACCATTAATTTCTTGTAATTTTGCAGTAAAGTCGTCATATTCTCCAGGAACTTTTAATAAATGCTCCTTTAATAGGTCCTCTATTCCCATTACATGATAGAAGTCTTGTAAATCTTTATCATGTAAATTTGGATATACTACACATTTTTCTGCAACCATCAACAAATATTTAGCACTATCAAAATCCTTTGTATATTGTCCTCTTTTACCTGGAACTTGTGTTTTTATATAACATTGTTTTCTAATTGCATCATTTTCCTTTGTTGTTAATGGTCTTATTTTCCATTTTATTGGATTTCCTTCTGCATCCTTAAATCTTTTTGAAGCAACATATTCTACTAACTCTTGCTCTGCTTCCTCAATCATAAACTCTTTAAAACTCATTAATATCACCTTATACCTTTCTTATTTTTATTTATTGCATACCATTAAGCATCTTAAATTTTTCTGGAATTTCAAAATCCTCAAATGTAAAGTCGATATCCTCATCTAGATATTCTCCATCTGCATCGAATTTTGCTAAAACTCCACCATCGATGTTACAATCTTTTAATATTACTGTTTGGCGACCTACTGAAGATGTAGGATCCTCATTGGTTACTTGAATGTCAAAATAAACATCCTCTCCAGTCTTTTTAAATCTCTCCATTAATTCTCTCATAATAGATGAGTTATAATGCATTGTTGCTGAGCCTGTACCTTTCCAACCAGTAGATTTGTTACCACTACCAGTTTTTCCTAAAATAGGAACTTCACTTTTGGTTTTTTCAAAGTTTGCCTCAAGGTTAATAGCTTGCATAAAATTATATCTGTTATTTTCTATTGTTACATAGCACTCAGCTAATTTTGCTGATACAG
>CAOXTD010000011.1:0-36967 GCA_948560265.1 uncultured Clostridia bacterium | reverse complement strand
AATCCTTTGCGTTCATTGTTTGATTCATATAATTCTCTCCTTTCCAAAATAAAAAGAGTAACTTTCGCTACTCTTTATTGAACTACAATGGTCATATATAGTTTTTCCATTGCGTTTATAGGTTTAATTTTTCCGTTTACAACAACTGTTTTCTTGTCGTTTCCTTGCTCTACTACGATTTCTTCTGAGTTAAAATCCTCAATAGCATTTATTGTTTCATAATCTTTATATAATGAAACAATATCATTCCATAGTGAAACTCTACCACTTGCATTGTTAGGAACATTACCAATATATTTAGTATTGAAAACAGATGCAATATCAAGTGCTGCCTGGTCAATTACTCTAATAGTTTGATTATTTTTGAATTCTTGGCCTTTTTCTGCTTCTACTGTTACTAAACTGTTAATATCAACAAGTACTCTATATTGATCTCCTACTTTATGAAGTGTAAATTCTCCATTGTCTATGGCTGCCTCTAGATCACTTTGTGTGTAATTTGCTTCTACCTCATATTCTCCATCGTACACTTTATTAGTATTTGACTTATTAATAGCACAACCTGCTATAATTCCTGTTACCCAGTAAACTAATCCTGTTTCGGTTTCTACTGTTCTATTTTTTAGGTTTATGATACCTTCATGATCTGCAGCATTGTTATATACAACTGCTTGAAATTTGATTCCCATTTCATCACGCATTCTTTTTGTATAAGCAACATATAAAGCAATTACTGCTTTTTCTTTTGATAGACATCCTAAAGCATTAAAAGTATAACTTTCTACTTTGTCTAAAAATACTTGATGAGCTTCACCAGTTACACTTTCTGCATTTGTTCCATCAGTTAGTGGTGTTCCTGCAGTAACCTCAAGTGTTGCATCTTTCTTAAATATAACATAATCATTATCTTGTAATTCATCGACCTTGGCTACTGTTTGCTTATCTACTTCTTTATTTTCTAGTAAAGTAATCACATCAAACTTACTTTCATTATCTATATTTTTTTGAATTGCTATTTTAATATCATTTCCACGGATACCAGTATATTTTGCAGTTGCATACTTATTTGTGGCTGCAACACCACTATTTAATCTATAAAAATGACATTTAGTTATATTCTTAAATAGATCTCTAATTCCTTTTAATTTTTCATTTGAATATTCATATCCAAATATTTTAGAAGAATTTTTCATAAATTCTTCTGCAGTTACAGTAAAGATTTCATTGTCTACACCCCAGTCGCATTCAATTGCTAATGCTGCTACTCCTCTTTCTCCTATTGTAGAGGTTGCTTTTGATGCACTAACAAAATTCATATATGCTCCAGGTAATTTTTTATTTTGTGTTGTAAATTTTCCGCCACCGTACATATCTACACTCTCCTTTTCATAAATTTATTTATTTGTTCATCTACCTCAGACAACGAATATTGTTTATTGTCTGTTAGTAGGACATTTAGTAAGTCAACTCTATTTTTATATTTAGCACTATTTAATAGTTGCTCCTTTGTAAATAAAGATTCTTGTTCATTATTCTTTTTCATCACTTTTTACCTCCCCATTAATACTTAATTTTTCCATAGCATCTACTGGTATCTCAACTTTTTTCCCAATAAAGCTATAATCTACAAAGAAATGCAATACTCCATCTTTGATTTCATATCTAATTTTTCTTGCATTAAGTAGATCGTTATTCAAAAGTTTTATATATTCTAGATTTTGTAAAGAATCTGCCATATTTCTTAATTCTCTGTCATTTTCATCTATGACAAATCCCTGGATATCAAAATATAATTTATTATCGTATCTATTACCTATAAATTGACTTATACTTCCATTAAGTAATTTTATAAAAAAACAAGGATATTCAAATCCCTGCTTTGATTTAGTATCATATATATGATATACTTTCTTATCCTGGTTAAATATATTGTTTATTTTTATAGATATAGCATCAACAATATCATTCATAGTAATAATATTATCCATTGAAACACTCCTCCAAAAATTTTATTATTTTCGCCTCTAGTATCCTTGGCATTTCAGCTTCTAGTTCTTCAGATGAAATAGTTAACATGAACACACCATCCACCCATGAATTAACAAGCCTTTTACCAATAGCTGGTACATATCTTCCTGGCTCTTGTCTGTGACCATATTCCACATATGAAGCATAAGTTACAGGGTTTATAACTTCTATGGTATAAACTCCACTATTTTTTTGTACCTTCAATGAGTTTGCCCATTCAAAGGCATTCTTTTCTACTCCGGATTCTGCTTCTTTCTCGGTTTTTGATGTCCAGCCTCTTCTAAGAGTTCCACCATTTTTAATAACATACTTTTTTTCATTACCATCTACACTTCTTATTTCATATTGGTTATCTCCTACCGGCGTTCTTTTTATTACCTTACGCAATAATCTAGCTGCTAGTTCTCTAGCACATGCTTCATAAAACAAAACTGTATCTCCATTTAGAGCTTTATCTAATCTCTTCTGCAGATCTACAAGTTCGCTAAAGTCACATTTTCCCCACTTTTTACTCATTATGCCCAGCCTTTCCAAAGGTCAAGGATTATTTGCTGGTGCGTTTCATATTTTGCTGCTTCTCCGCTTCTTGTATAAGCTATTGTTTCTCCATTCTGTGTTACTATAATTTTTGATCCAGGCTTTATCAATACTTCTGGTGCAATAAATAACTCAATTATTTGTGTTACTTTCGCATTTTCTTCTCCATCACTAGCACTTGAAATATTTTTATATGACTTTCTACATGGTTGTTTTTCTTTTACTACAACTTCTGTTGATTCTTCTAGTTTAGTTATTGGATTAGTAGAATTTTGTAATTCTATAATATCGCAAGTTCCAATATATTGACTTTCTATTGCTTCTCTAACTTCATTTAGTGGCATAATTACCACCTCATCTTTCTATGTCTATATAAATCTTTTTTATATTTTTCTATTAAAGCATCTTCTGAGTAGTTTATTGTTCCAGTAGAATATGTTACACCATTTACGCTAATTTGTGATGATTTATCAACAAATGTAGTCTTTGTATCTCCAATAGAAATAGACTGTATTTCCCTCTTTTCTTTTGATTTATCTTCAGTTTCTCCATCATTTTTATTTAATTTATCAAATCCGTTTAAATACCAATAGTCCTTTGTCATTCTTAACCATGTTGTATAAAGCTCTGATGGTACTTTTGGCTGATGAGTTACATCTAATATAA
This sequence comes from uncultured Clostridia bacterium, assembly GCA_948560265.1. Lineage (GTDB taxonomy): Bacteria > Bacillota > Clostridia > TANB77 > CAG-508 > CAG-273. The sequence continues at coordinate 33,736 of CAOXTD010000011.1, read as the reverse complement.
TAATCAAAGTATCGTATAGGGCATATTCTATTTGTGAAGTATCTTTACTAGATAACTCCTTACTAAGTCTTTCTATTAGTTGATCAACATCTATATTTGTTCTGTTTTTTAATTTTTCTACTACTTCCATTACTCCACCTACTCTCCTTCGGGATTTTGGCCTTGTCCTTCTTTTGCTTTTTCTGCTGCTTCAGCTTCTTCAATTTTCTTTATAATTGTTTCTTTTTTCATATTATGTGTTACATTAATTCCTAATTCTTGTGCTTTAGCTTTTAATTCTTTTAACTCTTCATCTTCCCCTGGATTTTCTCCTGGATTCTCTCCTGGATCTTCCCCTGGATCTTCCCCTGGATCTTCCCCTGGATCTTCTTGTTCTTCAGGTTTATTATAGTTTTCTACAAATTGTTCTATATCTTCCTTTAATGCTTCAATATCTATTGTTTCATCTTTCACTATAACTTCGATTACTCTTTCATTTGTTTCTCTTATATCTTCTAGCATTACTAAATAGTCTTTATTGGCATTATATTCTTCTTCACTTATAATTTCTTCTTGACCATTAAAGCACCACTTTCCATTAAGCTTTACTCCTGATCCTTTTGGAGTTACTCTTTTCATTTATATCACCTCTTAATTAAAATTTTTTAAGGTAAAGACAAAACTGTCTTTACCCAATATTTATAGTAGCTTGGAATAGCTCATCAGCACATTTTAGAGCAGGTAATGCTGTAGCAACTGCTTTTTCCCATGTACTTACTGGATCTGTTCCCTCTTCGTACATCATTGCTAGTATTTTTCCTATTGTTCTAATATCAATAGATGGATCCCTTTGAAGTCTAATTTCCTCAGCTGTTGGCCCATAAATAGTTTCTCCTAAAGGCTCTCCTGGCATCATTACAAAAGCATTTTCTGGGAAATATCTATGTTTTGTATATTTTCCATTTGCTTCTAATTTTCTATATTTTGCATCATATGTATATATTTTTGGTAATCCTAATTGTGATAAGTAGTTGTTTAATTCTCCAACTGTTGCAATTCTTGCAGAGTCTTTTCCAAATAAAGCATTAACAACATTTTTATTTGCTAGAATTTTAGATAAAACTGTAGTAGATGTTAATACTCTTGCTGGAGCAGTATCTAATTGGTTTTTCCAAGTAATCATATCATTAATTGGATTGCTTGTTTCTGCTGACCAATCAACATTTGCTGCTTTATTTTCAGCAGGAACACCAAAGTCAATAGCTGCATCTAGGTTATTTTCATCTAATGTAACCTTACCTGTAGCCACTATTTCCATTCTCATTGCTTCGATTCTTGCTTTGATACTTTCTACTAATGCATCAAAGTCTGCATATACATTTCTCATTAAATATGCTCTTTCTGCTTCATTTCTTGGAGACTCAAGAGCAATTATTTCTTTTTCTTTTAGTTGCATTTTTCTTTTAATTAAAGCTAACTCAATAGCCATTTTTTCAGCTTCTCTTTGTCCAATCTCTGATTCTGTATCAAATCCATGAACTGATGCAATAACTGGTGTTTTGCTTCCATTTGTTAACATATCAAATTCTAATGATTGTCTTTTTACTTCTGGGAATAACTCCTCCCCTAACATTGCAGGATATTTTCTATCTTTCAAATAATTTAAAACTTCTTTTTGATTAAATAATTCTAATACACTTTTTGGCATAATATAGCCCTCCTTTTTCTATTTTTTAATAATTTTTATCTAAATTTAATTTCTTTCATTGCTGCTTTATCTTCTGCAGATACTTCAGCTGGTAGCCTTGCTTCTAAAACATATCCTTCTACCATAATTGCTGCTGCTTGTGGTCCGTTTGTTACATCTACATCAGCAAATACTAACCCTACAGCTATACCATCTTTTTTGAATACTGTTCCAGCTTGAACAATTTTCTTTCCGTTTGCATCTGCCTCTACTCCTGTATCATCTACTTGATAAGTAAAATTTTGGAATTTAGCAGATGCTAAAAAATTAACTTCTTTTACATTTTCTTTTTTTACATACATAATTTTTACCTCCTAAAATTAATTAAAGAATAGGCTTTTTGTTTCGCCTGCTTCACTTTTATTAGCTTCTTTTGCAAAATTAGCGGCCATACTAACTTCTCCATCTCCATCGCCTTTGTCACCATCTGGCTCAGCTGGAGAATATCCTGATACTTTTGTATCATAAAAATGTGGAATTTCCTTTTTATAAGCATCGGTTTGCTCCTTAATTCCTATCAAAGACTTCTTGTCATCAGATAGTTTAATTTTTTCTTTGTCTAGTAGTGAAATAAATGCTTTTCTTGTTTTTTCATCCTTTTTAACTTTTGCACTATCTAGAGCCTTTTCTAATAAATCATTAAAAATATACTCATCTTGTGCCTTTTTTGAATTTTGCTCTATTTCTTTCACTAACCTATCATGCTCTTCTTTTGTGATAGATCCGTTTTGTAAATCTTTTAATGCTTTTTCCTTTTCTCCTTTTTCTTTTTCAAGGACCTTCTTGTCATTTTCTAGCTGTGTTTTTTCTGTTTTTAGAGTCGCATTTTCCTCTTGTAATGCTTTTAGGTCTTTTCCATTTTCGCCCATTACAAAATTTATTTGTTCCTCTGTTAAGCCTTGTGCCTTTAAATCTTCTGTTTTCATAGTTGCTCCTTTCATTTTATAACTTTGTCATACTAGGCTTTTTTAGGCAGTTCTCCATCTTCCGTATTTCATCGTTATAGTGGCAATTAAAATATAGGTCTACCACTTGACCAATTTTTAATATAAAAAATAGACACCCCTTAAGATGCCTAAGTTTAATAACATATTTAATTAATGTGGGCAGGGATTTGCACCCTACATAAAAGCCTTCAGTTAACCAATAACAGCTTTCCTTGAATGAGCCCCATAATGTCACAAATGGGATTGGTTTTAAGAGCGTCTACTATTACCATTTAGCGATTAGTGAGATTCGAACTTCACTATACCGACATCCTCTCGCTTTTACCGCTATGTCGTTTGCCTTTCGACTTTCAGACTTTTTCCATTTCGCACTATGTTTTGCATTGTGCTACTTTCGTCCTTAACCGCCATTTAGTTTTACCAAATCAAGTGGAACTTGACTTGTCTATTCCGCCACCACATAGTTATTATGCAACAAATCTTTTATACCAGTCATCATATATAATATTTCCTGGTATATAATATGTTTTTCCATTTGTATTACGAGCTGCCCTTTCTCCAAATTCGAATTCATCTTCAAACCATGGAGCTGTTGTACTTCTACACCATACATGAAATGGTGGAGCGGTTACTCCTGGCTCGTAATCTTTCATATCAAATACTTTTCCATCTAGTTCTCTACAGATATCTGATGTATGAGAATCTAAAGTTGCAACAATTTCATATTTTTGTACCCACAAATCATTAAAGCAGTCTTTTCTTGCAGCACTTGAAAAAAATGCTGATTCAGTCATTACTAATCTTCCTGCTTTGCTTCGGCTTGTCTTAAATGTCTTTGAAATTTTTTCTATAACTTGATCAGGTGCTTCTCCTTTTAATATAGACTGGGTTAAATCATTTTCTAATATATGTATTAGTTCTTTTTTATTCTTCCATATTCTATCAGAAAATGTCATATTATCAGTTGCCCATGGTTTAGATATTAGCTTTTTAATTAATATATCATCTAATACATTTATATTAAAACCTACATTATACCCTTTCTGCAATTCATATGCTGTTGTATAGTAAGTATCCTTATAACTGTCAATAATAAATTTTGAGGTATCTTCCTCCTGGAGAGTATATAATTTCTCTACCTGTTCTTTAATTTGGATCATTAGTTCATTTAGCCTTGAAATATGTACTTTTGCACTTGCATTTTCTAACTCTTTTCTCCATATTAGATCTATTCCATTTTCTTTTCCATATTTTATATATTCGTTTATGTCCCATTTTAGTTCATTCAGTTCACTACTATCTAACCATTTTTTTGCTTCTTGAAGTGATATTTGATTATTAACTGAGAATCTAATAAACCATTGTTGTATTTCTTTTTTTATTTTTTCTAATGCTACCACATATTGCCTTGTTAGTTCTTCCATATATTTAGATTCATTTACCATCTGCATTTTTTCCAAATATTCAAATCTTTTAATCCAATAGTCTTTTTCCATTAGGCATCACCATTTTCTTTATTAGTCTTGTTGCCACCTTCTTGCTTTAGTTGTTTTAACTGATTATTTAATTCCTGATCTAATTTCTTTTGCTCTTCCTCCGCTTCTGTGTCCATTTTTTCTTTTTCATCTTCTTCATCGCTAACCCATGGGTGATGTGCTCTGGTTGTTGCATTACTTATTATTCCTACAGAGTTTTTACAATTCTCAATTAATTCTTTTTCATTTACTGTCATAGTTTTATTTAATACTAATTCAACTTCATTCTCCATATAGTCTTTGCCTGTTGTTCCCTGTGCCCAGCTATTAGCAAAATACATAAAATATTCTAAACTGCTTTTGAATTCTGTTTCAATATTGCTACAGTCTAGATCTAAGTCGGCATATAATTGTTTTATTGCTACACCTGATTCTTGTGTTCCAAATTTTTCGCTTTGTGTATCAACACAAAATCCACATTCATATATATCCTTTCGTAGTTGTTCTATAAATACCTTAAATGCTTCTATTTCTATTTTTATGCCTTTTCTATCGTACTCGCCATCAGCATCTAAAAATACTGTGGTAAATGTCTGTAAATTTTTCTGGAAAGTCTTTGGCTCTTCCGCATAATTTTTAACAACATTTACGCCATCTGGAGTTTCATATATAGCATCTGCTGTCCTACTACACAAATAATCATATGCATCTATTAAAGTTTTCAAGAAATATATTAAAGGTAATTCCTCTCCATTATACTTCCAATAAATAAATGGCATCTTGTCCCATAGTTGTGGTTTTCCATCAACTGCAAAATGCCCTAATATGCTAATCTGCTCGCTATCCTTTTTTATAAATAGTTCTTTTCTTTTTTCAACTTCTTCTACATCTTCGATTAAGTTTTCTCCATCATAAATATAATATCGTACACCTTCCAAGTCCCAATATTCAACTTTTGTCCTCTTTTCTTTTTGTTCTTCAGTTGTATATACCTCTACATCATAAAACATTATAACAGCTGCAAGAACTTCGTGTTCTTCATCTTCCCATATTGGTACTATTCTAGTAGCATACCTTAATCTTACCTTAAAGTCCCCTTTTTCATCTATGTATAGTTGCCACCACGCTATACCCCTTTTTACTGCTTCTATCAAGGTATATTTTAGTCTTTTGTGCATTTTATTATTAAATATTCCTTTTAGTATTTCTTTATAGTCGGGATCTTCCTTTTCATCTTTTTCTATAACTTGCTTTACAGTGGGCTTTTTTCTTAATAAATATCCAGCCTTTTGATTTATCATTTTATACAAAATAGAATGATGTAGCTTAAAATTTTGTGCATGTGGAGATACCTGCTCTTGCCCATTTTCATCTATGTATATTCTTTCTTTATCCTTAATGTCTCCATTATTTTTATAATATCTAGAGCCTATTTGCATATGCTCATATTCATCTGAGTGCTTAAATTCATCTATTTGCGTTTTTACAAATTTAGAAAGCACCATTCCTTTTTTTAATCCTTCCTTTAGGATAAAATCAACTTTTTCCATTTCCGATATCATTTCGTTATCTCACTCCTTTATTTGCATAAAAATATGCACCTTTTCTCTTAATTGGGAATAATGTTTGTAATAGGTATCTTAATGCATCAAGTGCGTGGTCATTTTCCTTAACAGGTTTATCCTCGCCTCTTTCTTGTGCTTTACTATCCCAAATGTAACTTGCAAATTCCCTTAAAAGATTAGGGCAATTCTCAGCTACGATATGTATTCTTTCTTCCTCTAAAAAAGACAGTACCAAATTGATACCATCTATAACTGCATTATCTGCTTCTTTTACTTCAATATTGTTTTGCTTAAATAAGTTTATAAGAGATGTAGCACTTGGATCTATAATTGTTTTTCTTACTTTCAAGTCTCCTATAAATTTCAAATAGTCTTGTAAAAATAATGTGTCTGTTTTTATTTTTTCATCTGTTCCTTTATTGTAATACTCCTTCAGTATATAAACATGTGGCTTTTCTTTTATGTACTTTATTCCACAAAGTAAAAATACCTGTGGATTAGTGATACCATAATCGCTTGGTACATAGTAATAATCAAAACTTGATGGTAAATCGCTATATTTTATAGTATGCCTTTCTTTCCTAAAGTTAGGATATATAATACCCTCAGCAAGTACCCATAATCCTAATATAAAACGCTGATAAAATATTCCTACAAACATACTACGATACCTTGCTTTTACTTCTTCAGATAAACTTAAGTTATCCTCCATTGTAAAATGAAGATATAGTATTTTCTTTTCTGCTGCCTTGTCGATCCATTCCACCTTAAACCAGTGATTTGGTCCTTCAGGGTTACAGTTAAACCAATATTTAGATCCTTCAACACTACAACGGGCCAATGCTTGATTAACAAATGACTCTGGCATAAGTGCAACCTCATCTAGGAATACACCTGCTGCAGTAATACCTTGTACTAAATCTTGGCTTCGTTCATCTTTACCACCAAAGATATAAAAGTAATTCATTTTGTCGCCTTTTGATATTTCTACATAATTGTCGGATCTTCTATCTTTTACTTTATATCCCTGTGCTTTTAGCATTAGTTTTAACCAGAATAAAACATTTCTTCTAAATGCACCCACTGTCTTACCTGCCATAATAAAGTTCTGGCCATTAAATTTGGCCATTGCCCATATTACAAATGATAATGACATACATAAGGTTTTTCCTGCTCTAATTGCTCCATCAGCAATTATTCCATTATGGTTTTTCATTGGACTTTCATCGGTCCACCATGTCAATACTTTCGTTTGCTTTACACTAAATGGCTTGAATTGAAATACTGTTCCATTTCTTATTCTTTTTCTTAATTCGACAGCATTTGACATTATCTTCTTTTTTAGGTTAGAAATTCTTTCCTTTATAGGAAGATTGCTTTTATTCAGTATTTTCATCTGCCCACACTTCCTTTGCTTTTAGATTTAGAGCTTCTATTAATGCTTCTCCATTATCCTGGTTTTCATATTCTCCGGATTCTTTTGCCGCTTCTATCTCCATTTTCATAAGTTCTAATTCTAACCTATTGTCATCAATATCCATTTTGTGTAATGACTCTATACATCTTCTTTTGTGCTCTTGCACTCTGGTAAGTGATTCTTCTATTCTTTGGATAGCAACTATTGTGTTTTCAGCTTGTGTAGTTGTTGTTGCAGAATTTTCTTTGTTATATCCTACATTTTGGTAATTTATTTTTGACATTGTATTTATGGTCATGTCTTTGCCATCATTCAGTTTTTTTATTCTTTCTAGCATTCTTCTTTCTCGAATTCTTGCTATTGCTATTTCTTCTAATAATAATTTTTTCTTATCTTCTTCAGCTTCACTATAAACTTTTAGTTCATCCTCAGAAAAAATCCCAGAGAATACATTTTCAAATTCTCCGGGTTTTTAATGCATTTTTATTTTCTTGTTCTGCTCCAGGACCACCTTTATTTCCTACTGCATTTTTATTTCCTTTTTGCACTTTACTTCTGTTACTTTTCCTTTTCCATTTGCTCTTTTGAATTAAATATACCAGTTCGCTTTGTGTGATAGTATATTTGTTCATTATTGCTTTGTATGTGGCCCCGATCCATATAATCCTTTTTTATTTTAGGAATCTTACTTTTATCTATCACACCATCTCACCACCTGCTTTCATACATTTAATCCATTACCAATTTGTAATAATTCATTTCTTTTTAGTCTTGTATTGGTAAAAGAAGGCTCCCATGTTGCAAATTGATTATCTTGCGGCATTTTTATAATGTTACCTTTTTCTATGTTTTCTACTGCTTCGCATATCATTTCTACACCAATAGGAAATATTTGCTTCCATAAATCGTGATAGTCCCACTTTTTACTTACATGAATTGCTCTTTGTAAAAATATTTCTCCTCCATCTACTGAGTCATCAAGCCAAAAAACTGTTGCACCAGTTATAGCTTCTCCCATTGCTACTGTCCATCTTACTGCATCTTGTCCACGATGTCTTGGCAGTAATGATGGATGGAAACCTATTGCTCCATATTTAGCCTTTTCTCTTATTTTGGTAGAAATATACCAATGCGAATGTGCAGCAACTACTAAATCTGTATTTTCTGGTATATCTCGTGAAACTAACTTATCACAATCGCTAATAACTGGAATTCCCAACTTGATAGCATACCCTTGCATTTTATCGTAATATTTCTCCTGTGGTGGTGGAGCAACTCCAACTATATTATGACCTCTTTCGTACAAAGCCTTTAATACTTCTTTTCCAAAGCTCTTTTGACCACATATAAAAATATTCATATCACATTATCCTCCTATATATTTGAAACCTTGAACTGCTCTAAAATGTCCACCATATCCGGATCCGCATCCTGTCATTTCTCCATTATGCTTTATTCTAGATTTTGTTATAGATTTTGCACTTTTAGATTTGTTTCCGCCGTATAGGTTTGCACTTGTTTGTACCCATTTTTTGCTTTTTCTTAATGCCATACATAATTGTGGATGAGATGTATGAAAGTATGTAGGATACTTTCTATTACACCTTCCATTACCTTCTAAATGATACTGAGCAATCCATTCTAAAAATCTCACTCCTACACCTGCACCCTGCCACTCTGGCATTGTCACTAACCTTGTAGCTCTATATCCTTTGGAAGTAAAAAAAGGAGCAACTGCTACATGACAAGCTAGTTCTCCATCTACTACTCCAATAAAATACTCCGCACAAGGCGGCATCGGTAAATCTAAATAATAATGTGGTTTAAAATATTTCCAGTAACTTTGGTCGACCTTGAATACTTGTAGGTCAATTTTTGGTCTTTGCCTGGCCAACCCACGCTCGAATATTTTTGTTTTTGTATCAAATACCCAGTCGGGCTTAACCCAGTCTAAAATATCATAGTGTGGGGTTAATAACACCACCTTTCCATTTGGATTTGTTCTTCGCCAAGCCTTTTGAAATGCTTGTGATCCAATTCTTGCTATTTGTCTATCTATTACAGATGTAAACTCATCTACTACAACCTTTTCCGGTTTTTCACAAATTAGCCTTGCTAGTCCTGCTCTAAACTGTTCTCCATTAGATAGTACCCTAAATGGTCGTAGCCACGCTGGTACATCTCCTAATCCAACATTTGCAAGAGCTCCTGTTACCTCGTTAAAATCTCCATTTGGTGCAATTTCATCTATTATTGGTTTATCTGCAGACCATCCTTTTGTATAATCGTGAATAAGATTTTCGCCAAATATAACTTTTCCTATGCTAGACTTTCCGCTTCCACTTGGGCCAACTACAACTCCAATTTGCCATTCTCCTGATAAATCTATTTCTGCTTCCAAATCAAAATTGCAGCCACTTTCTGCATTAAATAATGACTTTACTCTTGCTGCTCTATAACTATTGAAATCCTGGACTCTATTGTGTATTTCTATTTTAGTTGTCTTTCCCATTAGGTTGTCACCACCTTACATTCGTAGCCTTTTTCTAATAACTCATTATATACTTTCTCCTGGTCTGCTTCATCTTTACATATAACTATTACTCCATATTGCTCTTTATAATTAAAGCTACTTTCTGTGGCAGCATTTGCTTCCTTATCTCTATTGTCTAATTCCTCTTCTAGTTCCTTTATGTCGAATTCAAAGTCCTTCATATCAATACTAGATATTTTTGCTAGTTCCTCCTCTAGTAAATCAATATCAAAGCCTGTATTCATAGTTAGTTTATTATGCACAAGCATATATGCAACTTTTTGTTCTTCAGATAAATGTGTTAATCTTATAACCTCTATTTCTTTAAGTCCCATATCTTTTTGTGCTAAATAACGGCCCTCGCCCTCAATAATAAATCCATTTTCATCAATAGAAATTGGATCATTGTTTCCAAATTCCTGCATTGATTTTTTTATTTCTTCAATTTGTTCTGCTGTGTGAATTTTAGCATTATTAGGATAAACCTTAACGCTATCAATGTTTACTTTTTCAATTTTCATATTAATCCTCCTAAATTGCAACAATCCTTTTTATTATGATTTATGTTGCTTTTCCAGTATTCAAAATGTTCATCTACATCTTCACATATGCTTATTTGATCAAAGCCTGTAATCTTTTGTAGATATTGCTTTTTAATGCTTAAAGGTAAATGCTCATACCCTGCGTGTTTTACAGTATAGTTTGAATAATCTATATCAAACCATTGCTTGATCCAATGATTCACTCGTAAAAATTCAACTAATATTTTATTGCACTTTATGCTGTTTAGTATTTCAAAATCTATGTATTCATAAATAAAAGGACTTAATCTAACTTGTACATCAAATCCATTTTTATAGAGCTTTTCTATTGCTTCTATTCTTTTACTTGGAACTGTTGCTTTTTCATATTCAAGCGACTTACTATCATTTGTAGTAGTAACTGTTACTTGAAAATGTGCCAGTTCTTTATCATAAATTTTTAGATACTCATCATTTGCAACAATAGCTGACTTTGTAACTATCAAATACCCTATTTTTCTTTTATTCAGGTATTTAATAATTTTATAAGTAATTCTATTGGTTAATTCTACAGATTGGAAGCAATCAGTCATCCCGGCCCAGCCTTACTATTGTTCCTTTAGGTAATTTGTTAATTTTCCTTTTTAGTTTTTCAATATTGGCCACACTTGGATTTTCCGGATTCCATAAACCTCTAAAGCTCAATAGGGATTTAGCATAGCAATATTTACAGTCATGGCTGCAACCGACATCCGATAAGTATCTAATCTTATAGGGTAATTGCACTTGCCACCTTCATTTCCGCCTACTTCCTTATAAAAGCTCTTAAATTGTTTCATTAAACTCCTTTCTCAAAATAAAAAAGACCTGCAAAGGCCTTTTAGGGGATCAATATTTTGTTATTATATAATTTTGGATATTACCATTATAAAATATTGATAATGACATGTCAATGACATGTTTCTGACAAATTTTATTCCATCTTTCGTATTCCATCTATACCAAACATAAAAACTGCAATTTCTTCTACTGCAATATTTCTGTCACGATGTACTTGTCTTTCACTTATGTTATATTTTTCTGCCAAAACTGACATGGCAGGTTGTTTTTTTCCTTTTACATATAAGTCCTCAAGTATATGAGCCCTCCTATGTTTCTCATCATTTTTACTACTGTCCGCTTCAAAAATATAAAAATTTACAATATTTTTTATATGCTCTAATATTATTTCTGTTCTTTTTTTAGATGCTAATATTGATTGCACAACTGTAACTTCATCATATGTAGAGCAATATAATTTATCTAATATTTCCTCTACTGTTGCACTTTCTAGTTCTTTTTCTGTAAAGGTTGCTTGTTTACAAGCACTTATAAACTTTCTATAATTTTTTAATAATAATCTTGTGTTTTTTAATTTAGTATCATATGTAATTTTTTCTTTTAATTTTTTCTCATTCCTTGCCTGTTCCAACCCTTGTTTAATTCCTTTTGCTACTCCAGCAGCAACAAGTTGTTCAATAATATCTAACATTTTACTATCTTTTTCAGATATTTCCATCCTTTCCATACAAAACCCTCTTTCCGGATTGCATGCTTTATACTTTAGTTTATTACAATTTTGTGACCATTACTTTATAATACAATATCCTTTTTTAATTATTTTTTATTTAATATGTAATACAATTCTTTTATTACTTTAGCATCATATAATGAATTATGCTTATCGCCTTTAATTTCGATTTTATTTTCTTCTAATATTTCTTCTCTTGACTTGTTAAATGCTTCTTTTTGCGATATTTTATAGTATCTTGCTATATCCTGGTTTATATCGTAGCAGCTTGGAGAACATTGTCCAGGGAATTGAAATGCAGTTCCAAATAGATCAATAAGCAGCACCATATCATAATGGCATACATCTGATATAAACTCTACTTGGTCAAATTGTGCTAGCCAATTCTCTAGTGTCTTTCCTATATCTACTTTTGTTCCTAAATGATAATTTTCTACATATGATGATTCTCTTTTTTTCCAATTTCTCTGTAATGTATGTTCTAATACATTTGCTTTTATCCAATCATCGCATTGTTTAGAATCGTAGTCTGTAAATTCAGCATAGAATTGTTTTCCATCTTCTGTTACCATACCAATACTGACTATTGTTGTATCTTTGTGAAGCCCTGTAAACTCTGTATCAAAAAATATCTTCATTTATTTTACCTCCACATTTCTTACACCTATTTCAGGCTTATTAATAAAGAAATCGCTATATAGTATTTTTATGCCATATTGTTTTGCTACCTCATATTCTATTTTGCATCCTCTAGCTTCTCTCCAACCATCACACATATATAACGCATCTATGTCTTTCATTGCACTTATTGATTTTCCTAAATAATAAACTGCTGCATTACAATTTTCTGGTACCTCTTCTGTAAATAATGTGTTAATTACCTCTATATGCATTTTTTCAAATTTATCTACTACTCTTTTTCTTTCTTCCTTTATTTGCTCTTCAGTTCTATTATTCATTGGCTGACTTATCATTACTTTCACTTGATTTATCTTCCTTTCCTAATCATTTCTAAATTATGATTTATATTTCTAAAAATTTTATCAAAATTTGATATTCCTGGATAAGTATATGTTGCCATTGCTACAATTGTATTTTTAAACAACTCATTTTCTGCTTTTAGTCCAGATAATTCACTGTTGTAATATGATCTTTTGAAGTTCTCATTTTCTTGTTTTAATTTATCAAATTCTTTTGCTGTATCTGCTTTCAAACAATTATATTTCTCTTTCAAGTCTGTAATTTGTTCGTCCTTGCTTTTTAATTTCTCTATAAGTTCCTCTTGATTCATTAAATAATAATCTTTTTCCATTGTTAATTCCCTTCCTTTTTTAATATTTCTAACAGCTGTAACCAGCATTGCCTATCGCACTCATCTCCATAACTAATCGGATGTTCTAAATCTCTTATTATTACTTGCTTGTCCTTATTAGTTAGTAGATGCAAGTTATTTTTTATAAACTCACAGGTCCATTGAACTATATATGTTCTTCTTCCTAGTGCATACCTTTCTGCACCTACTAGCATTGCACTTATATCTTCAATTTTTCCATTTAGTTTTATCTGCATAATATACCTCCTACTATTTACAACTGTTCATTACTGTTCAGTTTTCATCTTTCTTGCATATTACTTGCTCTTTTTCAATTATCATTATTACACTTTTCATATTTTCATATTTTGTTCTTGAAAAGTAGCTTGCCTTTGACTTTGTTGTAGTAATAAATCCGCATATTTCTACTAAATCATATCCATTGGCATTTTCTACTACCGCAAAATCTCCTAATTTACAAGACATCATCTTTCCCAACTTCCAGTATAATGTTTCTCCATTTCTGTTATTTAATCTACCTGCTATTAGATCTACTTTTTCATCCATCGCAATTTACCTCCTAATATTTTATTTTTTCTGTATATCTAAACTTGTAATATCCGCCTCGTTTGCTCTCTTGCCACCATAAAAACCAAAACATAGTATTTGATATCTTATTTATAAATTCTTCATTTTCAAACCAACCACCCGTTGTTAATTCTAATATGCGGTCATCTTCAGAGCTACTTATTGTAATTCCACCATATGTACGATTCCAATACTTAATTATTATATTTACTCCTTCAGTCCAGTTGTTTGTATTGAGTATTCCTATTTCTTCTTCAGATATATCATTTTGCATTTTCTTCTACCTCCTCCAAATATAATTCACGATCTAAAAAGCTGCACCAGTCTGCAATATCAGAAAATGTAATTGAATATGTATTTCCAGTTCTTCTATACCCATCTAAAACACGCCATTTCTTTTCCCTGGTGTCCCATATTGGTTGTCCTACATACTGCTCTAATTCGTGCCATTTTATTGCTACTGGTTTCATTTTTGGCTCCGCTTCATTGTCAATTTTTTTAGGAATTTCACTTTGTTTTGTCCCGTTAGTTTTCTTCTTTGGCATTATTACCACCTCCCTCATACTTGAATTTATAGAAACTGCAGCTACATCCCATTTTGTATCTATAACTAATATACTTGTCACACCAAATTACATCCTCTAGTATCTTTCCGCCTTGTTTTTTATTTCCTATATTGTACTTGCAGCTGTCACATGTCTTGTCAAATTTGACCTCTTTACCAGTCCAAAAATCAATTATCATTATTTTCTATTTTCACTTCCAGTTCGTTTAATGTATATTCCTCATCTTCATTTAACCCTTTGAAGTATAAGTTCTTATCAATATAAATTGCATTACTATGATGAGGACTAAAACACAAGTACAACCAATATCCTCTTTTTACTATGTATTTTATAATTCCATTACCTGTGCCACTTACATAATTTCCAAACTTTAATGTTTTTTCTAAAAATTTTCTTTCTTCTTCAGTTAACATTCTGCACCTCCAGTATTTCTATGATTTTAATTATGTAATAGTTAATATCTGGATCCGCTCCCCATTCTTTCTTACCTTCTCCAATTTCCACAGTACATTTACATTTAACAGCTGGCGATTTATAACTATAACCATTTCTTAATATTATTGTTGTTATTTTCCCAGTTCCTTCTGTTAGATATCCTAGTCTTTTATCGTAATATGGCTTTATTTCTCTATATTCTTCTTTTTTCTCGCCACTTACTATCATATCAAACCATTGTTTTTTTATTGGTAACACTAACATTTTCTATTCCTCCTTTGGTATATTGTAGACTTTATCTCTGCATACTTCTTAACATTGATGACAATATTACTTCTTTATCTGCTCTCAGTTCTCGCCTATTTGCTCTTTTAATAATAACTAATTCATCAAATCCACTTTCATATATTCCGTTTTGTCTCTTTAGGTTGTATTCGTTCCATTGTTCAAGAGTAAAACCTCTAGTATCTGTACTTTTAATTGATACATATACTCCTATATCTTTGTATTCTTCTTTAGTGTATAGTTCATGTTTTACTTTTTCATACAAAGCATATGGCATTACAAAATAGTTTTTATTTCCTACAAATGTCAATTTGTTTTTACTATGAAAATCGCTTACTGATTGTTTAATTTCATAGCAGTAGACTTCTCTTTGACAGTTGTACATAATACAATCCACAATTTCCTTTCCCATCCAGCCTATTGTACATTCAAAAACAAAGAAATCATTTCCACTTTTAAATTTACCTTTTAACAATTTTTCTAACTGTAATGTTGCCTCTGTTTTCATATCTATTCTCCACCTACTTTCCTGCACATTTTCTTTTCACTATCCCAAGCTGCACATTGTTCTTTGTAGCATTCACTAAACTGTTGTGTCTCAATTAATACCTGGTATTCTCCCATTACAATATTATCTATATCAACTATTGGCCTTCTGATATTTTGTTGTATAACTTTGTACATTTCAGGACATTTCATGATTACATCTCCTCTTCTTTTTCCGCTTCTTTAATAATTGTTTCAATAACATTTTGTACTGCTAATGGTGTATATCTTATTTTATTATTATGAAAAGCCTCTGCAATTATTTCTGCATCATTTCTTTGCACCCCGCACCCCATTAACAGCTTTTTAAATCTCTTTCTTGTAATTGTTTCTAATCCTACCATTTTGTGTAATCTTCTAGCTGATGCCTTATCCATTGTAAATGTAGTTTCAGTTTGCATTGATTCTGCATAATATCTTATTGCATCTGCAGCATCATCCTTTTCTGCAAATCCACTTTCAAATTGTGTTATTTCTGCAATTTTCTTTATATTACCTTCCTGGTCCTGTATGAAAACATCTCCATCCATTATTTCTTTTATATTATCTGTTGGCATATTAGCCCTCCTTTTCAAAAATTTCTTTGTATGCTTTTCTGCATTTTCTTCCTTCAATTTCAAATAATACTTTTGCAAACTCAACTTCCCCATTTTTATCAAAATATTCTTTTATTATCATAAATAATGGAAGTTGTCCTTTACCTCTAAAACTAAATATAATTCCCGTTTTTTTTCCTATAATCTCTAACGATGGCATTATTCATCTTCCTCCTTCGCTACTTGTAAAATACACATAAGCCCAATTCCTATTATTGCTCCTATAAATATACCTAATAAAAACTTAAACATTTGCAGCACCTACTTTCCATATAATTCATACATATGTATTGTTTCTCTTAATGAATCTAACTCTATATACTGTTCTATTATTGTTGTTTCTTGGTCCTCTACCTTGTTTTCTAATTCCTGATTTACTGCTACATATCCTGCTGCAAAACCTAGTATAAATGATATTATTATTACTAAAATTCCCTTTATACTTTCATTTCTTGCGTGTATTTCCTTGTCATAATACTTTGTTTTCATTTGTTTATCACCCTTTCATATTTGGTATGTATTCTCTACATTTCTTACAACTATTGTAATAATCTGTAGGTGTCCAGTCTGTTTTTACTAATACTGGATAGTTATATTTCATACAGGCGAAGTCTCCCTCGCCTATATATTGGCACTCATCACATTGCTCACAATTATTTATTGCACCTTGGTATTTATATCTTTTTCTTTGTACTGGTCTCTTCATTCCCTTAGTCTCCTTTTAATAAATTCCTAAATATTTTTATTAAAACATTCACAACAATTGAATTTCCTGCTTGTTTATATAATTGTGTATTACTATTTTGTACCGCTGCCCTTTTATATTCCTCATCTGTAAATCCGCATTAATCTCCAGCACTCGAGTGGTGTTAATTTTCTTATTTTTACATCTTTTTGTATAACATAATTATCTTTTTGTACTGTAGTTATTGTATTAGTCGTACCATTTGGATTTATTTCTAGTCGTTGTTCTGTATGTTCTCCCACAGCTCTTGAACTTGGGTTTTCTGGATTTCTTCCCCTACTTGCAGCTATACAAGGTAATTCAAGTATTTTAGGTTGTCTATTTCCGCCTTGCATAACTGTTAATGTAGGGCTTATTCCCTCTTGTGAATATACTCTTCTTACACTTTCGTTTCCTTTTATATCTAATAACCCTAACATATCTATTTTAGGTCCTTCACCTTTATTGGTTGTAAGTGTAGGAGCAATATTTCCTTTATGTACTTTTCCGTTCATTCCCTTTCCACTAGGATTACAATTGCCATTATTATTCTTAATAAAGTTCCTTATTTGATTCTCTGTCAAATAAAATTTGTCATCTACTTCTATTTCTAATACATCCTTTAACCTAATATTTAGTTCTTCTTTTTTTGGAAATTCAAACTTTTTATTATCTATATCTTTTCTAATGCTAATTGTATAAACTCGTTCTCTATTTTGTGGTATTCCATAATCTTTAGCATTAAGAACTTGATAATAACTGTTGTATCCCAAAGCATTTAAAGTATTTATATAATTTTCAAAATTATGTCTATGCTTTGCTGATATCATGTTTTTTACATTTTCCCACAGTATGTATTTAGGTCTAATTTGCCCTACTATTCTTATTGTCTCATATAATAAGCTACTTCTAGTTCCACTACCAATATCTCCACCTAATTGCTTTCCTGCCACGCTAAAGTCCTGGCATGGACTTCCGTGAGTTATTAGATCTATATTGTTAAATTTTTTATTGTAACTTTTTATATCTTGCGTTGTAAAGTTTGTATTATGTATTGCATTAAAGCTAGCCATAGCATATTTATCAATTTCAACTGCATCTATTATTTCTAGTTCAATTCCTATTCTTTTTAGGGCTGTACTACATGCTCCAATTCCTGCAAATAATTCTATTATTCGCATAATCATTCCTCCTTTGCATACTTATAAAATTCACTATCTAACATTGATATGCAATAAATTGAATATTGCTTTCTTGGTTGATATATTCTAATACAATTGTCTAGTTTTTCTATTCCTATTACATCAAATCCACCTATTTTTGATTCTACGATTTCATAATATTTTGTTAATATTTCATATACTTTGTTTATGTACTCTGGAAATTTTTTAAATCTCATTAAGCTTTGTGCTATTTGACTTATTGTTAATGTTCTTCCAAAAGTAATTTTTTTATAGTGGCTATCTATTAAATACTGATTTGATAATTGTTCTAGTTCTTGCATTATTCCAATTTTTTCTACTTGCGAATTTATGGCTATATCAAATATTGTTAATTGCTTTTCTATTTGATTACCTATTAGCATAGCAGCTATACCTCCTTAATTTTTAAGTCGTACTTATCTTCAAATACTTTCTTTTTAGTTATATATTCTTTTGTCTTAAATCCTTTTGTATCAATAATTTCCGTTGTTCCATTATTATGAAATACTATAAAATCGGCTTTGTATTTTAATCCTGGAGCTAGTATAAATATAGGTTGCAAACAAAAACCTTTGATGTCTCCGCTCTGCAGCCTTAATTTTAACTCGCAATAAAAGTCCGCTTCTTTTTTGCTATCGAAAGTTTGTCCATCTACAGAAGTTTTTACTGCTCCATATTTGCTTTTTTTATTCTTGTTTTTCTCGTATTCTCTATATTGTTCAATACTCCAATGTTCTTGCATTACTTTACCTTCTTCCAATTATCAAACATTTTTGATTTATCTTTTGTGTATAAAACATTAGCTTCTATCTCTATTTTGCTTTTTACTTTTCCATATTGTTTGTTCCAAGTGTCGAATATTTCTTCAATATGAGGTGGAATAACATTTATAGTTACATCCGGATTGTTTTTTAGGCTTTGTAAAAATTCTATTAGCATATCTAATTGTTCCATATAATTACTCCTTTGGCATTTCGTATGTATCTAATATAATTTTTTTCTGTGCAAATTTTTCTAGCATTTCTGTTTGTTCTTTTCCTCCTGTCGGTGCTGTCCTAAATAATGCAAACATTGCTTTTTGTTTAACTATTTCTTGTAATACTTCTTTTGCTCTTTCTTCTGTTTTATATTTTCCTATTGTGTAATCATAATTTCCTCGCACATTTATTTCTACTTCATCATCTTTTTTTAGCAAATATGTTGCTTCAATATTGTTATAATTTATATTTGCAACTTTATCTTGGCTTACTATTATCATTTAAAATCTCCCCCAACTTTCAACTTGTTTATATGCTGTTCTCATCCCACTATTTTGATTTAACATTGGTATAATCTCCTTTATTTCTGGAAATTCCCTTTTTAACGATTCAGCAACATCTGTTAAAGTTTTTACCATCTGGGCCATTTCAATAGATCCGCCATTTCCTTGCACAACTGATATTGGTGCTTCCTTGAATTCTTTTGTTATTACTACTTCACAAATTAAGCAGTCATTTTTTTCTTTAATTCTGTTTATTCTTTGGATTTCTTGTATTTTTCTATAATCTTCCATGATAATTGTTTCTCCTTTTTTCCATTTATATTTTTCTTATATTCGTGTTTGTTTTCAAAAATTGTTGTTACGAACATAAGTCGTTATTTTGTTTTATGTTTACTTTTAATTAATTTTAGCTTTACTAGTAGGTCTATAAGCTCCTGTGTTGTTTTGCATTTTCTTATTTCTACTGATATTGCATCTGAGTATGCTATGCAACCTACTGCAAACCCTATTATAAAAACTAATATATAAAGCATAATTCCTCCTACATACTTATATGATTTCCTGTTCTTTGTTTATTGTGTTCGCAGGTTTCGAATAAACCTACTGGCTTACTTTTTAATAAACAATGTGGAAATTCACAATTTAGAGTTGGCACGCACCACTCGCAATTTTCACAAATTTTTAGTCCTCTAGAAATTAAATCCTTTTCTTCAATAAATGCCATTTTTAATAATCCCCCAATTCGTAAATTGTATCTGTATCAAGCTGCTTACTTAACTCTGTTTGTTCTAATGCAGAAAGCAAACATTGCTTAAAGTATGCCTTTGGTTTTTGTATTTTTTGTTTTGTATTAGCAACTGCGAAATTCCTTAATGCATAATCTATATGTGATATGGTAATGTTCATTATTTTTTCTCTTGTTACTGGATTCATATATATTTCTTTCATTATTTCAGTAACTTCATCACCTAGACTACCATTACTGCTGTACAATCCCACCTTTGACTGAGTAACAATATTATCGAATACAGCCTTATCTATCTCATCCATCATCCCTTCTAAAAAGCTGCTGCTGTTATTTCCTGTGCTGTGATTAGATGGATAGATAGATTTCATTTCATTTAATTTAATTTTATTTAATTTCTTTTGATTTGATTTCATTTCATTTAATTTGCATATTTTTGCATATACATTTTTTAATTTTGCACTGCTTTTGTATATCTTTTTGTATGCACTTGCATTACACTTGCATATTTTTTTTATGCTTTTGCATTGTTTTGCATTTCCTTTTGTATCTTTTTCCTTTTTCTTTTCTTTATTCCACCTTGCATTTGCTGCTTGGCTTCTTTTTTCTTTTAGATCTTCGTATTTTTCCATTCTTCGTAATAAACTTGCTGACCAAAAGGACTTATTGTCTGCATTAAATAGTCCATTACCGCTTTCGCTATCTGTATATTCATTTATACAATCCGACAAGTATTTCTCCACATCTATACTTGTTCCTGTTTGCATTTTTATTGCCCTATATGTATTTTTATTAAGAGGTAATTTGTATGTTGCTTCATTTCGCAGCATTTCAATAATGGCCCAGTATAAGCCATATGATTCAAAACCGATAGTCACATCTCATTGCTAGTATTTTGGGATCCGATAATGCATTTGCATCATGACTAAAATAGTAAACATCTTTTTTTATGGCCATATATTATTACCTCTCCTTTCCTTTATCTTTTAGAACAGTATCCATTGTAATTTGCTGATTTTTATATACATCGTTTAAGTATCTACCTTCACAAACTGGACCAAAACCTCTTTGAATACTTTTCCATGTTTTCAATTCTTTACCACACATTCTGCACTTAAAAGAATTATCTTGTATATCTGGGCATTTTTTTAATGCTTTTATCGCTAAACTTATAGCCTTTATATCTTCTAAATAAATCTCATCTAGTTTATTATTATGAATGAAACTTAATCTATCTTGTTTTAGATTCTCTAATTGA
Organism: uncultured Clostridia bacterium; assembly: GCA_948560265.1. Lineage (GTDB taxonomy): Bacteria > Bacillota > Clostridia > TANB77 > CAG-508 > CAG-273. Next base: position 12,464 of record CAOXTD010000011.1, on the reverse strand, counting down.
CTTATTGCTTTTATACTATTCATATAACCACCCCATCAAAATGGATATAACCTTAGTTCAATATTTAGTCCTGGTTGTGCAATAGTAGTTTGTATTCCTGTCTGTTCATATATCTTGCTTTGCATAATTCCTTGATTTGAATTATCATTTGAAAGGTGGCAAAGTACGATATTTTTGGTGTACTTTAGATCGTTAGCTTGTAAAAACTTCAGTACATTTTCCAAACTAAAATGGCTTTCTAATAATCTGCTATATCTAGTTTTATTTATTACTCCATTTTCCATATTTTCTTTTGCAATTTCCGTATTATAGTTGCACTCTAAAAGTAAATAATTTAATTTACTAAACTTGTATTTTATATAATATGTATCTGTAGCATAAAGCAATTTTTCGCCAGTTGGCTTGTATTGTATTAGAAACCCTAATGGCTCTGCTGCATCGTGCTGTGTGTCAAATGGTAATATTATAAAATTACCTATTTCAAATTGCTTTAATGCTTCTATTATCTTAAACCTATGACCTGTTAACTTTAGCTTTTGAAAAGTCCCTGCTGATGCATATATATTTATTCCATTTCTAGCAAAGTCAGGAGCATATTTTAAGTGGTCCATATGTTCATGTGTAACCAACACACCTTTTATCCCTCTAAAGTTATATTCAAGTTGCTTCTGTACCTCCTTAAAATTGATACCTGCATCTAATATCAATTTATCTGCTTGTGAGGCTTCTATCAGGTAGCAGTTACCTGATGAACTGCTACCTAATACTTTTAGTTTCATTAAAACGCTGGTTTTTCTTCTTTTGGATCTTTTTCATTTACTGATGCAGCATCATCTTTTTCATTTTCTTTTTCAACTATTTCTTCGTTTTCTTCTGCTGGTGATTCTTCTATATCAATTTCTTCTGTATTTGCGTTTTCTTCCACTTCTTTACTAACCGCTTCCTCCTGGCTCACAATTATATAATCCTCTGGGTTTAATTCTATTGCTTCTTCTGCAGTATAAAATCCCATTGTTAAATCACTACAATGTAATCTTGCAAAGAAACTTACAGCTCTATATCTAATCATTACTTCAGGCATTGTTTTCCACTTGCTTCCTGACTTATTTATCCAGCCTTCCTTTTCAGCCATTTCCATTGTGATCCATGGCCCATCTAATCTATTTCCATCGTTATCTAAAACATATGCCCTGCATTTCATATCAGGTTTTCCTTCGTTTATCATTTCATATTGTATATTTGTTTTGAACTTTTTACTTGCATTTATTGTTGCACTTAAAAACTGACTGCTCCAAGCTGGCCTACCATTTACTATGTATAAGTTTTGCATAACCATTAAAGGGTTAGCATTTAGTCTATTCGCCACATCTATTGCTATAACAATATTGGCTGGGTTATTATAATAATCTTTTGGAATAATTGTACTTTTTGCTAGTGCTTCTGACATCCTATATACTTGTGCAAAATCTCCTACACTTTTGAAAGCATCAAACTTTCTTAACTCACTATTTTCTGTTTTTACTAATTCCTTTTCTTTACTCATAATTATTCAACCCCCATTTTTTTAATCATTTTTATAAATTCTTCAGCATCTTTGCCTTCAATTTTTCCTACCATAACCTTATCTTTTGTTTCTTTGTTATTATCCTCCGCATCTACTTCCTGATCCGCTTCTTTTAATGCATTACCTGCTACAAGTCCACTTATAAAAGCTATTCCTACTTTTTCCAATTCATTTAATTCTTCCATCTTTAATTTGTCCCCCTTACAATAAATTTCATTCCTGTTCTTTCTTCGCCTTCTATATTTACTATACTAAATGCAGGAATACATACTAGATCTACCCCTGATGATGCTACAAATCCTCTTGCTATTGCTATTGCTTTTACTACTTGGTTTATTGCTCCTGCCCCGATTGCTTGCAATTCTACTTTTCCTTTTTCTGCTATTATTCCTGCTATTGCACCCGCTACTGAATTTGGGTTTGATTTACTTGATACTTTTAACATTTCACTATTCATTTATTTTTCCTCCTCTTTTTAATCTTCAAATACTGATAGTTTATATTTGCTTCCACTATATCCAAAACATAGATTTCCACTATCACATATTAATGCTAATTCATCTAATGTTACCTCATTAGGACATTTATAAATTCTATATTCTCCATGGCCATAGCAGGCTTTTCTTGAATAAACTATATCGTTTTGTTCTAATTCTTCGCTTGTAGGTACTTTATGGTCAATATCACTAACTTTTAATATTTTGTATTTTTTCTTTAATTCTTCATATATTTGTCCATTTATTTTCATCATTTCCCTTTCATTTTCTTTGAAAGCATATGATGAATATATTTTTTTCTCCATTTAAACCACCTCGATTCTTAACTTTTGATCTTCAGTTACTATCAAGCTAATTATTTGTGCACTTATTGTATGTAGGCTATTTATACTTTCTCTATTATCTATAAATATTGGTGCTGATGTGTTGTAAAATCTAGATAAAGTTTTTATAATATCTAATCCAGCTAGTATTTTATGTGCATTATTTACATCCGCATATGGTACACCATTTACAAGTGTATCGCAGCACTCAACAAGTCCACCATTAATTTGTGTATCAAATAACCTGAATCGTACTATCTCAAAATTACTATTGATTGCGTTTTCTAATAATTCTACTTTTGTTTTTGTAAATTCTTCTATTTGATATTGTTGTGCTTCCAGCTCTTGTACTTTTTGCGATATACTTTCTTCTTCCGCTTCTAGTTCTTCTATACGAGCTTTCGTTTTCTCTTGCGTATCTCTTTCATTTAGTTTCTTATCTATTTCATTTATTTGATCCACTAGCTTTGCTTTTTTATCGCTAATTTCTGTAGTATCACTTTGTACGATTTTAGATATTGCTGTTTGTAGCTCCTCAACCTGTTTTACTTTCTCCTGGTATTGTGGTAATTTAGTTACATCAAAAGGTCCTATGCTGCTTTGTTCTTTTGCATTTTCTTCTAATTTTGTATTTATATCCAATAACTCTTTTTCTGTTTTTTGTATCATCTCTTGTAGTTCTTCTATCTTATTTCTATTTTCTTCTATAACACTATTTAAAGCCTGTCCTTCTTTGTTTATTCGTTGCTTTTCGCTCCCTTTGTGTTCATTAAAGTTACTTATAAATGTGCTTTTTAATTCTTCTTTCTTTTCTGTTGGATATTCCCTTTTACAAGTAGGGCAAATAAATGAGTTTGGATCAAATTCTAACTTTGTATTTAATAGTTCATCCCATTTTTTATATAATTCTTGTTTACTAGATTCTGCATTTTCTACCTTTTGTTTTCTTTCTTCTAGTTCTGCTACAAAATTTCTTTTTCTACTTTCTAATATGGCCTTTTCACTTTCAAGTTTTATTGTAGCTTCCGATTGCTGCTTGCTATGTTCTGTTTCTAGTTTTAGTTTCAATGTATTTAACTCGTTTTTTGCTGCTGCTAATTGGTCAGCTTTTTTCATATTTTCTTTAGCTCTAGTTTGAATATCTGTCATTTCTGCATCTATTTTTTGTATTTCTACTTTACAATTAGCCTTTTCTTTCTCTAGTTCTTCATAATTAATATCATGTTCTGTAATTAATGTATTAGTTAGCTCATCTATTCTTATTGGTATTTTTTCTTTCTCTTTGTTCAAGTCTTTAATTTTAGAGGCTACAACCTTGTTATAATCTTCTATTGTTCTTCCATCTAAATTATTTTTTAATATTTCAAATTGTTCATTTGAATTTAGGATGTCCTCATCTGTAATAGTAGTTCCTGAAATGTTTACTAATAACTCTCTTCTTTCTTTCCAGCTCATTTGATTATTAAAAAACAATGGATCCGTTATTAGTTTGAATAGACTTTCTGGTATAATATTATTGATTTTTTCCTCATAATCTTTCTTCTTTACTGGTACTTCATCAATCCAATAACTAGTTTCGTGGCCAGAAAATTCTTGTTGTTCTTGTCCTCTTTTCTTTACCCATTTCTCCTGAAGCATTTTTCTAAATATCATGTCTTGTCCATCTATTATTAAAGTAGCTTCTACTTCGTGTTCTAAATGGTGTATTGGATTATTGTCCTTGTCTAGTGTTTTTATATTAAAATCTTTTCTGTCGTTACTATCTTTGTCAAAAAATAACCATTTGAAAGCATCAAATACCGTGGTTTTTCCTGTTGCATTTTTACCATATATGTCTGTATTCTTGCCATCAAATGCAATTTCTAATTCTTTTATCCCCTTAAAGTTTTTCATTTTTAAGTTAAACAGTTTTATTTCCATTACATTTCCTTCCTTCCCTATTTATTATTGCTTGTGCATCTTCCATTGCTTCCTTAAATCCACAGTCAGCACATATATCTGTTTTATTATCTCTACGACTTAACGCTGGTCTTTTTCCAAGTGGTCCTCCACATTTAGGACATTTCTCCATTTTTACCTCTCCTTTTACAAATATTCTTCATACTTTTCACTTATATTTTTGATCCATTCTACATCTACTCTATCTAAGTATGTACTCCATGCTCCCTTATAGGTATTCCACCACCAGCCTTTTTTCTTCAAGGCATATATTAGTTGTGGCTTACACTTCATAGTAAATTTTATATAAGCTCGATCTCCCTCAATATAAGATGTAAAATTTTCATCTTCATAAACTATTTCTTTTTTTATTTCTTTTACTTCCCCATTAATTGATGCTTGATATAATTTATATATGTTACTGTTTTTTCTCCATTTATATTTTTCTTGTAGTTGCTCATATATTTCTATAAATTTTTTATTATCAATAGTTGCTAGGCTCATAATGTCTTTTGTTGGATCTAACCCTAGTTGCATAAGTCTTTTTATTCCTCCAACAATATATTTTACTTTTTCATCTTTTGAATCTTCTTTTTTTGCGTTTTCTACCTGCTCTCTTAAATCATCAAACCATTTGCAAAATTCTTGTGATGCTTGTAATATTTGTTCACTTTTGTCGAGCTTTTTAGCATTATAGTTTGCTGGTCCTGCTACCATAACTGGTACATGCTGTGCTTCATACTCTAACATTTTTGAACATTTTTTATAAACTTGATCTAATATTTTTTGTTTTTTAGCATCAGATATTGGCCACTCCATAACTTCGTTAATATATGATTTATAGCTTTGTTCTGCGTGACTTCCTCTATTATAGAAACTATTATTGTTTGCCCTTCGTATTAAGTCCTGGTTTAATTCATGTATTTCCATATTACTCCTCTCTTGATTTCTTTAAATATGTGTGCTACAATACTCAAAGAAACATTTATATAAGTGTTTTAATTAGAACTATTTACTACTTTTGCCGGTGGTCTGTAGTTCTATTTCATTTTCCTGACTTGGTAAATCCAAATCATATAAGTCACTGCTATCCTTCTGTAGCTTTCTTCTGCGATTTCTTTCATTTTTCTTATTGCAATTTTCGAATCATTATAATTATTAGCTTCGCCAATATCAACGATTCGCTTTAATGTACTTAATATCTGCTGCTTAAAATCTTTTATTTCATTATTTTTATGATCTAATTGTGAATTTAGCAGTTCTATTTTGAAGTCTTTATCATTTTGTAGCTTTTCATTTAAGTTAGTACTGTCATCTTTCATATGCTTTCCTGGCATTTATCTCACCCCTTTCATCAAATTTCTTAATTTATATTTCATTGTGGCCAATGTTATAATGTGCCAATAGTAACATTTATCTAGTCTATCTGGTTTATTTTCTTCCATTTTTTCCACCTCTTTTTTTACTTTCGCTTTCTTCATAAATTGTTTCAATTACTAATATAATCAATAGACCCAAAACTGGTATTAAGTATTCTCCTCCATATGCTATACGACCTCTTATCTTGTTTGCGTAGCTTATTGCTAATATTGTCAGTATGATAGTCCCTATAATTATGGCTATCTCTAATATTCTTACTAAAAATTTCTTCTTATTTACTATTTTCATTTTTATTCACTCCTTCTATTATTCCAGCGTATTCTTTTAAGAATTTACTTTTTATAATGTTATAACTCCATTTTCCTCCAGGTTTTTTGGGTGGAGTTGCACTTCCAAAGTTTACAAATGGCAATCTTTGGCTTCTTAACCCTGCCCTTATATACTCTGCGTTAGCGTGTATCATTCTAGCAGCTTCATAAGGTGTTAGAGTTTCAACTGGTTTCAAATCTTCCATGTTTACCTCCTTTAATGTGTGGTGTTCCGCAATTTTAATTTTTTCATTTTTTTGTTCCTCCTGTGCTTTTTTTTCACACTATTTTCAAAAAAAATTATGTGATTTCTACATATTCTTTGTAATCGAGACTGTTCTTTTCACAATAAGCAATAAGTGCATTGCAGAATTTTGGACTATCTGCAGTTATTCTTTCATTTACTATTGCACTCACATATTCCCTTCCCATTCCTATTTCCTTTGCAAAATAGGAGTTGTTATCGTGGAACTTCTCTTTAATAAGTAGCCTAACCTTTTCTACTTTTGCTTCCATTTGTGCAGCCATATTATCTCTCCTTTCTCATGTGTGCTTTTTTTTCACACTTGCATTATATACTTATGTTTTTATAATGTCAATAGGTTTTGTACTTTTTTTTCACATTTTTTGTTGATTTTTTTTTCACTCCGTTATATAATATGTTTGTAAGGAGGTTTAGCGTAATGTTTGACCAAAAAAAATTTAGTGATATCTTGAATAAAATAGTGAAGTTATATGGCAGCATAAGCGAACTGGCTAATACTACTCGCCAAAGCAGAAGCTATTTTTCTAAATATATAAACCTTAGGCTCCAGGCTCCCCCAACTCCTAAAGTGCTAGAAAAAATTGCGGAGGCTTCTAGAGGAATAACAACTTATGATGAGTTAATGCAGGTATGTGGATATTTGGATTCAAATACTTCATCTAAAGAAATCATAGCACAAAATATATGTAGGGACTTTGAAAATGAAATAGATTCTCTTCATATAAATAATATAGATAAAGATTATATCTTCAATATACTAATACACCAAAATGAAAAAAACTCTACTATTTTGCACGAGTTAAGCAATTATATAGAAGCTAATTATGGCAATAATGATAAAACAAAAAAATTATTTGAAATTTTGGAAGTTATAGATCAAAAAATAAAAGATATTGTTATTCTTCCAAATAATATAGGAATACCTTTATATTCCATATCTACTAATAATATGGTTAAAGTAGGATATTTTCCTTTTGAATATGATACAAAAGACTATATTGCTGTAAAAGCTGCAAATGATAAAATGCTCCCTTTGCTTGGTAAAGATGATATAGCTGTTATATATTTACAAGAAAATATAATCGATGGCCATACTTTACTTTTACTGATAGATGATTCTTATTACGATATTGCAAAGATATTCTCTGAAGCTAACATTTGTAAATTATACTTTATGAATTCTAAATCTGAAGAATTAGAATTATCAAGAATAAAAGTAATTGGAGATGTAGTTTTATCTCAAAATAAAAGTGCATTCAAAAAAGGAGGTTTACATGGGACTATTTAAGAATAAAAACAATAATTTAAGTTGCCCCTTGATTCATTTAGAAGGACTACCTTTAGCAGCACAAACATCCTGCATTATTTCTTTAATAAATGATGCTTTAATTATTGAAACTATGAATAGTAAACAGAGATTTGAACTTAACATTTCTCAAGTTATCACTATTCAGCAAAATGCAAATCGACAAGTTACAGAAAAGAAAAAAAGTGTTGTAAAAAGAGGAATTGCTGGTAATATGTTATTTGGATCTACTGGAGCAGTTGTTGGAGGTTTATCTGGATTGGGTACAAAAGAAATATCTCAATTAGTATATGACTTAACTATCGTTTATACTACAAATACAAATGAAACAAATACACTAATATTTAGGTCATTAAATCATAATGTTTGTAACAATATTATTGAAAGTGTAAATTGTAAAATACCTGAAGAAAAAAGAAATATAAAATTATAAAAAAATCGGACAATGTGTTTAGTTTTTTGCGGAACACCACACATTATCCGGAGCGTAAACACTTCGAGAAGTGAATACTTTTATATTATATATAAAAAGCTTTCATTTTTCAAGTGTTATTGATGAAAAATGGAGGTTTTTTTAGTGAATAATAATTTTAATAGAAGAAGAAATGGTACAGGAACAGTTGTATTTTTAGGAAAGGGCAGATATAAGCCATATGCTCCAAGGTTACTAATTGGAAAAGATGAATCAGGTAAACCAATATATTTTGATATAGATACTTTTGAGGCGGAATTAGATGCTTTGGTATGCCTAGAAAACTGGAATAAAAATCCTTACCCTTTGAAAATTGACAGAACCAAGTATGATCGTATTATAATTTTTACTTGTTTTCCTGGAACAGATAAGCCTTATCCATTAGTTCCAGTTGATAGTAAAAAGTCCTCAATACATAGAAAAGACAAAAAGCACTATACATTCAAACAAGTATTTGAAGAAATGCAAGAGGCTTTATTTCCTGATGAAAAGGAAATAAAAAAAGAATTAGAAGATCATATCAAGCCTGAAAACAAATATGCTTATCATAACTCAAGAAATATGCTAACTGCATATCATAATTCTACAGGATTATATGATGTTATATATAGGGAATTAAGAACATCAGATTTTCAAAAATATATGCAAGAATCAGGAAAAACCCCTAGTGCTATAAAACAAATGGTGCAGCTATATAAAAATATGGATAAGTATGCATTCCAAGAAGATATTATAGATAAAAGTTATGCTCAACATATAAAGAAAACACCTATTAGCAGCACCTCAAGAAGAACACCTTTTACTTATGAACAAATTGAATATTTATGGAATATACAACCTGAAGATAAAAAGGAAGAAATAGTCAAAGACATTTTACTGTTAGCAAACTATACTGGATGTCGTGCTGAAGAATTATGTTTTATCTATACTGAAAAGATACATTTAGAAGATAATTATTTTGTTGGAGGATTAAAAACCGACAATGGTATTAACAGAGAAATTCCTGTACACCCTCTAGTTAAATATATCTTTGAAAAATACTATGATCCAAAAAATGAATTTTTGTTTATGAAAGCAAATGGCAAAAGACTATTTTATGCAGACTACAATAATTATTATAATAATAGTTTTATAGAAAAACATGAATTTATAAAAGGTAAAACTGCACATTGCGGAAGGCATGGATTAGAGACAGAATTACAAAAACTAAATGTTAAACCAACAATAATAAACTCTATCCTTGGTCATAAAAATGGTAATACTGGAGATGATATTTATAACCATGTTTCTATGGAAGAAAAACTAGAAGCAATAAAAATGGTAACCTTCAAAGCAGGTAAAATTTATGTACTAAAAAATGAAAGAAAAACCTCGTAAGACTTACTAAAACTTACTTGGTAAATAACAAACTAATAACAAATGAAATGCAGTAAATCGGCAAAGTGCTGGTATTACTGCATTTTTCTATATATTGTTTATTCCTGCTAGTATTAAAAGTACTACTATCGTTACAACCAAAGCAACCAGAGTAATACCAGTTGTAGAATTTTTCATGCATACGCCTGAGTTACTCTGGCTATTTATCCATTTACTTTTTTTATTGTTTTTTATAGAATTACTTGTGTGTGTGTGTGTGTGTGTGTGTGTGTACAGTCTCAACGCTTTCAGCGTTTATTCTCTTCATTTCATTTTGCCTCCAATTTTCCTTTGTTCTTTATTTTTTCTCCTCTATTCTAAAGTCTTTTGCATTTACACTATCTGCCCCACTAATAGTAGCATTTAATTGTTTCGTTTCTCCTGCCTGCATATCAGGTATTATTGCATTTACCTCGTCTATTACTTGATTATTCTCGCCTAATATAGTAAGTTTGACTATTTCACTGGCATGTTTTGTACTTGCTGTGTTTTTTACTGTTGCTAATAATACACTTTTTCCATTTTCATACGTAAATTGTATATTACTAATTTCTATACTTTTATATTTCTTGTTTTTGTTAAATTCTTCACTTTTATTTAGCTTTGTTCCGCCTTCTAAATTAGTTGTATATTTTTCTGCATTTTGCTCTACTTGTGTATTTGTCTTGCCTACATCTTCGTCTCCTTTTTTTCTAACCCCATTAACTATTAGTAGAATAAGTAATGCAACTATTACAACCCCTACTCCTATTAAAATTATTTTTCTTTCTTGTTTTGTCATTTTTCTTTTTATCATTTATTACATAGATGGAATAAATGATGTCCTCCTTTTCTTTTTAAATTTCTTTTGTACTATTTTTAGCATTTTTTCTACTTTTATACATTTAGATATTATTTTTTTATACTTTAGTGCCCATTTATTTTCTTCATATATATCTAAATTTATTATCATTATTGTACAAATAAATTTTTATAAAGTCAATAACATTTTGTTATATTTTATACTATTAATTATTTTTTGACATCCTATAGTACATGTTTGTTTTTAATCAGTAGAGTGTATCTAAGTCTTTGGTCACATTGACTTTTACGCCTTTTTGTTGTATAATAGTTATATGTTCAATAGAACTTGCAAAGTTTCTATTTGTTCTAGTTGGACAAATAATCTTTAAGGGGAAAGACCTATGGCAAACAAAAAAACCGCAGACATCAAGATTACCTTCGCAAACGAGGGGGCTACCGACAGCTTTACCAATGCCCTGAAAAGGCAGTTTCCTAACTGTACTTTTCAGCAAAGAGGAGAAGACCTCCTTATCTGGGCATCCAAAAAGACTTTGGCCAAAATCCGGTCACTTTCTGAGGAAGCACGCTTCGGTAAGCGCGCCATCAGTATCTACACTCCCTGCTAAAGCAGGTTGACCGTTATTCATCATTGTTTGTTTTTCTCTAAAAAAGGAGCGACGTTTTTTCGAAAACGTCGCCCCTTCTTTTTTATATTCATCAAATTTTATGCTTCTTTTTCTACTTTCTTTGTAATTATTTTTAATGCTTTTTGTCTCTCCAATGTAACAACATGTCCACAACCTAAGCATTTTAATTTAAAGTCAACTCCTACTCGGGTTAATTCCCATAATTTACTTCCACAAGGATGTTGTTTTTTCGTTCTTACTACATCTCCTATGTTATATTCCATAAAAGAATTCACCTCTCTTTTCTCTAATACAAAGTTAGCAATTATAATATATTTTGAATTCTTTTTTCAATGCTTTCTTTTCCTAATACTTGCATAATTTCATATAAATCTGGTGTTTGCCCTCTACCTGTTAAGCTTACTCTCAATACAGTACTGATGTCGCCTACATGTCCTGGCCATTTTTCAGGATTTTGCTTGAATTCTTTTACTTCTCTTGCATATCCTAATTCTTCTGACAAATCTTTCATTTTATCAAACCAAGTTTGCTTATCATCATTGATATTAAAATATTTTTCTAAGTATGTTGCTAATATTTTCTTAATTTCTTCTTTATCATTAATTTTTCCATATTCCAACTCATTAGTAGTGTTTAAGAATTTATCATCATACATATAAGAAATAGCATCTTTTACTTCAGACCATTTAGCAATATCTTTCCTAGGCTTGCTATTGCCTCTTTCTATTCCAAAAATCTTTAATGCATATTCTTTATCTTGTAATAAATCCTCTAGTTCTTTATCATATCTTTTTGACCATTCTAATACTTCCTCATAAATGTCTTCTTTAGTATATTTAGAAATAACATTTTTAGAAACATCTAATAGCTTCACAATATCAAAAATAGCTCCACTCACACTCATTTTACTAATATCAAATGTAAATTCTGACATTGGTGCATTTGGATTGTTTTTTCTCCACATTTCAAAATTAGAGTTTCCTATATTCATTAAATATTCACATACAGATTGTGCTGGTATTCCTTCTTCATGATAATAGCTAACTGCTGCTTCTGGGTCTTTTCTTTTACTGATTTTTCTCTTCTTGCCATCTTCTTCTTTTAGAATTGGTGCATAATGGCAATATTTTGGTGTTTCAAATTCTAAAGTTTTAAATAGCTCTAAGTGTAATGGTAATGAAGATACCCATTCATCTGAACGAATGACATGTGTTACTCGCATTAAATGATCATCTACTGCATGAGCAAAATGGTAAGTTGGAAGACCGTCTGCTTTAATAATAACAATATCTTGGTCATTTTCTGGGAAATCAATATTCCCTTTAATCACATCATGATGTCTAATCTTTTTATCTTCTCTTCCCATAGATTTAAAGCGTACAATATATGGTATTCCTGCCTTTATTTTATCAGCAGCTTCCTCTACTGATAAATTACGATAAGTTGCCCAAACGCCATAATATCCTGTTCTAAGCTTTGCTGCCTCCTGTTTCAGTTCCGTAATATCCCGGCCCTCTAGAATCACCCGTCCGCTGTCCGGAAACTCCAGCCCGGCAATGATTCGA